>JACCXM010000357.1 GCA_013697005.1 Chloroflexia bacterium | reverse complement strand
GTCCCACCGTGCGGAAACCGATGCTGGCGAACCAGCCCTGCAGCGCCTCGTCCGCCTCGACCGTCATCGGTTTGCGTCCACACAGGCGCAGCGCATCGACCAGCGCCGAGCGTCCATACCGCTGGTTGCGCCAGGCCGGAGCAGCCGCCAGCCAACACAGGTGATAACTCAACCCCGCCTGGCGCAGACCATACACCGCGACCAGCTCCCCATCGTCGATCCAGCCATAGATCTCGCCATCAGCGTCGTCGCGCAATGCGGCAAGTGCCACGGCCGCCAATTCGTCATTGCCTAACGCCGGGCAATCGGCAAGAAGTCGCGCCGCCACCGCATCGAACGCCGCCGGCAGCGGCGCCCAACCCGGCTCACGACTCACGTCTGTCGACTGTCGACTGTCGACTGTCGACTCACGGCTTTCGGCTCACAGCGACTCGAGCAGCCGGGTAAACGGCGCCGGATCGGAATACGGCCCAATCAACGCCAGGCTGAGCCGGTCTGGGCGGAACAACTCTTGCGCCAGCGCCTGGACATCCTCCGCGGTCACGGCCTCGATTTTCGCCATCACCTCTTCCGGGGTCTTGATCTCGCCGTAGGTCGCTTCCTGCGAACCGATCCAGGCCGCCACCGAGCGGCTGTCTTCGAACCCCATCAGCAGCCGTCCCTTGCGCAACTCCTTGGTGCGGAGCAGCTCGTCATCCGGCACACGCTCGTCACGCAGCTTGCGCAGCTCTCCCACCAGCGCCTCGACCGTTTCCTCGACGCGCGCCAGATCGGTACCCGCCGAAAGCACCCCCTGACCGACGTCGGCGTACGGCCGGAAATAGCCGAAAACCGAGTAGACCAGACCCCGTTTTTCGCGAATTTCCTGGAACAAACGCGAGCTCATCCCGGAAGAGAGAATCGCCTCGATCGTCGATTGCACGTAGCGCCGCTCCGTCGAATAGGGCAGCGCCGGCATCGCCAGGCAGAGGTGCGCTTGTTCGGTTTCGCGCTCGATGAGCCGCACCCGCGCCTCGGTCTGATCGCCGACGGTGACTATCGTCTCGTCGGGAGCGGGATGCTCGCTCAGATCGCCAAAGAAGCGCTCGGTCAGCGCCACCACTTCTTCGTGGTCGACGTCCCCTCCGGCGGCGATCACCAGCCGGCTCGGTTCGTAATTGCGCTGCCAGAAATCGACCATCGTCTCCCGGTCGATCCCGCCGACCGTTTCTTCGGTACCGGCGATGGAGCGGCCAAGGTGCTGATCGCCCCAGACGACTTCGTCGATGACGTCGTGCACCAGCTCTTCCGGCGAATCCTGGATCGAACGGATCTCCTCCAGAATGACCGAGCGCTCCTTGTCCAGCTCCACCTGCTCGATGACCGAGTTACGGACGATGTCGGCGATCACGTCATACCCGGCGGTGAAGTGGGAGGACGGCGCCTTGAACCAGTAGCTCGTCCCCTCGCGCGAGGTGGCGGCATTGAGCACCCCACCGACGCCCTCGATCTCCTCCGAAATCTGCTTCGGATCGGGGCGGCGTTCCGTTCCCTTGAACAACATGTGCTCCAGGAAATGCGACACCCCGGCAACGGGCGCGGGCTCGTAGCGCGAGCCGACCGCGTAGGAAACGATCAATGTCCCGCTCTTGACCCCGGTCATGGGACCAGTCACGACCCGGACACCATTGGGAAGCGTCGTCTTGTGGTAGGGATAGGGGGCGTCGGTCCTGGGCGCCTCGGACTTCACCGTTACGGACAACCGGTACTCCTGAATCTAGCTGCTCGCCGCGGCCGCACCAGCCGCGTGCCGGCATTGACGTACCCTCCGGCGGGGAGCCGGTCGTTCCGGGCGCCATGAGCCATTGGGTACCGTAAAGTGTACGCTGAACATTCAGCGCCGAAAAATGAGGACAGGACTTCAGCGCACGTCCATGATGAATGTGTCATTCTGAGCCCGCGGGCGAAGAATCTCGTCCTCCGCAACCGTGTCTGCGGCGGACCAAGACGTTTCACTTCGGTCACGTGCCGCATGACACCTCATGGTGTCACGGAAATCAGGAGGAGCGAAAATGGACCCAGTCGTCGCCAAGATCGCGGAGCAGTTTCAGGTGGTCCATGGCCAGTTGCGCGATGAAGTACGTGACCTTTCGGGCGAGGAGCTGAACTGGAAACCGGCGCCTGAGACAAACTCGATCGCGGCGCTCGTCGTGCATACGCTCGGTTCCGAAGCCGAGGTGCTCCGGGTAGCCGCGAAGGTTCCCGGCGATCGCGACCGCGACGCCGAGTTCCTGGCCACCGCCAACAATGCCGAGGATCTCATCCGCCAGCTCGACCAGGCCGACTCCTATATTGAAGCGATGACCTCTCGCATCACCGCCGCGAATCTGGCGGAGGAGCTCTATCGCGGGGAGCGGGCTCCCGAAACGGGCCTGCACTGGCTGGTCACCAACTACGGTCACGCCCGCGAGCATCTGGCCCACATTCAGTTGACGAAACAGCTCTACGCAATCCGGAGCAGCTGAGTCTGTTTGCGGCGACACGCAAACCGTGTCATTCCAACCCACCTTTGTCATTCCGAGGCACGTGGAATCTCGGCCGCAGACCGCCTACGTTCGCGACTGACGTCAACAACCTCAGACGAGCGCGGTCATCTGCGGCAACAGTTGTTCCAGCGCCGCCATCAGCGCCTCCAGATCGTCCCGCGTGTTGTACCCCTGGAACGACACGCGCAGGAACGGCTGCTCTTTCCACCCCGTGACCGGCGCC
>JACCXM010000356.1 GCA_013697005.1 Chloroflexia bacterium | reverse complement strand
GGGGGGCAGGGGGGTGAGGCTTTTCCGCGCGAGGGTGGGTCTCGAAGATCGTGCGCAGGACACCGTTCACGAATTTGCCGGAGTTCTCACCGCCGAATCGCTTTGCCAACTCGACCGCTTCGTTGATGGCGACCTTCGGTGGGACGCGCGGGACATGAAGCAATTCAAAGACCGCGAGGCGGAGAACATTCCGTTCGATGGCGGCCTGCTCGGCAATGGTGCGCGCGGGTGCCGCCGCGGCAATCAGCGGATCGAGATCGACACGTTGCCGCACCACGCCCCGGACGAGGGATCGCACCTGTTCGACCACGTCTTTGGCCACTGGCGCGTGCTCGGCAAACGCCCGGTCCATGGCGTCTTCGGGATCGTGGGCGGTCAGGTCGATTTCATACAGGACCTGAAGGGACAGCATCCGCCCCTGATGACGGCGCGCGGCCGTTCCCGACGTTCGCGTGTTCTTCACTCAAGTTTCCGCGGTCGTCGCGCCGGTCTCAGCGTCAACGCTCTTCGCGCGTATCTCGACGAAGCGCCGGACGAAGTCGGTGTCGTACTCCGCCGCGCGAAACGCGTCGTCCGCAACTACGTCGCGCAGGAACGATACCGTCTGCGGCACGCCGGTGATCACCGTCTCCGTCAACGCCCGTTCCATTCGGGCGACCGCCTCGTCACGGTCGCGGCCCCAGGTAATGATCTTGCCCAGAAGCGAATCGTAGTGCGGCGGCACCCGGTATCCGGCGTAAAGATGCGAATCGACCCGCACGCCGGGGCCGCCCGGCGCAACATACATTTCGACCGTGCCGACACCCGGCGCGAACTCCTGTGCCGCATCCTCCGCGGTGATACGGCATTCGATGGCGTGGCCACGGGGTTCGCAGTCCCGCTCACTAAGGGTCAGGCGTTGCCCAGCCGCGATCCGGATTTGCCAGGCGACGAGATCGATCCCTGTCGTCATCTCCGTGATCGGATGTTCGACCTGGATGCGGGTGTTCATCTCCATGAAGTAGGAGCAGCCACTCGGATCGACGAGAAACTCGATGGTGCCTGCGTTGGTATATCGCGCCGCTTTGGCGCCCTTCACTGCTGCCTTGAGCAGCGCGTCACGCGTTTTGCGCGGCAGATTCGGTGCAGGAGCCTCTTCGAGGAGTTTCTGATGACGACGCTGAATCGAGCAATCGCGTTCACCGATCGCCAGAACCGTCCCGAAGTGGTCCGCCAGCACCTGCACCTCGACATGGCGCGGCCGCTCGATGAAGCGCTCCAGATAGACTTCGCCGCTGCCGAAGGCTGCCTCCGCCTCCGCTTGGGCCAGGGGCAGCGCCCGCACGAGATCGCCCTCGTCCTGAACGACGCGCATCCCGCGCCCTCCCCCACCGGCGACGGCCTTCACAAAAAGCGGGTACCCGATCTGGCGTCCGAAAAGACGCGCCGCGCCGAGGTTCTCGACCGGCCCGTCGCTACCGGGGATGATGGGCACGCCCGCCTGCTGCATGGTCTTGCGCGCTTGCGCTTTGTTTCCCATCAGCTCGATGACTTCCGGCCGGGGACCGATGAATGTCACCCCGACCTGCCCGCAAATCTCCGCCAGATACGCGTTTTCAGCCAGGAACCCATAACCAGGGTGAATGGCGTCGCAGCCGGTTATCAACGCCGCGCTGACGATGGCCGGGATATTGTTGTAGGAGCGCGCCGCTTGCGCCGGACCGATACAGACCGCCTCGTCGGCGAGGCGCACCGGTAGCGATTCGCGATCGACGTCGCTATAGGCAACAACGGCCCGCACGCCGAGATCGTGGCACGCACGCAGAATGCGCAGCGCGATCTCGCCGCGGTTGGCGATGAGAATTTTTCGGAACAACGGTTCGTCAGTCATCGGCGTGCGGCGGGTGCTGACCTCTCGCGACAATGGCGGCACAGAAAGCAAGCATAGTCCAGGCGCCGCCGGGTTCTGTTCAGCCGCCGGTGAGCTCGTGATCGTCGGCCATCGCCTGGGCCCGAAATTCCTGATACCAGGCGTTGATGCGACCGGCGATGGCGGAGTCAGCGAGAGCCAGAATCTTGGCCGCGGCGAGGGCTGCGCCCTCCGGTTCGAGCACGAGCAAGGGCGCCACGCCACCAGGCATGCGCACCGTGGATAGAAGGTCCATGCCGGCGAAGCGGTCGCTGTAGGGAGGACAGGCAATGACCGGATGCCGCGAGTTCGCGTCGACCACCCCGGATAGCGCGTTCGAGCGCCCCGCGACCGTGATATAGACCCGTGGCCGCTGGTCTCGCTCATATCCGTCGAGCATGTCGAGCAGGTACCGCGTCACCCGGTGTGCCGAAGCGATCCGGGTTTCGTGCGTGACGCCGTAGCGATCGAGACCACGGGCAATCACCGCGCGGAACTCCAGATCCGATTTCGACCCCATGAGAATGATGACCTGTGCCTGGGAACCATCCGCCGCTCGCACTTCGCTCTCCACCGTCAATGCTCCTCCCCTGGTACTCCGGCCAATGCCATGCCCACCGCGCGTGGCAACAAGCGGTGCTCGAGCCGCTTGATTCGCTCGTGCAGTGTCTGCTCAGTATCACCGGCGAGGATCGGTACTTCCTCGCGCAAAATGACCGGTCCCGTGTCGACGGTGATCGTAACGTAGTGGACGGTCGCGCCAGTGATTGGGAAACCGTGCCGCAACGCATCGCGGACGGTCCGCGGGCCACGCAGCACCGGCAGCGTTCCCTGGCTGGTGAAGACCTCGGCCCCAACTCCGTCAGGAAGCAACGCGGGGTGAACATTGATGATCCGCCCCGGAAAGCGGTCGAGAAACAGCGGGCTGAGGATCAGCATCCAGCCGGCCAGAACGATCAAGTCCGGGGCAAAGACGGTCAGGATGTCCGCAAGCTGCCGATCGTATGCCGCGCGCACTGCTGGATCGCGAAGGTCCGCCAGGGGCAATGACACCGCGGCGACACCCGCCGCGAGGGCCCGCGGCAGCGCCCCGCAATCGCCGCGGTGGCTGACGACAACGGCGATCTCCGCGTTGAGCGCACCAGTACAGCTGGCATCGAGCAGCGCCTGCAGGTTGGTGCCTGAGCCGGAGGCGAGAACCGCGATCCGCTTCACGCCGGGTGGAGGGCCGGGGTCATCGCGATATCGCGGCGCATCAGCTTGCCGGAAAAATGGATCATGCCGGCCGCGGTGTAGGCGTGCGCCGCCGCCTGAGCGAGATCGGATCCCCTGCCCACGACCGAGAGCACGCGGCCGCCGGCGGTGACGAGCTGGCCGTCGCGTACGTCTGTTCCGGCTTGGAAGACGAGCGCCCCATCGCCAAGCGCCTCCACGATGCCATCAATCGCATCACCGCTCCGAGGGCTCGAGGGATAGCCCGCGGCAGCCAGGACGACGCAGACCGCCGCTCCCGGCAACGTGGCGATACTGTCCGGATCGAGTCTCCCCTCGGCACAGGAGCGCAGCAGCGCGGCTAGATCGCCGCCGAGCAGTGGCAGGATGACTTGCGTTTCGGGATCGCCGAAGCGGCAGTTGAACTCCAGCGCCATCGGGCCATCGCGGGTTAGCATCAGACCGGCGTAGAGCGCGCCACAATAGGGCCTCCCTTCGGCGCGGAGCCCGGCGACGGTTGGTTCAAGGATCGTGTCGCGCACGGTGCGCAGCAGGTCTGAATCGAGATCGTTGACCGGCGCGTAGCTGCCCATTCCTCCGGTGTTGGGGCCCAGGTTACCGTCCGCGAGCCGTTTATAATCGCGCGCCGGGGGCAGGATCGCGATCCGCTCACCGTCGACGAGGGCGATGACACTCAGCTCCTCGCCTTCGAGGAATGTCTCGATGACGATCCGCTCGCCAGCCGCCCCGAACGCCCGGTCCAGGAGCAAAGAACGAATCGCCGTGTCCGCCTCGCCGGTCGTGGCACAGATGAGGACTCCCTTCCCCGCCGCGAGACCGTCAGCCTTGATTACCAGGGGATAGGCCGCGCTTCGCGCGAAGGCGAGCGCCGCTGAGAGGTCCGTAAAGACGCCAAACGAGGCGGTGGGGATTCCGTGGCGGCGCATGAAGTCTTTGGCAAACGCTTTCGACCATTCGAGCTCTGCCGCGGCCCGAGTCGGACCAAAAACGGCAATCCCCCGCGCCTGGAGTATGTCCACGAGCCCCAGTGCCAGCGGCGCCTCCGGCCCGACGACGACGAGCCCGACATCGTGCGCCCGCGCCCAAACCGCGATCCCTTCCACGTCGCCGGCGGAGAAATCGACGACGTGAGCAAGATCGGCGATGCCGGGGTTCCCCGGCGCTGCCCAAATCTCGCTGACCGAAGGTGACCGCGAAAGCGCCCACACCAGCGCGTGCTCGCGCGCGCCCGACCCGACGACGAGCACCGAATATGGATTTCCCGTTGCGCCAGCCGGAATGGATGGCATCATCGCGCGTTTGCCGTCCGCAGTGGCGCGGTGCCGTCACGGGCACGATCAGTTTCCAGCGCGTCCTTGGCGGAGGCGGTATGGACCGGGATCGGGTAATGCCCGGTGAGGCAGCCCAGGCAGCGGTTGCGCTCGCCGGCCGCGCGCAACAGCCCATCGAGACTGAGATAGCCCAGGGTATCCGCCCCGAGATGACGGCGAATCTGCTCCAGGTCGCGGCCATGCGCGAGCAGACTCTCGCTCTCGCCCATGTCGATACCGAAATGGCAAGTGTGGGCGATCGGTGGCGCGGAAATGCGCAGATGGATGGCGGTGGCGCCGCCCCGGCGCAGCAAGTCCACGATCTGGGGCATGGTGTTGCCACGCACCACGCTGTCGTCGACGATGACGACCCGTTTGTCCTTGACCGCACCGCGCAGCGGATTGAACTTCAGCCGGATGCCGGATTGGCGCGAGTGCTGGTCGGGCTGGATGAAGGTGCGGCCGACGTAGCGGTTTTTGACCAGCCCCTCGCTGAGGGGCAGTCCCATCTCCTGCGCGTAACCGATCGCCGCCGGCACCCCGGAATCGGGGACGCCGATCACCAGATCGGCCTGCGCCGGGTGTTCCTTGGCCAGCTCGCGACCCATCGCCACCCGCGAGTCGAACGCGGTTTGGCCGTCAAGCACGCTGTCCGGCCGCGCAAAATAGATCTGCTCGAACACGCAGAGGGCGGGTTGCGGTGGATCCGCCATCAGATCGGAGCGGAGACCGGCCCCGTCGAGACGTAGGATTTCACCTGGTTGGACATCCCGCACCAAATCCGCGCTCACCGTATCTAGCGCGCAGCTTTCCGAGGCCACCATCCAGTGATCGTCGCGCCAGCCGAGACAGAGCGGACGCAACCCAAAGGGATCGCGCACGGCAAACAGCGCGTCATTGGTGAGAATCGTCAGGGAGTAGGCGCCGGAGGCCAGCTCCATCATGCGCCGGATGCGCTCTTCCCAGGTGCCCTGGCCGTGCAGGATGAGGAGGGCGAGGAGCTCGCTGTCCGACCCCGTGGATGGTTCGACACCGCGCTCGCGCACTAGCCGCCGCAATTCGAGCGGATTGACGATATTGCCATTGTGCGCCAGCGCCAGCGCCTGCTCGCCGGTCTCGACCAGAATTGGTTGCGCGTTCTCGATTCGCGAGCTGCCGGTGGTCGAGTAGCGGGTGTGACCGATGGCGGCGACCCCAATCAGGGCGTCGACTTCGTCGGGGCGAAAAATCTGGTCGACCCGGCCCATCCCGAGCGCCACCCGAATCCGGTTCTCCTCCAGGACCGCGAGCCCGGCGCTTTCCTGTCCCCGGTGCTGGAGCGCCATCAGACCCAGCAGCGTGGTGCGGGCGACGTCGGCGCTGCCACCCCAGATTCCAAACACCCCGCATGCCTCCTGCGGTTTGTCGGCCCGGAGTCCGACGGCGAAACCTGCCGGCTCCCCTCCCGCGAACGCATCGGTGAGCGCCGCCACCTGTTTGTAGTTGGCAAGCACGCGGCGCAGCGCTTCGTCCGTCACTTCCGTGGTATCGCGATAGACTTGTTTGTCGAGCATCGCTTCCTTGCGGCCACCCGGCCAGATACGCCAGGAGTCGTTGTCGATCACGTCGGCAACGAGCAATTCCCCAACGGCATCGCGTCCGAACTCGATTTTGAGATCGACAAGCTGGACGTCCTGTTCGGCCCAGGCCTCCTCTAACGTCGCGAAAACATGACGCCCGGTTTCTTTAAGCAGCGTGATCTCTTCCCCGCTGGCGACGCCATGTTCCTGAATCCAGGCATCGTCGACGAGCGGATCGTGGTTGTCGTCGTCCTTGAAGAAGAGCTCGACAACCGTCGGGTCGAAGCGCGTGCCTTCGGACACTGGATTGCGCTTCAGATACGAGCCGGTGGCGATGCGGCGCATGACGACTTCGAGAGGGATCATGTCGCAACGGCGGACGATCATCTCGTCATCGGCCACGGCTTCGACGAAGTGGGTCGGAATCCCGGACTCGCGCAGGAGGCGGAAGACATTCGACGTCGTGCGTCCGCTGAGGGCAGCTTTGCCCGGCAGCGTGTCACGACGCGCGCCGTCACCGGCGGTAATGTCGTCCTTGTGGACGATGACCGCCAATGCCGGGTCGGCAGCATCGGCATAGACGATCTTGGTCTTTCCTTCGGCCAGTTGTGATCCGCGTCTCGTCGTTTGTTCGCCGCCCATGCCCATACTCGTCTCCATTCGCACCTCCGCGTTCAGCCGTCGAGCCCCAGCAGACGCACGGCCTCGCCGTCGCCACGCGGCACGATCTGTCCTATGACAATGACCTCGGGCACCGCTTCGATCGCACCATCGACGCGGTCGCCGGGCACGATAGCCACCAGCCCGATTCCCATGTTGAAAACTCGATACATCTCATCGGGTGAAACAGACGCGCCGCTGGCGATTCGCTGAAAAATCACCGGCGTTTCCCAGGCACGCGTGTCGATCTCAGCCGCGAGATGCTCGGGTATGACACGAGCGATATTCTCGGGCTGGGCGCCGCCGGTGATGTGCGCAAAGGCGCACGCACCAGCGCCAATAAGCGCCTGAATCTCAGGCAGATACGAGCGATGCGGCACGAGCAGGGCGTCGCCGATAGTCATTCCCAGCTCGGGATCGAATGCGTCCCAGGTGTCAAACGGCAGCGCCCGCCGGGCCAGACTGTAGCCATTGGTATGCAACCCATGCGAGCGTAGACCGAGGAGGACGTCGCCAGGCGACGGGACGCCGTTGGCGCCAATTTCGGAGCGATCCAGCACCCCGATGATGAACCCCGCGACGTCGAACTCTCCCGGTGGGTAGACGTCGGGCATCTCCGCTGTCTCGCCACCCAGCAGCGAACAGCCGGCCTCGACACAGGCCGCGGCGACACTCGCGACGAGCGTCGTGACGATTTGCGGGTCGGCACGGTGCAGCGCCAGGTAATCGAGGAAAAAGAGGGGCCGCGCGCCCTGGACCGCGATGTCGTTGAGGCAGTGGTTGACGATGTCGGCGCCCAGCCCATCGTAGCGACCGAGCACCGCGGCAATTTTCACCTTCGTGCCGATGCCGTCGACCGAGGCCACCAGCACCGGATCGCGGAACGCTCCCGCCGCGCCCAGCCGGAACATGCCACCGAAGGCTCCCACGTCGGCGAGCACTCCCGCCCCGCGCGCCCGCGCGACGAGCCCTTCCAGCCGTTTGGTGGTTTGCCGCGAGTCGTCGAGATGGATTCCGACCTCGGCGTATGTCGACATCGCTCCGCTCAACCTCTCGCCAAACGCACGGCGTTGCTAAAGATCGCCAACCCCGCTCCATCTGGCCGTCCCGCCGGCGCCTGGCCGCTGGTCACGTTACGCTCCGGATGCGGCATCATTCCCAGAACATTGCCCGCCCTATTCGTCACCGCGGCGACCGCCCCCTGCGATCCGTTCGGATTGACCGGGTAGCCGCCTGGGTTTCCATCCGCATCGCAGTAGACCAGCGCCGCCTGACCCTGCACGTGCATCGCCCGCAACGTCGCGGCGTCCTTCGCGACGAACCGTCCTTCGCCATGTCCGATCGGCATGGCGATGCGGTCGATGTCCGCCAGCAAAGGGCTGTGCGCGGTCGCGGTTCGTTGCATCCAGATCCAGCGACATTCGAAATGTCCGGAAGCATTCGGCGCGAGCGCGCCTCCTTCGAGCAGACCGAGCCGCAGCAGGGCTTGAAAACCGTTGCATATGCCGAGCACGGGCCGCCCACTTGCGACGAAGCGGGTAAGCGGATCGCCCAGCGCCTGCAACTGATGTGCCCAGAGCGCGCCAGCGCCGAGGTGATCGCCGAACGAGAAACCGCCGGGAAGCACGACCAGCGCGAAATCGTGCAGACCACGCGACCCGGCCAACAGACGCTCCAGATGAACCGATTCCACCCGCGCACCGGCAAGCTCCAGCGCGAGCGTCGTTTCCCGGTCGCAATTGGTCCCCGGCGCACGAATGACCAGCGCCCGCGGCCGGTTTCGTTCCCGTGGGGCGGTGGTTCGAGGACGTGGCAATACAGCGCTCATACCGCCGCCTCCGCGAGCGGGGTTAGCCAACATGTGCGGAGCCTCGTGATGTCCGCGTCGATGACTGTCCCGCGGTCGCTCGTTGCCCGGAATTGGGGCTGCGCGAGCACGACTCCGATCCTGGCGTGCGGCGTCTTGCCGAGGATTGCCTCGAATGTTGCGGCATCCTCCTGGGCGACTTCGACCAGAAACCGAGTCGGTGATTCAGCAAAGAGGAGCGTCGCATCGCTGAGCCCCTGATGTGTCATTCCGAGGAACGAGGAATCTCGTCCGGCGCCGGTATCCGTTCGCAGAAGACGAGATTCTTCGCCCGCGGGCTCAGAATGACACGTTGCGGTAGAGACATTTCGCAGGTCGATCTCCAGTCCAAAACCGCCACCGATAGCCATCTCGGCAGCGGCGACCGCCAGTCCACCGTCGCTCAGGTCGTGACAGGATTGGAGCAGCCCTTTGCGGGTGGCACGGTGGATGGCGGAGAGGGTACGGCGCGCAGTCGCCAAATTAACGACTGGCGCGCGTGAGCCGCGCTGGCCAGCGAGCCGCAACGCCAGCGAGCCGCCGAGATCGTCACCGGTCAGACCGATGAGGTACAGCAGATTGCCGGGACGTTTCAGGAACATCGAGACCGTTCGCCGGATATCGGGCACGATACCGATGGCGGAGATGAGGAGCGTGCCGGGGATGGGGCGCGATGTTCCGTCCGCGAGCCGGTATTCATTGAACAGAGAATCCTTGCCTGAGATGAAGGGGACGCGGAAGGCGACCGCCGCATCGTGGCACCCCTGGGCGGCCCGCACCAGCCCCCCTAACCGGTCCGGGAGCATCGGGTTACCCCAGCAGAAGTTATCGAGTAGCGCGGTACGCGCCGGGTCGGCGCCAACCACCACGACGTTGCGCATTGCCTCGTCGATGGCGAGCAGGGCCATCGCATAGGGATCGATCTCGCCATACCAGGGGTTGATGCCGCAGCCGACGGCCAGTCCCCGCCACGAACGCGCCACCGGCCGCATGACCGCCGCGTCGGCCGCACCGATGTCGAATGGTCCGACGAAGGGTTTGCCGACCGTGCGGCCCTGGACTTCATGATCGTAATGGCGGACGATCGGTTCTTTGGAGGCCACGTTCGGGTCGGACAGGGCGCGTTCGAGGAGCCGGGTCAAATCTGTTTCGGGGGCAATGGAGGAGTAGATGGGCGACGGTGTGGGCCAGACGCTTTCGAGCTGGCGGATAGGCATGCCGTCGTGGAGGAACGCGCAATCGAGATCGGCAACGATCTGCTCGTCATAGCGGACGCGCAATTGACCGTCGCCGGTAAAGCGTCCGATCGACGTGGCCTCGACGCCCTCGGCGGCAAAAACGTCGTGCAGCGCGGGCCAGTGATGGGGAGGCACCGCGAGCACCATGCGTTCTTGCGCCTCGGAGAGCCAGATTTCCCACGGGCGCAGTCCGTCGTACTTGAGCGGCACGCGGTCTAGCTCGACCTCGGCGCCCAGCACACTGGCCATCTCACCCACGGCCGACGAGAGTCCACCCGCGCCGCAGTCCGTGATCGCACTGTACAGACCCAGGTCGCGGGCGCGGGGGAGCGCATCGGCGAGGCGTTTCTCGACGATGGGATCGCCGATCTGGACGACGCTGCCGAGCTCGGCGTGACTCGTGCCCAGGACATCGGAGGAAAAGGTTGCGCCATGAATACCATCGCGGCCGGCGCGGCCGCCGGTCACGACGATGAGATCGCCGGGGCAGGGTTCCGTGGGCCGTAAACCGCGCGGCGCCAGTCCGACCGTTCCGCAAAAGACCAGCGGATTCGCCACGTACCCAGGATCGAACAGCGTTGCCCCATTGACCGTCGGGATACCCATCTTGTTACCATAGTCGGCGATGCCGGCGACGACGCCGTCGTACACTCGTTGCGGCGGCAATGTGCCCGGTGGCAGTGCAGCGGCGGATGTATCGAGCGGTCCGAAGCAAAGGACGTCGGTATTGGCGATCGGTTCCGCCGAGACGCCGAGGACATCGCGCACCACGCCCCCCACCCCCGTATTGGCGCCACCGAACGGCTCCAGGGCGCTGGGATGGTTGTGGGTTTCGACTTTGAACGAGACCTCGTGATTGCGGTCGAATGCGATCACGCCCGCGTTGTCGCGAAACGCGGAGAGCACCCAGGGCCGGTTCACGGCGTCGGTCGCGGCCATGATGTAAGTCTTCAGCAACCCGTGGATCTCGAGGTCGTCGGCTCCCGGCTCGCGGTGGCGGATGGTCGCCTTGAAGGTGCGGTGGGCGCAATGCTCCGACCAGGTCTGAGCAATGGTCTCCAGTTCGACGTCGGTCGGATCGCGGCCGATCGATTCGAAATAATCGCCGATGGCCACCAGATCCTGACGCGGCAACGAGAGGAGCATGCGGGCGCTCAACTCCTGCAACGCTGAGGGGTCGAGCGCGCGGATCGCAATCGTGGCGACGGTGCGATCGGGAGCGGCGTCCGGCATGAACGCTGCATCCCACCAGCTCTCATCGGGCGGACAGGTCGCGGGTCTCCAGGAAACACGCTCGACCACGTCATGTGCCAAATGGCGGGCCGCGGTGGCGACCGTGGTGGCATCGAGTGCATCGGCGATGTGATAGCGATGGCCGGCGCGAACGCGGATACCCGGTATGCCATCGCGGGTCAACGCCTCGGCGAGACTATCCCCTTCGGCATCGGTCACACCCGGATGCGGCAGAATCTCGATCAGCCAGCCTTCGTCCGCATGGGACCGTGTCCCGCTCCGCGCTTCGGCGATCACCGGATCGAGGCAGAGGTTCCGCACCAATTGCTGGAGCTGAGGGGATTGCTCACCGGAGATGAGGTAGAGGCGGCCATGGGTGACACCGGGATGGCGCCTCCCGAGATCGTGCAGAATCTGCGCGAGGGCGCGGGTATGAGGATCGACGGCTTGATCGTTTGGAACGATCTCCAGCGCCCAGACCGCGTGCGCGGACATGTCCCCCCTTTTCGCGGGGTTTCTGCGCGGAGTAACCGGGGCCGCGCGGCGAACGAACCGAAGCCGCTGGACTGGCGACTGGCGAACGGTTCGGTCGATGAAACGGACGCCCGGTGTCTGCTTTCAGGCTAGCGGAGATCGCAGCCCGGACGCAAGGCATGTTTGCGAGTGATCCTGGCTGTTCTCAACCAATGATCAGAATTGGGACTTCTATCGTGTCATGCGGAAAGCCGGGATGACCGCCTGCGAGGTCCGAAATCCGCACAGGTCATCTGCTACCGTTGATGCATCATGGCCGACGCGCAGCCGCTCGATTGCATTCCGCTCCCGCTCCTGCGAACCCGATTCATCGGTCGGGATTTCGAGCGTGCAACCGGCCGCTCCCTGCTCCTCGATGACGCCATTCCCTTCCTCTCGCTGACCGGTCCCGGCGGCGTGGGCAAGACACGGCTGGCCCTCGCGATCGCCGCAGATGTCGCACCGCATTTCGCCGACGGTGTCGTGTGGATTGATCTGGCTCCCGTGCGGGAGCCAGCACTCGTTGCCATGATGGTCGCCAGCGCCCTTGGCATCACTCCGACTCCTGGCCGACCGGTCGCTGAGGAGCTGGCCCGTCACTTGCGCCCGAGGCAAACGCTGCTGTTGTTCGACAACTGCGAGCACGTTCTAGCAGGCACCGCCGAGCTCGTTGCGGGGCTGTTGGCATCCTGTCCCGCCCTGCAGATCCTGGGCACGAGCCGGGCTCCGCTCCACATCCGAGGCGAGCAGGTGCTACCGGTTGAGCCCCTGCCTCTCCCGATGGACGATGAGTCTTCGCTGGGGCTGCTCCAGCAGAACGAAGCGGTACGTCTGTTTGTCGAACGCGCGCGGGCCGCCCGACCAGCGTTCCAACTCTCGGAGACCAACGCGGCCACGGTGGCGGCGATCTGCCACTCGCTGGATGGACTTCCGCTGGCGATCGAGTTGGCCGCTGCGCGGATCACGATCCTCTCCCCGGACGCACTCCTGGCCCAGATGACCCATCGCCTCTTTGTGCTAAACGACGGTCCCAGAGACGCACCGACTCGCCAGCAGACGATGGCCGCGACGATTGACTGGTCGTACGATTTGCTTGATCTGAACGAGAAAGCGATGTTCCGCCAACTTGCCGTGTTCAGCGGCGGGTTCACGCTGGAGGCCGCGCAAGCGATTGCCGGCGAGAGGCAGAACGCCCATACAGATATCGTGGGTCGCCTCGGCACGCTGATCGACCACAGCCTCGTCCACCGCATGGACCGCGACGACGTGCCGCGATTGACGATGCTTGAAACCATCCGCGAGTCGGGGCTGGCGCGCCTGGACGAAAGCGGCGAAGAAACCGCCACGCGAGACCGCCACAGCGCCTATTTCCTGGATCTCGTCAAATCGCTCGAAACATGGACGGCGCCCCATCTGCCGGAGACGCAGCAGATTCTCGACCGCCTGGAGGTGGAGTATGCCAACCTGCGCGCGGCGTTGACCTGGCAACGCGAGACCGGCGATGTCGCGGGTCTCCTGGCCTTAGCCGCCGGACTCTTCTACTTATGGCAACGTCACGGCCATCTGCATGAAGGCCGGGGATGGTTGGAATGGGGGCTTGGCCAAGATGTCGAGGTCCCGGCCCCGGCGCGCGCTGATGGACAGTTGGCCTTCTCTCGCATCCTCCATCAGCACCAGGATTTCTTGAACGCCATGAAGATTTGCGAGGCGAGCTTGCACCACTTCCGGGCATCGGCCGATTCTGGGCGGATCGCCCGGGCGTGTGAGCTCGCCGCCGTCATTTCGCTCGACATTGGCGGGCCCGACCTCACGAATGCCTATATCGAAGGGGCGCTCTCCGCGCTTGTCGCACTCGGTGATGCACCTTGGGCACGGCGCGCTGCCAGCCACATGCTCTTTCTGCGAGGCGTCCTCGCGAAGAACAATGGTGATTTGCTTGAAGCTGAGCGGTATCTTCGTGAAGCGATCGCGGAGCAACGGGCGATCGCCCGGGAATCCGGCATCGAGCATCCGTCCGCCTGTCGGCCGCTGCTGGGGTTGGGCGCCACCGCTCATGTCAACGGTGACCTCGCCACCGCGTTCGAGTGCTATCAAGCCTCACTGGATCACGCCTGGAGATTTCACGATGCCCAGTGTGTTGCCTCCACCATGTCACGAGTGGCGGGGATTCTCGCGGCGGACGGCCGCTGGCGGGAAGCGGCTCGGCTTTTTGGCGCCACCGAGGCCTTCTGCGAGAAGTCAGGCTTTGCGTTCCACGGAAACATCTGGCAGTTGACCCGGGCGTTTGGTCTGCCGCAGCCCTGGCAAGGGGCGGAGAATTTCGTCGGGCAAGCGGCGGGGATACGGGCGGCAGTTCTTCGGTATCGGGCCGCCACATTGCCGCCGCTGCCTGATCCCGCTGCTGCCGCCGAGCATTGGTCGACTGGCCGCGGCGTACCGATCGAGCAAGCGGTGAACGACGCGCTCGCGGTCATGCACCAGATGCCGTCGGCGTTCCCATTCGCGGCAACGAGCGCGGCGCATTCGTCCCACTCCTCCGCCCATCGGCTCACACCGCGACAGCAGGAGATTCTTGTCTTGCTCTGCGAACGCCTCACCGATCCGGAAATCGCGGCGCGCATGTTTATCAGTCCGCGCACGGTCGAGGGTCATGTCACACAGATACTCGGCAAACTCGGAGCAGAAAGCCGGAGAGAAGCGGCCGCCATCGCCGCCCGGCACGCACTGGTTTAGCGCGCACGTTCCGCAACCCGGCCAATTTCACGAGTGCTCCATTGCCGATTCAGGTACCCCATACGCGTACATCGTACGGATGGCGCATTGATATTCGTACGTGAGGCTGTGGGCAGGGCACGATGCCGGACGTCCGGAGAAAGCCCAGAAAGCCGAATCACCGGCCCCCAGTGGGGCGGCCGGTTGGACCTACCGTCATTCAGGAGGAGTTCCATGCGCCGCTTACCGGTCCTGCTGCTGGTCATCGTCAGCGTGTTTGGTCTCATCACCACCGGTGTCCTCGCCCAGGGCGGTCCCCCATCACCCGATGCCACGCCGGGCGCGGTCGGCGTCAGCGGTATCCCGCTTGGTGGCGTCGACCCGGTCGGCGCTCCCGGCTACCGGCTAGAGGTCGTCGAGCTCACCTGGGATGCGGGTGCATATGTCACTCGCCACTTCCACCCGACGGCGCTAATCACGTGCGTCCAGGAGGGCGCCCTGGGTTTCACCCTCCAGCATGGGGCCGCGTCGGTGACACGGGGTGGAACCGCGGATGTCCCCGGGAGTCCAGAACCGCTCGCGCTCGATACGGAAGTGGTTCTCGAGCCTCGTGACTGCATCACCTTTGATGAGCTCGCGTCACACATGGAGCATGCGGGTTGGAATGCCAGTGATGGGCCAACGGTGCTCTGGGAGGCGCGTCTGGTCGATCCCGATCGGCCGTTTACGACCTATGTCAATGATATGGGGACCCCTGTGTCATAGAGACTGGCGCCAGATGGCGACGATGTTGACCATCGTCGCCATCAATCACGATCACGAGCTTTACGGCATGAAGAGACCGCCATCGACGGTCAAGGTGTGGCCGGTGATGAAGCTGGCGTCCGGACCCACGAGAAAGGCGACCACCCCGGCCACATCTTCCGGCGTGCCGAAGCGATTGAGCGGCGTCCGCTCCAATAGGGTCGCTTTGACCTCGTCTGGGAGCCCCTCCGTCATGCGCGTGACGATGAAGCCTGGCGCAATGGCGTTGACAGTGATACTCCGCGAACCAACTTCCTTCGCCAGCGATTTCGTGAATCCGATCAGACCGGCCTTCGCGGCGGCGTAGTTGGTCTGACCGGCGTTTCCGACCTGACCGATCACCGAGGAGATATTCACGATGCGGCCGGAGCGCTGCCGCATCATCGGCCGGATGGCGGCTTTGCAGGTCAGGAACGCGCCTTTGAGATTCGTGGTGAGCACCTCGTCCCAGTCATCGTCGTTCATCCGCATGAGGAGCGTGTCGCGGGTGATCCCGGCGTTGTTGATGAGCACATCAAGGCGGCCAAAATGCTGCATGGCCGCCTCGATGGCCGCTCCCGCGCCGTCGGCAGAAGCAATATCGGCGGCGATCGCCTCGACCTGACGGCCGCTATCGGCCAGCTCGCGCTGCGCGGTCTGGGCTGCTTCGGTGTCGCCTTTGTAGGTCAGCAGGACGTCATAGCCGTCCGCGGCAAGTCGTTTGGCGACGGCCAGTCCAATGCCACGCGTGCCACCGGTTATCACGGCGGCCCCGGCGCGCTCCGTGGCGTTCCCTGTTGCATCGCTCATGGTTTTCACTCCGTTCCATTTGGACATCTCGTGGGTGGTCAGCGGGTTTTGGAGATCCGTGGAGTCGCGGTGCGAAGAAATGGGCGACACCTGCGTCGCCCCTACGGCCGCCCTTCGCTTCTTCGCTCCAACATTCCCCGTGTGGGAAAAATCCAGGCTATCTTGCCCGGATCAGCCATTGCCGGCCGTCGGAATCTCCATCACTGCCGCGTCTGGCGACTGTCCGCTTGGAACGCGCTCCGGCTCGTTCGCCGCCAACCCGAGTTTGCGGCATTCTGGATCGCGGCAGACGCCGGCCGTACCCCAGCGCACCATGCCGGCGGCCCATGCCAACCCGCCACCAAACGCGACGAGCACCACGTTGTCCTCCTCCGCCAGCTTCCCGGTCTCCGCGGCCTCGAATATCGCGATCGGGATAGAGGCGGCGGAGGTATTGCCGTAGCGGTCGAGATTGACCCACACTTTTTCTCTGGGGAGGGCCAGCCTCCGCGCGGCGGCGTCGATGATGCGCATGTTCGCCTGATGCGGGATCAGCATGTCGACGTCGTCGAAGGTGAGGTTTGCTTTCTCGACCGCCTCCGCGGCGGCATCGCCCATGACCCGGACGGCGAAACGGAAAACCTCTTGCCCATTCATGTGGAGATACGGCCGGTATTCGGGGAAGAGCTCGGCCGATTCCGGCACGAACGCGCCCCAGCCAGGGATGTAGAGATGTTTGTAGCCGGCGCCGTCCGCGCCGAGGACCGTGGAGAGCAACCCGCGCGGCTCGTCGGTGGCTTCCAGCACCACCGCGCCGGCGCCATCGCCGAAGAGAATGCAGGTCGAGCGATCGGTGTAGTCGACGAAACGGGTAAGGGTGTCGACGCCGATGACCATGACCCGCTCATGCAAACCGGTCTGAACGAATTGCGAACCAACCGCCAGGGCGTACACGAATCCGGAACAGGCGGCCCCGAGATCGAAAGCGCCGGCGTTGCCGCCAATCTCGGCTTGAACGAGACATGCTTGGGAGACGAGGAACTGATCGGGCGTACACGTTGCGACGACAATGAGGTCGATGTCGTCCGCGGTCAGACCCGCCTTGGCGAGCGCCTGACGCGCCGCGGCGACCGAAAGCGAGGTCGTGCTGTCATCGGGGCCAACGATGCGCCGCTCTTTGATCCCGGTGCGGTTGGTGATCCAGTCGTCGGAGGTTTCGACCATGCGCGCAAGATCGGCGTTGGAAAGCACGCGCTCCGGGACCGCCATCCCCCAGCCGGTGATCGCCGCGTTGCGCATCGTCGTTCCTCATGCTGCGGGTCCTGGCGCCGGTGCATCCGGGAGCGGCGCGTCTTCGGTCGTGACCGAGGATGGGGCAGTGTGGCTCGAATCGGCCGTGTTCCGCAATGCGGGTCCGGAATTACCGAGGGGCAGGCAGCGTAGCCTGCCCCTGGCGCCGATTCATCTCGTGCCGAACCGAACGAACCCCGATTTACTCGGCGCGGCGACGCCGCTCTTCGATGACAATGACCTGCCGCCCGCGGTAGTACCCACACGTCGGACAGACGTGATGAACCACGTGTGGCGAGCCACAGGTATTGCAGCCGACCAGAACCGGCACGTTCTTGAGGAAATCGTGGCGCCGCCGGTTGCCTTGACGATGGCGGGTGATCCGTTGCTTTGGTAGTGCTCCCATGATCTATCTCCTATTCTCACGCCGGCCCAAAGCCGGCATTCCCTTAGCCCGTCTCTTTTATCCGCTCGTCGCCAAGTAAGCTCGCCAGAGCCGCCAGGCGCTCGTCCACCACCTCATCACTCGCATCGTCAACGCCGCCAACTTCGAGCACGTCCGGCCCCGGACATTCAGCACCGCAGTCAGGCCGCATCGGGCGCGCCACCAGGATTTCCTGCCGCAGCGGCTCCCGCAAGTCGAGCTCATGATTCTCGTCGATCCGCGAGATCAGATCGTCAGCGTCGGAATCGCCACCGAGGTCGATCCCGGTCCGCACGTCGACCGTTGGTTGGTATTCCTCGTCGAAACGGACCGCGAACGGCTGATCGTACTCGGTGAGACAGCGCGCGCATGTCGATGGGACGAAGCCCGTTGCCTCAACGCTGACCATGATGCCATCGCGCAACCGTGTCAGCCGGACGTCACCCTGGACATCTCGCGCGACCGCTTCCGCGTCGGCCTCGAAGGTATCGAGTTGTAAACGGTACGACCGGGTGGCTCCCGTTTGACCCTTCAGCAGGCCGACGACGTTGACCGCGGTGTCGTTACGCAATTCCCGCTGCTGACCGCTCTCGGTCGCCATTATCGGAGCAATCCCACCAATCGAAACACACGAAAAACCGTGCCGGATGCGATCCGGCACAATCGGGGCAGTCTACTTTCGATACGTTTCTTCGTCAAACGTGGTTGGCGGTTATTGGCCGACGTGCCGCTTGGCCTGCTCCAGATTCGTCGAGGCCTCCCGCAAGGCGTCCATGACCAGATTCAGACCATCCTGGATCGCCTCTTCCACCTTGCCGATCTGATTCAGCGCGTAGTCGTCGATCTGCCCCATCGAGCGCTGCTTGTCCAACTCGACCTGGCGCAGGTACTCCTCGCCCCGCTGCCGCGCTTCATTGGACACGCCCTGCTCCGAGATAATGTATTCAGCCTGGCTGCGCGCCGTGTCGAGAATTTTGGCGGCCTCTTGCTGGGCACTCGTGATGATGTCCGAGCGTTCTTCCACGACGCGTTGCGCCTGGCGGATTTCGCGAGGCACTGCTCCCCGGATTTGATCGAGAAGACCGAGAAACTCCTCTTCCTCGACCATCACCCGCGTGCTCAGTGGAAAGCGGCGGCCGACACCAACCAATTCCTCGAGCCGATCGAGCAGGACCAGGACGTCGTCCGGATCTTCCTCGGCGGTTTCTCGATCGTCCAGATCAGGCGTGAATTCGTCGGTCATCGTCCGCCGCTCCAGTCGTCGCGATGTCAGGCTCGAACGCGAACAGCGAGCTTCGCGCGCAACGCGTCGCCCACGATCGGGGGCACAAGTCCATCGATGTCGCCCCCCAGAGCCGCCACTTCCCGGATCAGACTCGAGCTGATGAACGAGTGGCCGGAGGAGGTCATCAGGCAGATCACTTCGATACCCGGCGCGAGGTGGGCGTTCATATGGGCCAACTTGAACTCGTACTCGAAATCCGAAACCGCGCGCAACCCACGCACGATAACACCAGCATCTTGGGAGCGGGCGTAATCTACGGTCAAGCCGGAGAACCTGTCAACGCGGATGTTCGCCTCCGGCTCCGCGAGCACCACCTCCCGCGCCAGCGCAATCCGTTCAGCGGTAGAAAAGAGCGCGCCCGGTTTCTCTTCTCCCTCATAGACCGCCAAAATGACCTCGTCGAAAAGCCGCGCGGCACGGCGCGCGACATCGACATGACCCAACGTGATCGGGTCGAAGCTGCCAGGGTAGATGGCGCGTCGCGCGTTCATGGGTCTCCTGTGGTGGTTACCGGCTATCAGCTATCAGCTTTTGGCTCCTGGTTTGTAGCCGCTAGCTGATAG
Source organism: Chloroflexia bacterium (assembly GCA_013697005.1). Lineage (GTDB taxonomy): Bacteria > Chloroflexota > Chloroflexia > Thermomicrobiales > UBA6265 > JACCXM01. The sequence goes on along the minus strand of JACCXM010000356.1, from coordinate 10,872 downwards.
CTGATAGCTTCGTGCTCATAAATCGAAAAGCAGCTATCGCCGTGGCAGCGCTCGCGCAGCCGCTCGAGCCGGCCGGCGCGTTCCGGCAATGTCACGCGCGGCCAATGTCCAATCGCCAGAATCGTGGCCGAGTCCAGCAGCGGCGAACGGCCGACCCGTTCCAGCATCTCGATGAGCTCCGGATCGGCATACGGTGGGTCCATGATAATCAGATCGTAGGGGAGTGTTTCCGCCCGATTGCGTTCAGCGCGAGTGAGAAAGGCCGAAACCGATTCCTGAAAGACGCGGCTGACGTCACTGTAGCGCGTATGCACGAGGTTGGCGCGGACCACTGCCGCGGCGGCCGCGTTGCGCTCGACGAAATCGGCGGCCGCCGCTCCCCGCGATAGCGCCTCTATGCCAATGCCACCGGTTCCCGCGTACAAGTCGAGCACACGATCCGGCGCGACAGCGAGCGAGGCGAGCATGGAGAAGAGCGCCCCCTTGATCTTGTCGGCCATCGGCCGGGTGAACTTCCCCGCCGGACCTTTCAGTTGAAACCCGCGCCGTTCCCCCGCGATGACACGCATGGGGGGAGTATCGGCTATTGGCTATTGGCTATTGGCTGTTGGCTGTTGGCTGTTGGCCGGACCGAGGCGCGCTGGTGACGTTCGGATCGGCGACCACCTCACCGGTGGCCGCATCGATCCATTTCCGCCGCAAACCATCGTAGTAATACGGGTTGTCGAACGGTGGTTTTGACGTCACCAGCACCGGCCGCTCGCGCCGGCTAAGACCGATGCGTCGCGACTCGGGGATGTACCAGACACTGAAGTCGACGTCGTCGATCTCATCGAGCACGCGGCCGACCAGCCACCAGTCCTCGCGGCCCTGTCGCGGCGGCAGGGTGATACCCGTCACGCGCTCGGCAATCGCGCTGACCGTCAGCATCGCATAGGTGGGATCGGCACGATGGCGGGCCCGTCGCGCGGCGACCGCCTTGACGACGACCAGGACACTCTCCTCCAGCGTCGGATAGGAATCGTTCACGGCAGGAACCTCCCGGCAGCCGCGGCCTGGCCGCCTCGTCCGCGAGTCCCTACCGGTTGGCGCTCCGGCGCTCCAGGACAAATCAGATCATATGTTCTCTTTCCTGCGGGGTCAATCCCCAACGGGTCGGAGGTCGGAGGTCGCCTAAAACGTGACTGGCAACCGCGTCAGACCACGCAAAAAGGTTGCATCGCGCCACTGTACGTCGTCGCGGGGAACGCCCAAGGCGAGATCCGGCATCCGCGAGAGCAGTGAGGCAAAGGCAATCTGTCCTTCCAGCCGCGCCAGCGTGGCGCCCAGACAGCTATGGATGCCGGTGCCGAAGGCGACGTGCCGGTTCGGCGTGCGTTCGACATCGAACACCTCCGGATTGGGGAACTGTCCACCGTCGTGATTGTCCGAGGCCAGGAGCGCCATGATCTGCTCGCCCCGGCGCATCGTCTCGCCGCCGAATTCGGTGTCCGCGCGGACCCAGCGACTGAGACTCACCTCGACTGGTCCGTAGTAGCGGAGCATTTCCTCGATCGCGGATTTCAGAAAATCCGGGTTCTGACGCAGCCGGGCGAATTGTTCCGGATGGTCGAACAGCGCCAGCGTGCCGTTGCCAATCAGATTCACGGTCGTTTCGTGACCAGCCACGATCAGCAGAAAAATCATCGACAGCAGCTCGTTTTCGGAGAGCTTGTCCCCTTCGGCTTCGGCCAACACCAGCCCACTCAACAAATCCTCGCCAGGGTTGGCACGTTTGACGGTCACGAGCTGGCGCAGATAGGCGATGAAGGCGATCAATTTCGCGGTCACTTCCGGGTTGGCCGGATCGGCGGGGGTAAACGAAACGGCTGCCTGCGACCACTCCCGGAACGAATCCCGGTCTTCCGGCGGGATACCCAGCATTTCCGAGATCACGGTCAGGGGTAGGGGGTAGGCGAAGTCGTCGATTAGCTCCATCTCGCGCACTCCCCGTTCCTGCGCCCGCGTCTCGGCGGCATCGAGCAAAGTGTCGGCAATCGACTGAATCCGCGGCCGCAGTCCTTCGATGAATTTGGGGGTGAACGGAATGGCGACCAGGCGGCGCAAGCGGGAGTGATCGGGGGGATCGATCGCCAGCAGATTGCGGCTCAGGATTTCATCGGTCTGCGCGGCGAACTCCTGCTGCTCGGGCGTGAGACCGATCGTCGCCTGCTGAAAAAGCTGAGCGTATTCATCCTCTGTCATCGCGTTGGCGGGATCATTGGCGAAGCGGTCATGATCCTTCAGCAACTCGACCGCTTCCGCATACCGCGTCACGAACCAGATCGCCTCTCCGCTGCGCAAATTGACACGGGTGACCGGTCCCTTTTCCCGCAATGCGGCATAGGCGGGGAAGGCGTGCGCTTTGAACGCCGAGCCGAACATCGCCGCGCCGAAATCTGATTCCATGAATCAAGCTCCTTGTTTCCGCCGCCGGGGCACGACCTGGCATCATTGTCCTCGACTCTACCACCGAACTCCTCACCAATCGTGCAGCGAGCGCCACGCGCGGCGAGACGCATTGTGCCGGTGTGAGGCACAATCCAAGGGCATGTCTGCTCGCCGCCCAACCGACGACACCAGCGCCCGGCAGGAGCGCCCTTTTCGGGTGCTGCGTTATCGCGATTTTCGCGTGATGTGGGGCGCCGAGATTCTTTCTCAGACTGGTACGCAAATCCAGCGGGTCGCGGTCGCTTGGCAAGTGTTCGAGCTGACCCATGATCCATTCCAGCTTGGACTGCTCGGTCTGGTGCGCTTCGTTCCGCTCTTTCTTTTTGGTCTGGCCGGGGGTGTGGCCGCGGATCGCTATGACCGCCGGCGGACCTTGATTCTGACGCAACTGGCGCTCATGGGTGTGGCGGCCGCGTTCGCCGCGCTGACGGCGACAGGTCGCATCACGATGCCGTGGATTTACGGTCTGACCGCACTCTCTTCGTTATTCACGGCAGTATCGGCGCCGACCCGGCAAGCATTGATTCCGGCGTTGGTGCCCACGGTAGCGATGCCCGCGGCCATGAGCATGGGGGTTCTGGCATTTCAGAGCGCGGGGATGATGGGGCCGGCGCTGGGCGGCGCGCTGGTGGCCTCGACCGGGATCGCGATTTCATACGCCGTCGATGCCATCACTTTTGGGTTGGTGGCGATCTCTGCGCTCGTGCTGCGAGCGCGTCCCGCGCGCGCCGCCCCGATTGTCAGCGGGCGCGCGGCGGCACTGGAAGGCCTGCGGTTTCTGCGGGAGACACCTGTGCTCCTGGGGACCATGGTTCTCGATTTCCTCGCCAATTTCTTTGGCGCCAGCACCACGCTGATGCCGATCTTCGCCTCCGAGGTCCTGGGTGGGGGACCGCGCACACTTGGCCTACTGCTGGCGGCCCCGGCCGCCGGCGCCGTCGCCGGGGCGACCGTCATGGCCAGCCGGCGGCCATTGGCTCGTCCGGGGGTTGGCATCCTCGGCGCGATCGTTGTCTATGGGCTGTGCATTGCCGCTTTTGCGCTGAGCCGGAACATGCTGCTCTCGCTCGCCTTCCTCGCCGTGAGTGGCGCCGCCGATTCCGTCAGCGTCTCGCAGCGCCATACCTTGCGCAATTTGGTGACGCCCGACCGCTTGCGGGGCCGGGTCGCCGCGGCGCACGCCACGTTCGCCGGCGGTGGGCCGCAGCTCGGGGAGTTCGAGGCGGGAATCGTCGCCGCGGGGTGGGGCGCCCCGGCCGCGGTGGTGGCTGGCGGCGTAGGCGCCGCACTCGCGGCGATCGTCATCGCGCACAAAGTTCCGGGCATTGCGCGCTTTCGCTGGGAGTCGCGCGATCCGGCGCCGAATGGTTCTGAAGCGCCAGAATGAGAATCTTCACCCCCGAAACGTATTGACGAACGAGGCATAAGGTCTATATGATTCCGATGGGTGTCCTGGAGCAACCGTTTCCCTGATGCTGTGTCAGTGAAAGCGCGCGGACGAGGGCACTGTCAGGCGGTTCGCCGCCTGGCCGCGTGGTTCTGGGAGTGTTGGGTTTCCTGGGCCAGGCGGTGGGAGGAGACGCGACGGCTGACGCGTGTCACGCACCATCGTTTGGTCCGCATGAAACGCATGGGCATGGGCTCCGTCGGCTCGTGGCTCTTGACCCCTCCCAGTGACGGCCTTGCGGCCGCGAGTTCCAAGCGTAGGGGACTTGGAGCTTGACGCGCACGGCGCTGCGGCGTCGACGGTTGGTCCAAGGTTCAGCCAGTTATCGAAGGGGAGGAGCGTTAACGTGAAACTGTCTCGTATGCTCATGGGGTCCGCGCTTGCGGTCTCGTTCGTTGGCGCTGGGCTGATGGCGACACCCGTCGCGGCTGAGGATGATTGTGTCTCCATCTACGGTGGCGACGTTCTCAACGAAACGGTCATCGATCTCAATGCTAACGCCGGCACCGCCATTTCGGATGCCAGCGGCGGCAGCGACAACGCCGCGGGGGTCTTCTCTGACGGCCTCGATGACTTCGACATTGCCTCTTCGGGCAATGGTGGTGTGGCGACCGCGAGCGCCAATGGTGGCGCGATCGGGGTTGGCGACATCAATTCCGGCGGCAACGTCGGGAACGCCATCGCCGTCGGCGATACCCACTGCGCCGATGCGGTAGCTCCGGATCACGGCAAGGCCGACAATGGCAAGGCCGACAATGGCAAGGCTGCCGATGTTGTCGCCGCCGGCGCGGCTGTCGTCGCCCTGCCGGACACTGGCGTTGGCGCGGGCGAGGTGAGCGGCTTGTTCGCCCTCCTGACCTCCGTTGGCGCCGCGGCCGCGTCCCTGGGACTGCGTCGCCGCTAAATCGTCGAGTCTGCCGCGCGGGAAGCGATGTGTCGGACATCGCTTCCCGCTAGCAACCCGAACGAAACGAGCCGCCGCGTCTATTGACGCGGCGGCTTCGTGTGTCAAACCGCTTTCTCCGGCGCCGCGCGCTCCCAGAACGTCTCGAATCGCCGCAAGAGCCGCTCGTGCTCGGGGGCACCAAGTGCGGGATCAGCCGTGAGCACGGTTTCCGCGGCATGCCGTGCGCGGTCCAGCAGCCGGGTGTCGAAGAGTCCCTCCAGCCACTGCATCTCCGGCAAGCCGCTTTGCCGGGTGCCGATGAAGTCACCGGGTCCGCGTAGCTCCAGATCCTTCTCCGCCAGGAGAAATCCATCGCCGCTGGCAACCATCGTCTGCAGGCGCTCCTCGCTGTCCGGACCGCCCTCTTCCGCAAGCAGCAGACAGTACGAAAGCGCTCCCCCGCGGCCAACCCGACCGCGGAACTGATGCAATTGGGCCAACCCAAAGCGATCCGCGCCCTCGATCAGCATGACCGTCGCGTTCGGCACGTCGATACCGACTTCGATGACCGAGGTGGAGACCAGCACGTCATGCTGGCGATCGCGGAACTCGCTCATGACCGCGTCTTTGTCCCGCGACTTCATCCGGCCGTGCAGGGTGGCAATCCGCAGATCGGGGAAGACATCCTGGCGCAGGCGATTGGCCTCTTCCACCGCCGCTTTTGCTTCCACCGCTTCGGACGCTTCGACGAGTGGGCAGATGACAAAGACCTGATGGCCTTTGCTCACCTCCTGCCGCACCACGGCGTAGGCCGCCTCCCGCTCCGCACCGATATAGCGGCGCGTTTCGATGGGGATGCGGCCCGGGGGCCGTTCCGTAAGCACCGAAACGTCGACATCGCCATGGAGGACCAGATTGAGCGTGCGCGGAATCGGGGTCGCCGTCATCGCCAGCTGATGGGGCAACAGTCCTTCCGATTTGCCCTGAAGCGCCGCTCGCTGGCGGACCCCAAAGCGATGTTGCTCGTCGACGACGGTCAGTCCCAACCGTGGAAGCGTGACCCCGTCCTGGATCAGAGCGTGCGTGCCGACCAGGACGTTGATCTCGCCTGATTGCACTCCATCCAGAATCTCACGACGCTCTGCCGCGCGGGTCGAGCCCGTCAGCAGCCGGACTCGCGGCCGGGTTGGTTCCGGGAGCGCCGCATAGAGCATGCCCAGCCCTTGCAGATGCTGCTCGGCCAGAATCTCGGTCGGCGCCATCAGCGCCGCCTGGTGCCCGCTTGCCGTTGCCGCCAGCATGGCCGCCGCCGCGACCGCGGTCTTGCCCGATCCGACGTCGCCTTGCAGCAGCCGGGCCATTGGTTTCTGGCCGGTCATGTCCGCCAGAATTTCCGCCAGCGCCGACTGCTGCGTGCTGGTCAAGCGAAAGGGGAGTCCCGCGGCCCAGGTATCGAGCAGAGCCTGGTCGGTGTCGACGGGGATGCCATCAAACGCGGTGCGCTCTTGCTTACGCCGCAGCAGCCCGAGCTGGAGCAGAAAAAGGTCATCGAAGGCCAGGCGCCGCTTGGCCTGCGCCAAGGCTTCCGTCGTGTCGGGATAATGCACCTGAGCGATGGCTTCGCGCAGGCTGGGGAGGCTGTCGTCCGCGGCGAGGCGCACCGCGTCGGGGAGATAATCGTCGATCGAATCCAACGCCAGATCGAGCGCCTGACGCGCGAATCCCCGCATCGACTTCTGGGCGAGGCCGGCGGTGAGCGGATACACGGGAACGATGCGCCCGGTCGAAACACCGCCGCCGGGGCCGGGCGCAACGCGCTCCCATTCCGGACTGGTGAACGACAGCGGACCATAGCCCGCCTCCAGCGCCCCGCTGACCGCGATCTCATCCCCGATGTGGAGCACGTTGGCCAAGTACTGGTTGAACCAAGTCACCCGCACCCAGCCGGAGACATCAGCCAGTTTGATCGTCACCCGCGGCGCACCCGGTCCGCGATGAAGCTGGACGTCGGTGACGCGGCCCCGCACCGTGACATCGCTTCCGGGATGAAGATTCAGCGCCTCACCGATGCGAATGGTTCGGGAATAATCGATATGCCGCCGCGGCGACAGCAGGAGCAAATCCCCGATCGTCTCCACGCCGAGCTTGGCGAGCTTCTTGCTCGTCGCGCCGCCCGCCCCTTTGAGCACGCTGACCGGCTCGTCACCAGATATTCGCCGGTTCGGTGTGGGGGAAGATACTGGATCACGCGGCAATGGTGTCCGCTGCCCCTTGGCTGGTTTCCGCGTGGAATCGAGCGTGCCCATCGGTAGCGCCGGCGCCTGGAGGAATTCGACCTGGGGAATCACGATTTTGATACCGGCGGCGATGCGTGTCAATGCCGCGGGGCGGCGTTCAGGAGGGAGCGTCTGATACGCATCCAGATCGGCCAGAATCGTCGCCAGATCGGCAGCGATTTGTTCGCTCGCGGCGATCGCCTGTAACCGCCGCACGCTTCCCACCGCCGTCTGGTACGCCATCCCGGCGGGCCAGCCATCACGCCATTCCCGGCGCAAGAACTCGACCGCGAGCTCGAGACGAGCCCGCGCCTCACCAGCAGTCAATGGGGTGTGATCGTTTATGACGTTCCAGTCCAGATTCACGCTACGGTCAGCGCCAACCACCGCCTGCTGTCGCGATGCCGGGGCAGGTTGAAGTCTAGTTCACGTATGTGGAGGCGCTCGGCGGCCGCGGCAATGGTCCGAATTTTCGCCGGTATGGTAGATTTGCAGGTCGCGCGAGTGCCGTTCAGATCAGGAGCTTGTGGGCTCCCGCATCGGGAGTCGGATGCGCGCTGTGAGTGATGCATGATCCACCGCATGGGTATGAGAGGATTCGCGACGTGTCTGGCAAATGCGATATCTGCGGCAAGACGACCAAGTTTGGTCACAATGTGAGCTTTTCCAAGCGGCGTACCAACCGCATGTTCAAGCCGAACGTGCAGTCCCGCGTGATTACTGTCGCGGGCGTGGCGAAGCGGCGCAATGTCTGCACGGGTTGCCTGCGGACGATGGTGAAAACCTCCTAAAACACGTGACAGCACGCCGGCGCCAATCCGAGCAGATCGCGCCGATGGTGCTTCCGGCCCGTCGGGGCGATGAAGCCGAAACCATCATCGAGCGGATCGTACCCGGCGGTTTTGGTCTGGGTTACGGGGGCGGGCGAACACTGTTCGTCTCCCGCGCCGCGCCGGGTGACCGGCTGCGCGTCCGCATCGACCGCGAGCGCGGCCGCGTCGCCCACGCCTCAATTGTCGAGATCCTCGAACCGGGTCCAGATCGCGTCGCGGAGGAGTATCCACTCCTCTCTCGGTGTGGCGCCGATTTCCAGCATCTGCGCTACGACGCTCAACTCGCCGCCAAATCCGGCATCATCGCCGACAGCCTGCGCCGCATTGGCGGTATCACACTGCCGGAACCGGTTGCCATGACCGCCTCGCCGCTCGTCTGGGGATACCGGACACGCGCCGAATGGCGGCACGACCCCGTGCAGCCCGCGCTCGGCTACCTCGAAACCGGAAGCCAGCGGGTGATCGATCTCCCACACGACCCGTTTGTCGTTCCCGCGCTTGCTGTGCGCTTCGGGGAGCTCCGCGAGCGGCTGATGGCCGGCCGCCTACCTGAATCGGCAATCGAGTTGCGCGCGGCCGCCGGCGACGACGGAGTCTCGTCCTCGCCACCAATGGAACTGCCGCAACCGCTCCCCGTGCATGCGACGGTGGCGGGAGAACGGTACGAATTCGATGCCGACTGCTTTTTCCAGGTCAATGCCGGAGTTCTCGATGCGCTGATCGACGAAGCGCTTCGCTTCGCGCCGGAGGCCGGAGCGCCACCCGCGGCGACATCACGGATGGCGATCGATTTGTACTGCGGCATTGGTCTCTTCACCGTGCCTCTGACACGACGCTTCGCACAGGTGATCGGGGTCGATTCGCAACCGCGGGCCGCGGAGTTCGCGGCGCGCAATATCGCTACCGCCGGTCTCGATCACGCCCGGATTCAGACGGCGCCCGTCGAGCGCTGGCTGGATGGCGCCTATCGCAGTCACGGCCGGACGCCGTTTGTGTTGCTCGACCCGCCGCGCACCGGACTTCCCGCGCACGCGTCGCGGATGTTGCCGCGCCTGCGCGCGGCGCGCATCACCTATATCTCGTGCGATCCGTCCACGCTCGCCCGCGATCTGAAAGGATTGCTGGCGTCAGGCTACGTGCTGGTCTCCGTGGCTGCCTTCGACATGTTTCCACAGACGCATCACGTCGAAATCGTGGCGCATCTGGAGCGAACCGAATCGTGAGTCACGCCCAGGGATCATCGCCTTCGGGCAATTGACCACCGTAATGTCCCGCTTCCCCCCGGTCGGCTTCCGCCAGCGAAACCAGCGTGTCGAGAAAGGGGTCGATCCCGGTGTCTGGTTGATGAAAGCGGAAGCGTCCCAGCTCGTAGAGCACGCGCTGATCGGGAACGAACTCTTCACCAGCGCCGGTCAGGCGCTGGAGTTCGAGGAGACGGGAGTCGCTAGCGGGGAGGGTGAGAATGTAATCGGCGAGGGTTTCCAGCGCCGCGGCGGTGCGCAGATTCCGTTCGTCGCGGTCGTACTCCTCGGCTTTGCGGCGGCGCCAGGCGGCCGTCGCGCGGCAGAATTCCGCAATGGACATCTGGAACCGGGATGGACTCGCGTCCACACTACCCCTCGCTTCCGGCGAGGACGTCCCGATCGAGCAGATAACGGGCGATGTAGGCGTTATTCGCGTCGAGAAGTTTGATCGCGTACGACGAGGCCGCGCGCGCCGCGGCGAAACCTGCCGATTGGAGCTCTTCCTCGAGCGAGGTGCCGCGGGCTTGGGCCGCTTCAGCGGCTTCTTCCTGGAGGAGCGCATCGATGTAGGCCTGCATCTCCTCCGTGGTCATCCCAATCGTGTCTCGCGACTCGCGCGCTGCCTCTGCCACATTGACCTCCCGAGTGATCCATCGTCCCTTTCGGGCGATGGTAGCACCCAGGCACGCGCCGCTGGTGCCACGAGTCCAATGGTGGCTTGCTATACTCGCGACACCCGCGAGTTCGTCAACGACGAGCGCATGTGCGACAGGAAGCGGGTCCGTAGCGCACCCTCTCTTACGACCCTGGACTCCAGGGCGAGGAGCGATGTGCCGTGGCGTATGTGATCGCCCAGCCGTGTATCGGTGTCAAGGACAATAGCTGTGTGGAGGTCTGTCCCGTGGACTGCATCCATGCTACGGACGACTCCGAGCAGTATTTCATCAACCCGGACGAGTGTATCGACTGCGGAGTCTGCGCCGAAGTCTGCCCGGTGGAGGCCATCTTCTTCGAAGACGATCTGCCCGAGCAATGGGCCCAGTTCACGCTGATCAACGCCGAGTTCTTCAAAAAGTAGTTACTCGTTTTCGGTCAAAGCGCCGCCGCCCAACTGGGCGGCGGTGTTGTTGTGTTGTCCGCGCTGCACTCCGCGATCGCTCGTCGCGAGATACTTGGTAGCGCACGACGTCACTCACCGACTGGAGAACGACGATGACTCAACCCAACCCGAGCGACTTTGCGCGCCAGTTCGCGGTCATCTTCACCGCCATCTTTCAGGTTTACGGTTCCTACACGGCCGGTTCATCGGTTGGCACGATCTCCCAGGAGTTTCATTCGCTGATCATCCCGGCGACGTATGCTTTTGCGATCTGGGGGCCCATCTTCATCCTCTGCGCGGTGTACGCGGTCTATCAAGCGTTGCCCGTGCAACGCGAGAATCCATTGTTCCGCGCCATTGGCTGGTGGACCGCGGGGGTGTTTCTCGCCAATGGAGTGTGGAGCTACGTGTTTACCAACCGGCAGTTCATCATCGCGCAGGCGATCATCTTCGTCGGGTTCGTCTGTGCCGGGGGCGCCTATCTGCGCTTCGTACGCGAGGCACCGGACAGCCGGGCTACCACCGTCGACAACGCCATCATCGGTCCCGCGGTGGGACTACTCTTCGGCTGGCTTACCGCGGCCAACGTCGTGGGAT
>JACCXM010000349.1 GCA_013697005.1 Chloroflexia bacterium | reverse complement strand
CGGTGCAACGTGTCGAGTTGGCTGGCGCTGGTGACGAACCGCTCACCCATATCGGCGACGGTGAAGACTTCCAGGCCGTTGCTGACTGCGCGAGCCACCGCCTTGCTCCACCGCTCCGCCGATTCCGTCCGCATGCGCCGGGTCTGCATCTGCACTGCCATGACTGGTTCCTCCGCTCCGTGAGCGCTGGCGTTTCGCGTCGCCGGCGCCGCTCCTGTTGATCGGCGAGGGGCTGCCTGTCCCTCTCCCGTAGTATAAGCCCGCTAATAGTCATCTATCAAGGGGTAAAATATTGACGTACTAATAGCAGAGGCGTACAATGGGGGTGAGGAAAGGAGTGGCGATGACGAAGCCGAAGCGGCACATGATTCGGGAGCTGCGCGAGGCCCGCGGTTGGACCCAGCTTGAACTCGGGAACCTGCTCGGGGTGACGCCGGTGACGGTCTACAACTGGGAGCGCGGCCAGCACATGCCGACGGCGCCGCAACTGCGGGCCTTAGCGCGAGTATTCAGCATCAGCATGGACAGCATCGACTTCGAGGGGCCTGTGGAAGCAAAAAGCGCCGCCTGAACGAGCCAGGCGGCGCTGGCAGCCCCTCGCCTGCGCGAACAGGTCGGAGGACGGCAGAAAGGTAGCACGATGGCACAGACCAACCGCGCTGCGCTCTACACCCGCGTCTCGAGCACCGGGCAAGAGGATAACTACTCTCTGCAAACGCAGGAGGCCTCCTGCCGCGCGTTCGCTGCTGAACGCGGTTGGGAGGTCGCTGGCGTCTACACCGATGTCCATACCCGCGTGGAGCTGTGGGAGCGACCACAACTGTCCGCGCTGCGCGAGACAGTACGCCGGCACGACGTTGATACCGTCATCTGCTACGCGATCGACCGGCTGAGCGGGGATCCGGTGCACTTGGGCGTGATTCTCTCGGAGGCGGATCACGCTGGCGTCGACGTCGTGTTCGTCTCCGAACCGCTCGACGACTCGCCCGAAGGACAGTTGATCCGGTTCGTCCGCGGGTACGCCGCCAAAATCGAGCACGAGAAGATCAAAGAGCGGACCATGCGTGGCAAGCTGGCCCGCGTGCAGTCCGGTAAGCCCACCGTTGGCCCGCGTCCGCCTTATGGCTACCGCTGGCGCGACGATCGCGACCAGAATGGGAAGCCAGTCAAGCTGCGGCTCGAGGAAAACCCGGAGACCGCCTGGGTCGTGCGCCGCATTTTCTCCGAGATCGCATCGGGATCATCTGCAAGAAAGGTGGCGCAACGGCTGACGGAGGAAGGAGTGCCGACGCCAACCGGGCGCGCGCTGTGGATCGGAAGCACCATTAGCGGCATGCTCAAGCATCCGACCTACACGGGACATGTCACCGCTTGGCGCTGGAAGAAAGAGAAGGTCAAGGGACGGGGCGTTGTCAACACTTCCCGCCCTGCATCCGATCACGCCTCCCTGCCGGACGTGGCCCCGGCGCTGGTTGCGCCGGAGGTCGCGACACGAGCGCGGGCGCAGCTTGGCCGCAACAAGCAGCAGGCCGTCCGCAACAACCCCAACCCGGAGGCGTTCCTGCTCCGTGGCGGCATCGTCCGCTGTGGCTACTGCGGTGGGGCGTTGGTCGGGCGCAATAGCCGCTTTGGACCGCTCTATCGCTGCAATACGAATCATCGCGATCGCAACGGCTGCCCCCACTTTTCGATCATGGCCTCGATCCTCGACACCGCTGTCTGGGATGGGATCCGCGAGCGCTTGACGTGCCCCGACGTCATCGCTGCTGAGCTGCACCGCCTGCGCGCCCAGGACCCGACGCGCGCCGATGTGACGTCGCTCGACCGCCGGATCGGTGAAGTCACTCGCCGGCAACGCAACCTGATGACCCGACTTGCCGATGAGGACAATGCTGATGTCGCGGCCCTGATTCGGGCGGATGTGGCGGCAACCGTGGATGAGCAGCGCCGGCTGGAGCAGGAGCGCGTTGACCTGGAGCGACAGCGCGAAGGCTGGCGACTGGCGCAGGAGCGGCTCACCGAACTCGATCTGTGGGTCAGGAATGTCACGGCGAAACTCGACGAGTTCGACTACGCGAAACGGCGCCTCGCGCTCAGCGAGTTAGGAGCCACCGTCCGCGTCTGGGCGACCGACCATTCTCCGCGGTGGGAGGTCGCGCTTCGCCCCGATGCCTTTGGCCCGCCGATTGTGAACACAACGACGTGTGGCTGAGTGAGTCGTAGGTCTTGAGTCGCGAGTCGTGAATCGCGAGGCGGGAGGGAAGGGGCGGGATCGAACTCACGGAACTTCGGGAACTTCGGGAACTTCTGGGGGACCGGGAGGCCCCTCACCCTGCGCACACTTGCCGGGAGAGGGGTTACGGTCCCGCCGCGTCACTTAGGAGGCGCCGCAGGGCCTGAAACAGCCAAAGGTCCCTGGTGCAAGCTCGATGCAGGTCGTGCCTCCGGGACACTGGGCGCAGCTACTGACAGCGGAGCCCGTGGCAACGCTGGTGTCGCAGACCTTTGGCCCACCGTTCGCCGGGGTATCGCAAAAGCAGAGCCCATTGGCATCCGAGCCGCACTGACCGATCAACGTACATGATGCGCCGGCGCAGTCATCGCGGTTGACGCAGGTCTTGCCATTGGCGCAGCGCGGGCACGTGCCGCCGCAGTCGACGTCGTTCTCGGCGCCATCATTGACGCCATTGGCGCAGGG
>JACCXM010000347.1 GCA_013697005.1 Chloroflexia bacterium | reverse complement strand
TGCTCGACCACCTCATCATCGGCGAAGGACGCTGGATTTCATTGAAACGATTGGGGTTGGGTTTCCCGAAGCCGTAGCGAAGGTGTTGCGAACGTGGCTGCCATCAAGATCCGGACGCGTGTATACGCGTCACGAGTTACTGGGGTCTCGTGTGATGTTCGGGTGTGATGTATCCAGGTCGAGGAATCGCCCGATTGTTTCCCACCAACCGCGCAGTTCAGCGATGGCGTCGCTCAGATGGGGCCAACGTTCCGCACCGATCCATTCCGGTGGCTCGATTTCTTGCCAAGTGTCATGTTCGAACCGGTGCCGGTGGTGCGCATCCCTGTGCCCCTCGCGTTCATACACGTGGAAGTTGTCATATCGGAAGATAGCCCGATCCTGATCACCTTCGATACCGCCATGGTAACCGTAGGTGTCCGTTCTCACCCACTTGCTGCCTGACCCGCTATCAATCACCTCAAGGTACTTTTCGACATCGAGGAATAGCCCATGGTCGCAGTAAATGCGACCCTTGATGAGGATCGTGTGTGGCGTCGGCCAATCTCGAACCAGACCGTCGTTGATAATAAACCCTTCAGCAATGAAGTCGGCTATACGGCGCTCATGGACCTGGATGTAGTTGTCGAGCGAATTCCATCCATGCGGGTCATTCCGCTTCGACACGGCGCAGAAGTTTGTACTGGAAGATCCAATGGCCGACTTCACGGTCCTCGACAAGCTCGCCCGACTCAATCGCCTCGTGAATACGCTCAGACGGCATGTCGTAATGGATCTCATACGCCGTGACAGTGCGCCTGAGTTCTTCAAGAAATCGCGCTTGACCTTCAGCGTCGTTCCGTTTCGCCAGAAGTTCACGCATGCGTTCTTCTGTTTCGATCGGGCGGACGACGTCAAGATTCATAGCGTGCTCCTCCATCATGACGTTGCGACTCTCGCTCAACGTCGAGTGAGACATCGCAGGCAACGCTCACCAATGCTTTCAATAGTATCTTGTTCCGTCTATCGAATGAGCGTCGCTTGCAAGAACATGGACCTGTGGTTCTGACGAGAGCGGGTCGAATCCGGCACGTTGCCCGATTTCTCCCCTATGCCGGCACGAATAGGGCGGCCGACAATCAGAGACAGGTCGATTTCCGGGACGCTGCTCGATATCGAGCTGCGCGACCATCTGATCTTCGGCGAGGGACGCTGGATCTCGTTGAAACGGTTGGGGTTGGGTTTTCCGAAGGCGTAGCGGGCTCATGCGGGAACGAGTCATGCCCTGGTGGACATCCGAGTGGACGCGCGGGATCGGGTGGGTTCTCTTCTACGCCCTGGCGGTTTGGGGGACTTCGACGACCCTGTCCCTGCTCGAGCCACGGACCGCGACTCAAAAACGGAAAGACTTCGCCTCCTGGGCAATGGTTCTGATCCCTGTCACCGTAGCGTTTCTGATCGGTGTGCGGCTCCGCTCGTGGTGGTGGGTAGGCGGCCCGCCCATCACCACCATCCTGATGTCGCTCACCTATCCGGCATTCGCTTATCTGACTTCACCCCGGCGCGGCCGGCAAGAGGCGAACGTAGGTCTGTCCTGGGCAATCACGCTAACCCTGCTTGACGCGGTCGTTGTCTTGCTCGCGGCGGCGGCAGGTGTGGTCTGTGGGAAGACCATCTGGAGTTGAGTCCGGACGTGGTCCCATTGACACCTTGGCGTTCGGTCGTAGGATTGGGCCGGTGATTCAGCAAAGTCCGATCCGTACGATACGTTCCAGGGGGAATCGCGATGCAACGAGAGGTGCGTCTTATTCTCACCGTCGCCGTCATGGTCGCTGTTTTCGTGGCGTTGCTCGCACTCGATTTCATCGCAACGGGTGGCGAAACGGCGCTTGCCGTTGGAACGTATGGCCGGCACGGCTCGTCCTGACGTTCTCCGCGGCTGAGGAGTTCAATAACCAATGATTGCCGAGACAATGATGGCGGTGCGGGCCCATGGTCCCCGCGATTACCGGGTCGAGGAGGTTCCGGTCCCCGCTCCGGACAGCAATGAGGTGCTGATCGAGGTCGAAGCCTGCGGTATCTGCGCCTCCGATATGAAATGCTACCTGGGAGGCGAGCTGTTCTGGGGCAAAGACGGCGTCGGCGGCGCCGTCGAAGGACCGTGCGTCGCCGGACACGAGTACGCCGGACACGTTGTGGCTCTCGGCGAAGGCGCAGGCGAGAAGCATGGCGTGGCGGTTGGCGATCGCGTCATCGCCGAACAGATTGTCCCGTGCGATGAGTGTCGCTTCTGTCGCGACGGCAAATACTGGATGTGTCAGTTCGGTAACGTTTTCGGCTTCCAGAACCGGGTGAACGGGGGCATGGCCAGGTACTGCCTTTATCCGCCCACGGCGCGGGTTCACCACGTACCGGAATCACTAACGGCGGGCGAGGCGGCCTACATCGAACCGGCGGCCTGCGCTTGGCACGCCGTCGACCGCGGCGAGATCAAGCAAGGCGACACGGTGGTCATCTGCGGTGCCGGCAACATCGGGTTGTGCATGCTCCAGATTGCGAAGATGCAGGGCGCCGGTCAACTGATCGCTCTCGATGCCAAGGCTTACCGGCTCGATCTGGCCAGGCAGTTCGGCGCCGATGTCGCCATCAACGTCGTCGAGGAAGATGCCGTGCAGCGGGTGACAGATCTCACTGATGGCTACGGCTGCGACGTCTTCATCGAAGCCAGCGGCAATCCGGCGGGAGTTACCCAGGGATTGCAAATGATCCGCAAGCTCGGCACCTTCGTTGAGTTCAGTGTCTTCAACGAGCCAGTCACGGTAAACTGGACCGTCATCGGCGACACCAAGGAGCTCACCATCCACGGCAGCCACCTGGGGCCGTATTGCTACCCGAAGACCATTGACGCAATCGCCTCCGGGATGCTCGAAGTTACGCCGTTACTGGCTGACGCCTACCCGGTGACCGACTTCGCGGCGGCGATGGAGGCTTCCCTGGGTGGCGGGGTGCTCAAAAATCTCATCGTACCGGTGTAGGATAGAAACGCGGCACTGATGACCTCGCCGCCGTTCCGCGAGGTTCCAACGACGGGAGCAACGCTCTAATCCCAGCAAAGGGATGGCAGCCGGAGGCACGGCTGTGAACGATTGCCGGCATAGATGCTGGCAAGCAATCGAGGAGGAATCGCACCAATGGCCGATCCGCGAGTGCAAGTTCATGAGTTGGTTCGCGCGCTCTACACCGGGCGCATCGATCGACGCGCCTTTATGCGCCGCGCCGCGTTGCTTGGGGTTTCCGCCTCGACCGCGGCAATGTGGCTCCGCGGCGCCCCGCAGGCCCAGGCCCAGGATGCCACTCCTCCCTCCAGCTTCGACTGGAAGCAGCAAAGCGGCAAGACCATTCATCCCATCCTGGTGGAGCACCCGTACACCGATGCCATGGAACCGTTCTTCCCCGACTTTGAAGAGTTGACCGGCATCACCGTCGAGTACGAGAAGCTCCCCGAAACGCAGTTCCGCGAGAAGCTCCTGCTCGCTCTCTCCACCGGCGCCGGCACCTACGACGTCTTCATGACGGGCTACATCGACGATTTCCGCTATGTCGGCGGCGGCTGGATCGAGCCCCTCGACGACTACATCGCCGACCCCGCCCTGACCGATCCAAACTGGGACTTCGCCGATTTCTACGAATCCCTAATCGCGGTCAACCGCTGGAACGGCGAGCCAGGCACCGGGGTTGGCGAGGGCAATCTGTGGGCGCTGCCGGTCAATGAGGAAGGCTATTCCCTCTTCTACCGCGCCGACATCTTCGAGCAGGAAGGCATCGAAGTACCGACCACCTATGACGAGCTCCTGGCCGTCGCCGAGCAACTGCATGGAATGGAGTTCGACGGCCAGACGCTGTCCGGGTTCGTGGCGCGTGGTGACCGCACCTGGCCATCGACGACTACGGGCTACGGTACGGTCTTCTGGTCCTGGGGCGCCGAGGTGATGGATCCCGAGACCTGGAAGTCGACTGTCAACAGTGAGGCCGGGGTGGCTGCCACCGACTATTGGGGCAAGCTGATGAAGTTTGCGCCCGAAGGCGTCTCCGGTTTTACCTGGTACGAAGCGATGCAGAGCTTCATGAGCGGCAGCGTCGCCATGTTTATCGATGCCGACCACATGGCCGGCAGCTTCGAGGACCCCGAGCAATCGAAGGTGGTGGGCCGGGTTGGCTATGCCATTCCCCCCGAGGGGCCAGGCGGGATCCGCACCAACATCTGGATCTGGTCGCTCGGTCTCGCTTCCGCGGCCGAGGAGAAGACGGCCGCCTGGCTGTTCATGCAGTGGGCCACAAGCAAGGAAATCCTCACCTCCTCGGCGATGGAAAACAACATCAACCCGACGCGGCGGTCGGCGGCGACCGATCCCGCGGTGCTCGAGTACATGGCGGAGTGGGGAGATTACGCCACCGTCTACCAGGAATTGATCGAGGAGTACTCTCGCGTGCTCGTGCCGGCGCTGCCCGAGTTCGCGCAGCTCGGCGACGTCTGGGCTCAGTCCGTGCAGGAAGTGGTCCTCGGCCAGAAGGACGCCAAGACGGCGATGGACGAAGCCGCCGCCGAGATGGATAAGGTGCTGGCCACGATCGCGCACTGATACGACGGTGTAACTCTGAGTACGCCGTCCGGGCAATCGTGTCATTCCGACGTAGGAGAAATCTCGTTGCTTACCGTGCCGTTGCGCCGTTTGGCCGAGATTCCTCGCACGCTCGGAATGACACGGTTGGCTGGACGAAGTAGACGCATTGACACGAGTGCGGCGGGAACAGCGAGTGTGTCGGAGTAGCCATGCGCGCGATCAGGTTTCTGGGCGACCGCCGCGTGGAGGCGTTCGAGGCCCCGGAACCACGCCCCGCCGCGGGTGAGGTGGTCATCGCCATGCGCGCCGCCGGGATTTGTGGCAGCGATCTGGGGTTTCTCTACCGGCCGTCGCCCGCGGCGGCGAGCGAAGCGCCATCGGCGTACGACCGGTGGATCCCCAACGCGGCGGGGGTGATTCCCGGTCACGAACCGGCGGGTGTCGTCGTCGAGCTGGGACCAGGGGTGCATCATCTCGCGGTTGGGGACCGGGTCGCCTGTTACCACATCACCGGCTGCAATGAGTGCCGGGCCTGCCGCGCGGGTTGGATGCTCCACTGCCGCACCTACCGCTCCTACGGCTGGCAGCGCGACGGCGCCTTCGCCGAGCGCATGGTGGCCGATGCCAAGTCGTGCATTAGATTGCCGGAATCGGTCAGCTTCGTCGATGGCGCCTATTGCGCCTGTGGCGCCGGCACCGCATTCCAGGCCACGAAACGGGGCGCTCCCACCGGTGGCGAAACCGTCGCCATCTTTGGTCTTGGCGGGGTGGGACTGGCCGGGGTGCTTTTCGCCAAAGCCGCGGGAGCGCGCGTCATCGCGGTCGATCCCATCGCCATGCGCCGCGATCTCGCCGGTTCGCTCGGCGCCGACGAAACTATCGACCCGCTCACCGCCAATGCCGTGGAGATCATCTACGATCTGACCGAAGGCGAGGGCGCGCACCTCTCGATCGACTATTCCGGCAGTTCCGCCGGGCGCCTCGCCGCGCTCGATTGCGCGCGGGTCTGGGGCCGCTCCGTCTTCGTCGGCGAGCGCAACTTGACGACGATCGATCCCAGTCCGCAGATCTTGCACAAGCAGCTCACGCTGCACGGATCATGGGTCTGTAGCTGGCCGGTCATGGACGAGCTGGTGCAGCTTCTCGCTTGCGATGCTCTGCCGCTGGAAAATGCCGTCACCCATCGCTTTCCATTGGAGCGCATCAACGAGGCGTTTCGGGTCGCCGATAGTGGCGAGTG
>JACCXM010000342.1 GCA_013697005.1 Chloroflexia bacterium | reverse complement strand
GACTTTTAATCCATTGGTTCAGGGTTCGAATCCCTGGGGGGCCACCACCCAGCATGCCCGGCAGGCGCAAGCGACTTCATCAGCGAACTTCCCGGTCTTCCCGATACCCGAAAGGTTTGCCAAGTTTGCCAAGTTCGATCCCTTCGCCCTCGATCGCGGCGGACACTCACCAACGCTGACCCCGCTTCCACCTTGACCTGATCGGGAATCCGCTATCAACCCGCTATCGACACATTCCATTTTTCAGCGAGGTTCATCAGCTCTCTCCACGTCGTATCGGGAATTGGGATACCTTCGCGCTCCCGCACGGCGCGCATGGCCAGTTCTGGCTGCCCAGGGAGAAGCACGGCGTCGACGCCCTCGGCGGGAAAACTGCCGGTGACGGCGTCGCATTGCGCTTCCGCCCTGGCGCGAAAGGTCTCCAGATCGGTGAAGCGGGCGATGTCGATGACGAGGATAAACGGACCATTGATACCGCGCGGACCGTCATACATCGACGGATCCAATCCCGCCAAACCGCGGCCAATGAACTGGGCGAGGAGGCTGAGGCCACTTCCTTTGTGGCCGCCAAAGGCGAGGAGCGCGCCACCCGCGTAGAAATCGCCCGGCTCCGTCGTCGCCCGGCCATCGCGATCGACGATGTTTCCGACCGGCACCGGAAAACCCCTGGCGCGCGCGACCCGCAGCTTTCCTTCGGCAATCCCGGCGGTCGCCACATCGAGGCACACCGGTGGCGTCCCCTCGGCGCGGGGAACGGCCCAGGCGAAAGGGTTAGTGCCCATCACTCGCGACCGGCCACCGAAGGGAGCAACGGCGGGCGCGGCATTGGCCATCGCTTGCCCGATCATGCCCACGTCCGCAACGGCTTCGACATAGGGCGCTACCCGGCCTATGTGATAGCAGTGGTGAACCACCGCCGCGCCAAGTCCATGTTCCCGCGCCCGGCCGATCGCCGCATGCGTGGCCAGCCACATGGCCGGTTGGCCCCAGCCATACGCGCCATCGACGATGGCCGTCGCGCCCGATTCCGAAACGAGCGTAGCAACGGCCCCTGGCTGGACCTGACTATCGCGCACGCCTTCCAGGTAGGCGGGGAGGCGAAGTACACCATGCGAGTCATGCCCGGCCAGATTGGCATTGATCAGCGAATCGGCCACGATCCGTGCCGGTTCCGGTGGTGTCCCGACGGCGTCGAGCAACTCACAGGTGAACCGGTGCAGAACCGGAGCGTGAATCTCAGGCACGAAGGAATGTCCGGGCAGCGCGCATCGCGATCAGCTCGTGAAATCCATGGTGTTGTCCCCTCCATCCGGATTGGCAGGCAGCAGGGCTGGACTCGTGCGGACCACGTTGCCGCTGTTTCCGGTGTCGGCCGGTTCCGCCGCCGTGGTGTTTGCTCGTGCCGGCGGAGCGACGAGGAGGCGGTCATCGAAGACATCGAGCCCGTCCCGTTCCGGGAACTCCAGTCGCGGGAACGGCGTCGGTGTCGGTGTCGGCGCCGCCGTGTACTCGATATTTCTGGTCAGAATCTCGAGTCCGCCCGGTCCGGTGGCATACAGAATGGAGTCCGTCTCATAGACCGACTCACCTTCGGGATCGACGTCGACGAAAACGCCATCCTCTTCGTCGAGATTATTCTGGTTATCGAAGTCATTGGCGCGGCGGCGTGTTTTTGAGGCGAGTGGGCCGTCGAAGAAATCGCTGCCGGCGTTGCCCGCCCGGTTCCGTTCGCCACCGCCACCTCCGCCACCGCCGCCTCCACCCCCGGCTTCGGTCGTGGGCGTTGGTGTTGGCGTTGGTGTGGGGGTGTGGTCCGTTTGATTCGCTTCGGAGGTGTTGGTTTTGTTTTTCTTGGCTTCCGAGGTGATTTCAGACGTGCCCTCAGTGGTTTGTTCAGTCGTTTGGCGGTTGCGTCCCCGGCCGGCGCCATCCTGACTCGTCTCGTCGGCGTTCTGCCGTCTCGCTTCCCGGTCCGGGTTGCGCGGTTCATCCTGCTGATTCTGGCGGTCCCGGTTGCGGCCGCCGTTTCCGCCGCCGTTCCCGCCATGATTGCCGTTATCCTGGCCGTTGTGCTTGCTTTTGCGCGCGGCGAGACCGCCGATGACGCCCGTGGCGAGCACTGCGGCAGCGGCGAGTTGCGCGGCGGTGCTGGTGATCCGTGACATAACTGGATTGGCGCGCCACGGCAAGCGGTGGCGTCCGCTTTCTTCTTCCCGCATCGATCCTTCCCTCGCGGCCACCGGCATGGCGGCGCGCTTCCGGCGCGGGCGGGGCGCCGCATTGGCGATTCTACACGGATGCCCCCCAGGCACGCTTCCGACCCGGTTTCACGCGCTGCTGTCGCAGCATGTACTCGGCGGCGTGCCAGCCGGCCATGCCGTGAACGCCGCCTCCCGGCGGGGTGGCAGCCGAACAGCGGAAAAGCGCCGGATTCGGCGTGGCATAGGGCGATGGACGCGCCAGCGCCCAGCCGAGGTAGGCGCGAAAATCCTGAACACCGCCATTGATCGCGCCACCGGCGAGATTGGCGTTGGCCGCCTCCAGATCGCGCGGGGTCATGATATGGCGGTCGAGGATGCGATCGCGAAAACCAGGAGCGAACCGCTCGATCTGGTCTTCGATGCGATCTGTCATGTCGACGGTGGACCCGGCCGGCACGTGGCAATACGCCCACAGCGAATGACGCCCCGCCGGTGCCCGTGTCGCGTCAAACAGACTCGGTTGACTGACGATCACAAACGGGCGATCAGGGTGACGCCCCCGCGTGACGTTGGACTCGGAGGCGGCGATCGCTTCCAGACTTCCCCCGAGATGCACCGTGCCCGCGGTAAGACACTCCGCGGCGACCCACGGCACGGGTCCGTCCAGCGCGTAGTCGATCTTGAAGACGCCTGGGCCGTAGCGGTGTCGCCTCAACCGGGCGCGGAAACGCGGCGAGAGGTGCGAACCGGCGATGCTCGCTATTTGCCGTGGATCGGTGTCGAAAAAGATGGCGGCGGCGGGAGGCAATTCACTCACTGTGTGCACGCGGTGATTGACGTGGACGCCGCCGCCGAGCGATTGCAATTTGGAGACCAGAGCAGCGCCGAGATTACCGGCGCCACCCTTGGCAATGGGCCACCCGACGGCGTGACCGAGGATCGCCAGGAAGAGAGCAAAACCCGCGGTCAACGGCGCATCGAGTGGGAGAAACGAGTGCGCGGCATTTCCCGCCAGCAGGGCGCGCGCTTCGTCCGCATGAAAATGACTGCAGGCGAAACCCGCTGCCGACCGGACCGCATGAGGCCCGAAGCGGGCCAGAGCCAGAGGGTGTCGTTGCGCGCCTGGAGGCGCGAGCAAATCTTGCACAAGCAGCGCGGCATCCGCGACGAGCGGCTGCATCATCTCCAGGTAGACCGCGCCGTCGCTGCCAAGTCCGGCTGCTGTTTGCTCGACCGAGCGGTACAGCATGACGGCCGTCCCGTCGTCGAGCGGATGGGCGAGGAGCGCAGGAGGGTCGATCCAGTTCAGTCCATGGTCTTCCAATTGGAGTGATCGGAAGAAAGGCGAGGCCGCCGCGACCGGAAATACAGCGGCGAATGGATCGTGGATGAACTCAGGGAGGGTGAGCGCGGCGCTGCGCGCACCTCCGCCCGCAACGGACGCCGCTTCGTAGACCGCCACGGTGCGTTCGGATTGCGCCAGTCGGATTGCGGCGGCGAGCCCATTCGGACCTGATCCAATGATGATGACATCAGCGCTGTCCGCCATCGAAGCTCCTGAGCGACGTGTGACGAGCCGGCCGTTCAACGCCCGTTGTCCGCGCCGGTGAGGAAACCATACGGGTCAAGCAAGACGTTATAAGGAGTGTAGAGGGAACTCGCGGCCGATCCGCGGCACGGTTTTGGCATAGACAACCGCGGATCTGGTTGGGCATGGAGGAGGGGAACACCATGAAACGAACGATTCTCGCGCTGGCGGTGGCCACTGCGCTCGTTGCCGGGTGGGCAGCGCCAGGCGCCGCGCAGCAGAACGGTATTGTCATCGAGAACAATGGCGTCGATAGCGCCAACAGCGCCGCTGGCGCCGACAACGTTCGCATCTCGCGGGCCCCTGGCAATTCGTCGTCGGTCGACGGCGCCGGGTTGAACAACGAGGTCGCGCGCGCCGATCGGGGGGGAAGAAACCGCGATCGGCAGGGTGACGCCGCCCCGGAAACCGCGGCGGCTCCAGTCGAAGAGTACGTGGCGCCCGTCGACGAAAATCTGCAGGCGTACACGGAAGGCGGGGAGTACGTCGATCTGGCGGCCGCGCCGGTGGAGCCTGCCCCGCAGGTCGTGGCGCTGCCCAGCACGGGCGCTGGCGTTGGCGGCTCGTTGCCGCTGCCAGTCGCGCTGGCGGGGCTTACTGCCGTCG
>JACCXM010000333.1 GCA_013697005.1 Chloroflexia bacterium | reverse complement strand
GCGTGGCAGTCCCCGGTGAAAAAAAGCGCGCCCGGCACCCGCACCGGCAGGTAGATCGTGTTGCCCGGTTTCACATCCGGCACATCCATATTCCCGCCGTGGTCGAACGGGGTCAATGCCGAGAGTGCCTCCAGCTCGGGGGCGGTGCCGACGGTACCCATGAACGGACGCCAGGGAAAGCGCAGCCGCTCGTTGTGCTGAAGCCAACCGTCCCGCAATTGGTAAATCCAGACTTTCTCCGGCAAGGGGTCCTGGAGCATCCGGGTCAGCTTGGTGCTGGTCAGACCGCCGAAAAAGGGGACGAAGACGCTGACCGCCCAATCCCGCGTCGGCTCGATGCTCTCGATTCTTACGGCCAGCGTGTCGCCCGGCGCGGCCCCTTCGATGTAAATCGGACCGGTCTGCGGGTTGAGATAGGCGCCCAGGATTTCCGAGGGTTTGTCGTCCGGCTGGGTAATCCGGCTTTCGAATGCGTCGTCGGTGAAGATGGCGACGGTTTCGCCCGGGTTCACCCTGGCGACCGGGTCTACATACCGGCTGAAGACATAGTGATACGGACCCTCTTGCCGAATCTCCCGCACGACGAGCCCTCCTTGCCAGTTACCTGCTGCACGTTACACGGTGAGATGGCGAATGAGCGCGTCCTGGTTCGTCACCTCGGCGACGCTCAGCGTGGCGCTGACTTGTCCTTTGTCGATAACGTAGCCGCGCTGCGACAGGTTCATCACCAGCTCGATGTTCTGCTCCACGAAGAGAACGGTCGTGCCGAGCTCGGCATTGATACGTTTGATATCGTCGCCGATCTGCTGCACAAGATTCGGTTGCAATCCCTCCGACGGTTCATCGAGCAGCATGAGGGTCGGCCGGCCGATGAGCACCCTGCCGATCGCCAGCATCGCCTGCTCGCCGCCACTCAGCGTTCCTGCCCGCTGCCGGCGCCGTTCGGCGAGGTGGGGAAAGTACTGGAAGGCGACGTCATGGCGCCGCTCTCCCCCCACCCGGGCATTGATCAGCGTTCCCATTTCCAGATTTTCCTCGACAGTCAGGCCGGGGAAGATGCCACGCCCCTGCGGCACATAGCCGATCCCGCGCTGGGCGCGGTCGTTCGCCGGTGCGGCGGTAATGGCCGCCCCAGCCAGGGAGATCGTGCCCTGCACCAGGGGTAACAACCCGATGATCGCCTTCATGAGGGTCGTCTTGCCGACCCCATTACGGCCGATGATGGCGACGATCTCCCCCGGCTGGATGGCCAGGCTGACGTCACGCACGATCATCGTGCGTCCATACCCCGCCGTCACATGCGAGACATCGAGCATCGCCACATCCTCCGCGTGGGACTGGCAAAGTGTGCTAGGTCTTGCCAAGGTAGATATCCGTTACTCCGGGATGGGCCTCGATTTCGGCGATCGTGCCTTCCGCGAACACCTGCCCCAGGTGCATGACCGTCACCGTGCGCGCGATCTGGCGGACGAAGGTCATATCGTGCTCGATGACCAGGATCGTCACACCGTCCGCATTGAGGGATTCGATCAGTTGCGCCGTGGCCCCGGTCTCGCCGGGACCCATCCCCGCCGTTGGCTCGTCGAGCAGTAACAATTTGGGGTTGACGGAGAGCGCCATCCCGATCTCCAACCACTGTTGTTCCCCATGAGAAAGATTCTTGGTCAGCACGTGTCCCAGCCCGGCAAGTCCGACCCGGGCCAGCAATCGCCCGATAGCCTCCTCCATCTGTCCCCCGCGGACATGGTATTGCGCCGCCACGCGCATGTTGGCCGCAACGGAAAGCTCCGGGTAAATACCGGGAATCTGCATCTTGATGCTCAACCCCTGACGGGCGCGGCGCCACGTCGGCCAGCGGTCGATACTCGTGCCATCAAAGGTGATGGCGCCCCCACTTGGCCGCTCGAACCCCATGATGAGCTTGAACACCGTGCTCTTGCCGGCGCCGTTGGGCCCGATCAGGCAGCGCAGCTCGCCGCGCCGCACCGTGAGCGTGAGATGCGACACGGCGAGCAACCCACCGAAGCGCTTGGAGACGTCATCGAGAACGAGCAGTGGACCGCCACCACCACCGCCACCGGCCACGCTAACTCACCTGCCGCGTGCCGGGCGTTGCGTCGTTCGTCTCTCCGCCGTGGTTCGCGGGTGGGCGCCGGAACACCCAGCGGTCGAGCGCATTGAAGACCGCCACCATGAAGCCCTCCGGCACGAAGAGCACGGCCAGCAGCGCGAGCAGACCGAAGATCACCAGCGCGTACTGCGGCGCGCTGGAGGCGAGCGACTGCGACACCTTGAGGAGAATCATCGAGGAAATCATCGCCGCGGTGAGACTACGGCGGCCGCCGATGGCGACGTAGATAACCGGGGTAATAGCGGCGGTGATCCCCATCGAGGAGGGGTCGATGTAGC
Organism: Chloroflexia bacterium; assembly: GCA_013697005.1. Taxonomy (GTDB): domain Bacteria; phylum Chloroflexota; class Chloroflexia; order Thermomicrobiales; family UBA6265; genus JACCXM01. The sequence goes on along the minus strand of JACCXM010000333.1, from coordinate 1,807 downwards.
TGCCCCAGGAGGCGTAGAGCACACCGCTGAGGGCGGCCACGGCCCCGGCCAGACAGAAGACCTGCACTTGCATGAGACGGACGTTGTAGCCGAATGTCTCCGTACGTGGCCGGTTCTCTTGCAGAGCGAGCAGCCCGTACCCCCAGCGGGTTCCCGACAACCAACGTAAGAGCAGATAGACCCCGATCAGGAAGGCGAGGTAAAGGAAGTACAGGGGTTTGCCATACAGGGGCGCATCGCCGACGCTGATCTGGGGGACGTACATGCCGTTGTAGCCGTTCAGGCGGGCCTCACCAACGGTCCATTCCGACCCCGCGGTTTGGGCCATGAAGGTCTGCAGCACCAAAGTCAAGGCGAGCGTGGTCAGCCCGACGAAGACATCGTTGACCCCACCGTAGAACATGAAATAGCCAAGTGTCGCGGCGACGATTGCGCCGGCCACCACGCCGGCGAGGATGCCAATCCAGGTCGCCCCGGAGCCCAGCACATTCAGGGTGTAGATGCCGTAAAGATACCCCCCGATCCCGAAAAACGCCGTCTGCCCGAAGCTCAGGATGCCAGCTTTTCCCCAGATCAGGGCCAGACTGAGCGCCATCAGGGAGATGGCCATGAAGTACGCGGTATTGAGAACGCTGAATTCGTCAGTCGTCAGCGGGTAGACAAGCAGGAAGGACAGAAACACCACGAAGGCCACGTTTTCGGCCGACAGGAGCCATCCCCCACGTCTCATTTCCCGGATCTCGTCCCGGTTGGCCGCATCCGCCAGCGATCGAGGAGACCGGAGATGCCGTCGGGAAGCACGCGGATGATGAGGATGGTGGTGAGCAGCAGTCCCACCCGGCCGATGTACAGCCCAAACTCGGTCCCCAGCGCCGCGTTGACCGCACCCAGCAGCATGGCCGCAATCGGAGTTCCCACCAGGGCATTGGCGCCGCCGACGATGACCGTCACGAAGGCTTCGACGATGTAATTGGTGCCAAAGAAGGGGACGATCGTCGCGGTCGGAGCGAACAGCCCCCCAGCGAGACCCGCCAATGCGCTGCCCAGGGCGAAGGTGATCGTGTACATGCGGGCCGTGTCCACCCCCAGCGCCTGGGCGATCGCTGGGTTCTGGATGGTGGCGCGGGCACGCAGACCGTACCTGGTCTTCATGAACACGAGATAGAGCGAACCGAGCAGGACCAGAGCGATGACACCGAGAACGACCCGGTACCACGAGTAACTCGTGGCGCCGACGCTGAACGATCCAAACGGAGATGAAATCCCCTGCATCGATGGCCCGGTGAGAATCAGCATCCCTTGACTCAGGATGAGCCCGACCGCCCAGGTCGCCGCCACCGAATCGAGCAGGCGGCCATACAGGCGGCGCACGACGAGGATCTCGACGATCGCCCCGAAAAGCCCCACACCAAGCGCGCCGAGCAGCATTGCCAACGGGACGGGAACGCCGGCGGTGGCGACGATGGTCGTGATGTAGGCGCCGAGCATCATGAACTCGCCATGGGCGAGATTGATGACGCCCATCATGCCGAAGATCACGGCCAGACCGATGGCCGACAGCAGCAGAAACGAGAAACTGACCTGGAACTGATAGAGGGCGTTGAAGACGCCGTCCAACACGGGTGCCTCCGGCGGGTGATTATGACCCTATCACCCTCGTCCTACGGTTCGTACTGGGTATTGTCCGGCGTCTCCGCCAAGTTGCAGCCCATATCTTGCGACAGCCAATCGGGGCGCACCGCCTCGAAGGTGTCGTCCAGGATGATGTTGTGCTCCTCGTCGGCATGGACCAGGTAGATATTGCGGA
>JACCXM010000323.1 GCA_013697005.1 Chloroflexia bacterium | reverse complement strand
GATTGGTGTCCGGGTTACAGAGGAGGTCGTTCGCGCTGCTGGACGCACCGCAACGCCCTTCGGCCTGGTTACAACAAGAGAGATCCCCATCCGGGATGCACACCCCACCCCCGCAGTCCCGCTTGCCGGGACCGCAGCCAGGGGACACACAGCCACCCGTGGTGCAGACATCGGTGCCAGGACAGGAGCCGCTCAGGCACGGCGCGCCACACCCGTCGTCGGCCAAGCAGGCTTTGCCGGTGCAGTCTCCGTTACAGCCCGGTGGTGGCGGTGGTGGTTGGTTCTTCTTTTTCTTCTTTTTCCCTTTCCCTTTGCCCTTCTTCCTGGCGTCCGTCTCCGCGGCGAAACCGAGACCGAGCACGGGCGTAAGCACCGCCCCGGTCAGCACCCGCGCCAGACCACGCCGCGACCAGCCGGCGCCGGCCAGCAAGCGTGCGAGATTATCGAAGCGGCGGTCATCCATCAGCTCCACCCTTCACCTTGCGTGCATGATGCGAATGCGAGGTTCTACCGCGTCGCTCTCCGCCCACTGGCACGCCTCTGTCAAAGTGTGACGTAGCGGAAGTCTTGTCCGGAGGGACTGGCACAATGGTCGCCGCCGCCCGCGGCCAGCACGCACACCTCGTTTTCGTAACGGCCGAAACAGACATTGGAGGTTGCTGTGGACAAACCACAGACGTTGCCACCGAATGTCGTCACCCAACACCGATAGTCTTGCCCCGCCGGGCCGCAGGTGTGGGTCCGGTCCATGCACCAGTTCTTGCCGGCGCAGGGGTCGAGTGCACGGGCGAGGCTGTCGAAGCGGTTGGCGTCCATGGGCAGGCTCCTTCACGGCTGACGAGTGGTTGAACGCGCTACGTCCTACGCGCCGGCCACGACTAAGACCTCAGCGCCATGCGGCGATGCGACGTGGCCCCATCCGAGCATGGACTACCGCATCCCGGCGCGCCTCAGGAATGTGCGCAACGGGGACGAGGAAGGGGGGAGGGAATATTCCGGGGGTCGTGAGTTGAGGCGGGGGGCGGGAGAGTTAGACGAGGTGGTCGCGGACGGCGATGGCCGCGGCGGCGGTGCGCGAGGGGGCATCGAGCTTGGCGCGGATAGTTTCGATGTGACTGGAGACGGTGCGCCGGGCGATGCCGAGCGCCGCCGCGATCTCCTTGTCCGCCAGACCGTCGATCAGAAGACGCAAGACCTCCCGCTCCCGCGCGGTCAGTCCGGCTGCCACGGTGGGTGGGTCGCCATCCGGGGAGGTCACCAGGTGGGCCAGGGCGGTGGCCGCGGCGATCGTCTCGTCAAGCGAGAGCGCGGCGCCGCTTGCCCACACCGTGGCAAAGCGTTCCTCTCCCAGTGCCGCGCGGGCCGCGGCGACCATCTGCTCGTGGTCGTAGCGCGGAAATCGCGCCACCCCGACCGCCGCCCGCAAGGCGTCCGCCGCGGCGAAAAGCCGCACCGCCGGCTCCAGCCGCCCGAGCGCGACCGCTGCCGCCGCTGCCCCATCGATGCACGCCGTGACGTACGAGCGGTCGCCGAAACCGCGGCAGACTACCGCCGCCTCGGCAAAACCGGCCAGTGCCGAGCGTGGCTCGCCGCGGCGTTCGGCCAGCAGCGCCAATCCGTAGTGCGCGTTGGCGAGACTGATCTCGTCACCCCCGGCGCGGGCCGACGCCAGCAGGCGCTCGTGCAGCTCCGTTGCCCGGTCGTCGTCTCCCCCCTCCAGCGTCGCCCGCGCCAGCAGCCAGAAGGCGCCATTGCAACTGAACCCCTGCGGGACCGCGTCGCAGGTCGCCAGGCTTTCTTCGCCGCGGGCAAGGGCCAGCTCGAGGTCGCCCCGAAAGAGGGCGATATAGCCCTGATGGAGCCGGGCATAGGCCAAGACCCCGGCGTCGTCCACGGCCCGGGCGATGGTCTCGGCCTCGTCGAGCAACTGGTCCGCCCGCGCGAAGTCGTCCCGCGCCCACAGTTGCATGTTCAGCCCGACCAAGGCCTCCGCCCGCGCCGCCGTCGGTTCCCCCTCGTCGGCTTCCAGCGCCCGCTCCAGCCATATCTCAGCTTCAGCCCAATGGGCGTGACGCATCCAGAATTCGGCCAGCAGTCCCGCCAGGTGCTGGGCAGCGGTCACCTCGCCGCGCCCCAGCAGCCAAGCGAGCGCCGCGCGCAGGTTGGCATGCTCCGCTTCGAGCGTCACCAGCCCGCCCCTTTGGGACAGTCGTCCCGTCCGCCGTATCTGCTCGGCCAGACTCACACACCACGTCGCGTGACGTCCCGCGCTGGCCTCCATCTCGCCACCGGCCGCCAACTGCTCCAGACCGTATTCGCGGATCGTTTCCAACATTCCGAACCGAGCATCACCGCCGCCCTCGTCCGTCCGCCGCAGCAGACTCGCGTCGACGAGTGAGGCGATGAGGTCGAGGACGAAGCCGTTCCCTCCTACGTCCTCCGCTGCCCCCAGCGTGAACCCCCCCGACAAAGACGGCCAGGCGGCGGAAGAGGGTTTGCTCCGCTGGCGGCAGCAGGTCGTAGCTCCAGGCGATGGCCTGACGCATGGTGCGCAGCCGGTCCGGGGCGTCCTCCGGTCCGTCGCCCAGGAGCGGCAGGGCGGGGTCGAGACGGGCGAGCAGCTCGCCCGGAGAGAGCAGGCGCATGCGCGCCGCGGCCAGCTCGATCGCCAGGGGCAGTCCATCGAGACGGCGACAGATGGCGGCGATGGCCGAAGCATTGTCCGCATCAAGAACGAATTGAGGTGCGACCGCCTGGGCGCGCGATGAAGAGCTGCACCGCGGCCGCCGCCGCGACCGTGGTCAGCAACGGATCATCGAATCCTTCGGCACTGCCCGCTCCCGCCGCGGCGAGCGCCAGGGGGGAAACCGGAAACGTCTGCTCGCCGGCAACGTGGAGCAACGCGCGGCTGGTGACGAGAACGGCCAGACCGGGGCACGCGGCCAGCAGCGCCGCCACCTGGGTGGCGGCTGGACGCACTTGCTCGAAGTTGTCGAGCACGAG
>JACCXM010000292.1 GCA_013697005.1 Chloroflexia bacterium | reverse complement strand
ACGACGAGGGTGATAAGGTAATGGGGTAATAGGGGGAACGGCAACATGCCGGAGTCTTCGACGAGATTCCTTGTGCCACGGGATGACGACTCCGCCTGGTCGCGGCACTCAGACTGACTCCTGGTCTTGGGCGACGAAGAAGCCTTCCAGCTCGGCAAACCCGATGGCCCCCTGTGAGAACGTGAAGCAGCTGTCGCTGGCCATCTCGCGGGCGGCGGTGACGAAGGCGCCGAAGGCGGCGCGGGCTAGGGCCGAACCGACGCTGACGCGTTTGACTCCGGCCGCGGCGAGGTCGTCCAGGCAAAACGTCGCGCCCGGCATGCCCATGACGACGTTGACGGGTTTGCTGACTGAGGCACACACGGTGCGGATGGTGGCAAGATCGTGCAGCCCGGGGGCATACAGCACGTCCGCGCCGGCTGCCTCGAACGCTTGCAAGCGGCGGATGGTGTCGTCGAGATCGTTGCGGCCCCAGAGAAGATTTTCGCAGCGCGCGGTGAGGACGAAATCGTGGGGCAGTTGCTGGCTGGCGACGGCGGCGGCGCGGATGCGCGCGACCGCGAGATCGAACGGGAAGATCGGATCGGCGCGGTCGCCGGTGTGATCCTCGATCGAGCAACCGGCCAGCCCGGTCTCCGCCGCGGCGCGAATCGTTTCCGCCGCGCTCTCGGGGGTGTCGCCGAAACCCTTCTCCAGATCGGCGGAGACCGGAAGATCGGTGGCGGCGGCGAGGGCACGACAATGGGCGAGAGTTGCCTCCCGTGACACCTGGCCCTCCGGCACCCCGAGCGAGAACGCCAGTCCGGCGCTGGTCGTCGCCAGCGCTGGAAACCCCATCGCGGCGAGGATGCGGGCGGTACCGACATCCCAGGGATTCGGGATGATGAAGGCGCCCTCCCGCTCGTGCAGCGCGCGAAACACCGCGCCCTTGGAGTTGGTCGAGGGTTTGGTCTCGATCATGGCAGATCCACCTGCGCGAGCGGCTGTTGGGGTCGCGGCGAGGTTCGGACGTCCGTGCCGCTGGCACTCCTCGCCCTCGATTCTAGCGCGTGATATGGACTTTGCCCGGCGACGGGGAGAACGCGCGCGTGCCGCTACAACCCGTGCGCGGCCATAACGAGCGAGCGGTGAGCCGCGGCGCCCGCCAGGTAGCCGTCCGCCACCGCCCCGGCGATGAAGCTCATCGCGCGCGCGGCGTCTCCCGCCGCAAACACCCCCGGCACGGTCGTTTGCATGGTGGCATCGACGCGGATGATCGGCCCACTCGGCGAGTCGTCGAAGGCGCAGCCGAGCGCCGCCGGGATCGCGCTCGCCATGCGGGACGGCACCCCGGTGAAGATGGCATCGAGCGTGATCGTGCGCCCATCACGGAGCTGGATGCCCGCCGATTGCCCCGGCTCGCCAGTGATCGCCGCGACCTCCGCCTCCTCAATCGCCACGCCGTTCGCCGCCAGCATTGCGCGCTCGGCATCGTCAGGATCGGCGATCCCATTGGGGAAAAACGTGACGTCGCCCCATTCGCGGATCAGCAGCGCATGGTGCGCCGGCATCGGTAGCAGCGCCAGCACGCCGAGCCTGCCGCCGGCGACCTCGTAACCATGGCAGTACGGGCAGAGCGCGACTCCCGTGCCCCACTGCTCGCGCAGGCCGGGGAGCGCAGGGAGCTCGTCCACGACCCCCGTCGCCAGAATCAGCCGCGCCGCCGCGTGCATCGTACCGTCGGCCAGGGTGATCGCGAAACCGGTGTCGACCGGCGTGGCCGCGGTGGCGGAGCCGTCGATGAAGGAGACGGTCGGGTGGGCCACGACCTCAGCGCGCGCATCGCGCACGATATCACCGGGCGGACGGCCATCCTGCCCCAGGAACCCATGCGCGGCGGTTGCAAAGCGGTTGCGCCGCTGCTCCGCGTCGATGATCAGTACGCGCTTGCGGGCGCGCCCCAGCGGCATGGCGGCGGAGAGACCGGCGTAGCTCCCGCCGACAATGATGGCGTCGTAGGTCATGGGTTCACTCCTGTGCTCGGATCGAGCAAACGCTGTCGTGCGGTCTGGATCACTCATTTATTCGGCCGGCGCGCTCATGACGTGCGACGATCCCGTTTGCTCGATCAATCGCTGGTGGAAGCCGGCCGCGAGATCGGCGAGAGAGATGGTATCGAGGCGACGGAGGAGGAGCGCCTCGGCCTCGGCGGAGAAGCCGTCCAGCGCCCGGGCGACCGTCGCTTCAATGAGGCAGCCCGATCCTGCCGACCCCCGCACCGGCGCGAGATCGATGCGCTCCCCAAGCGCGACGTAGACCTCGCGCAGGGAGATCGTGGCGGGCGGGCGGGCCACGGTCCAGCCGCCGCCGTGCCCCTTGGCGGAGGTCACGATGCCAGCCTCGCGGAGCCCGGCGAGGGCGCGGCGGATCACGACCGGATTGGTGCAGAGGCACACGGCCAGCGCGGCCGAGGTGAGCGGGCGCACGGGCGCCACGGCGAGATGGGCCAGGATGTGGAGGGCGATCAAGAGCTTGCCATCGCGTTTCATGTAACAATGATAGTTACATGAAAGTCGATCGTCAAGGCGGCGACGACACGGAGAGCTCCGGTTCGGCGAGGATCCCGGCGATCACCTCCGCGACGCGCCGGCAGAGGCCGCGACTTCTCCTTCACGTTTCCCCGCCGCATTCACGGCGTCTCCTCATTTCGCGCCTACCGTGATGCTCAGAAGGCGGAGCGAGGCCGCCACGGAACCACTTCCCGGACGCGGCCACCGATGCCGGAACGCCAAGGAGCACGCGATGACAGCACGAGCAATTACGACGAGTGGGCTGACGCGGCGGTTCGGCGATCTCGTCGCCGTCGATGACGTCAGCCTGGAGATTCCGCGGGGCGGGGTCATTGGCTTGGTCGGGCCGAATGGATCGGGCAAATCGACGACGATCCGCATTTTACTGGGACTGATTCGTCCCTCTGCCGGCACTGCCGAGGTGCTGGGGAGGCCGATCGCCGATCCCAGCCGCTATGCCGACCGCGTCGGCGCCCTGATCGAGAGCCCCGCCTTCATCCCCACCCTCTCCGCCCGGCGCAATCTCGCCTCGCTGGCGCTGCTGCGGGGGCTCCCGGACACGCGCGTGGACGAGGTGCTGCACATTGTGGATCTGCGCGACCGCGCGGACGATGATGTGCGCACGTACTCGCACGGGATGAAGCAGCGGTTGGGGATCGCCATGGCGCTGCTTCCCGATCCCGATCTGCTCATTCTCGATGAGCCGACCAATGGACTCGATCCCGCCGGTATCGTCGAAATCCGCTCGCTGCTCAAGCGGCTCGCCGCGGATGGCCGGACGGTCATCGTCTCCAGTCACCTGCTGAGCGAGCTGGAAGCGGCAGCCGATTACGTCGTGGTGATTCGCTTTGGCGCGCTGCTCTTCGCCGGGCCGCTCGCCGAACTGATGCGGCAGGCCCGCACCGGGGTCGAGGTGGAACCGGAGCACCCCGCCGATGCGGCCCGTCTGGCCAAGCTCTTTGCCGCGCAGGGTTGGGCATCCGAAATGACGGGCGACACGCTGCGCGTCCAGGTCGATCCGGAGCGCGCGGCGGAGCTCAATCGCGCCGCGCAAGGCGCGTCGATCGTGCTGCGCCGTCTGGCGCCACGCACGCAAAGTCTGGAAGACGTCTTCCTGCAGATGACCACCGTTGCCGCCACGACCGATACGACCGTCCGAAAGGCAGCCTAACTATGGCCAGTTCCGCAATCTCGTTGGATCAACCGCGGACGATGCGGGCCAGCACGAGCCCCGCCATCGTCCGTGCCGTCCGCTCCGAGCTGGCGCGCCTGACGCGCCGCACCTTCCTGGGCACCGAAACGCTGATCGTCGCGGCGCTCACCCTGCTGGCGACGATCGCCACGTTCTACGGGGCGGCCAACGCCTCGGGTGAGGATGGTTTTGGACCGGCGATGATGGGCGCAGTTCTGGAGGCTCCCGGCGGGATCGTCGTCACCGTGCAGGGCGCCGCCACGTTGCTCGGGATCGTCGTCCTGGCCTTCGCCGCTACCGCGGTGGCGGTCGACTACAGTACCGGGTTCATCCGCCTGCTGGTGCAAGCGGAGCCCCGCCGCTGGCGACTGATCGCCGGTAAAGCGATGGCCCTGGCGGGGCTCACCGTTGGCGCGGCCGCGTTGGCGACCCTGGTCGGCGTCGCCGCGTCCTTCGTCATGGCCGGGTTGACCGGGGTATCGACCGCGGCCTGGACATCCGATCTGCTGGGAACGGTAGGGGCGACCTTCGTCAATCTCTCGCTGGGTTTGATGGTGTGGGGGGCGATCGGGTTCGCCATCGCCGTCATCACCCGGTCCACGGCGGCGGCGATTGCCGGCGGGATCGGTTACGTGCTGGTGATCGAGAATCTGCTGGGTCTGCTCAACCAGGATCTGGCACAATGGCTCCCGGGTTCGGCGATCACGGCGCTCGTGGCGGGCGGCAACGCCACGCTGGGCTACGGCACGGCCCTCGGGCTGGCGGCGGGCTACACCCTGCTCGGGCTCATCGTCTCGCTGGCGGTATTCCAGCGGCGTGACATCACGGCCTGACGCCTTCGCCAGCCTACGCGGACTACGCCGAGCGCACCAGCGGAGAACCCTCACCCCCCTGCCCCCCTCTCCCGCTGCGGGTGGGCGAGGGGGGACCGTGTCCAGGTCGTTCCGTCCCTGCCAGTGCTGGCTGGCGTGCTCGCGCAACTCCAGCATGGCCGCGCTGCGCCGCACCGGTAGGCTTGCGGTTCGATGAGCGCCCGGTAGCGTTCGGGGAGGGCTTGCAGACGCTTGCACGATCATGCATGGTATGCTACGCGCGTTTATGGACGACATCCGATTATCCGTTTTTGCCAAGGGAACGAGCCTCATGCATGCGCGGGACAACCACGACGATTACGTGACGGTGACAGAGGCGGCAACGCTTCTGCGAGTGGCTCCTTCAACCGTCCGTCGTTGGATTCGGGAGGGCGATGTTTCCGCGTATCGTCTCGGCCAGCGGCGGATCGGGCTGCGGCGCGGCGATCTCGTCGCCTTGATCACTCCCGTTCGCGCGCAGGCGAAAGAACCTGCCACGTTGACCCGTGACGAACACCCCGAAAAGCGCCGTTTGACTCCCGAGCAGAGGCAGCGCGGATTGGCAGCACTCGAACGAATGACCGCGTTGAGCGATGAAATCATGGCGGAACGAGGCGGGAAGCCGTTTTCTCCTTCTTGGGAGCTCCTCAACGAGGCGCGGGACGAGCGCTCCCGCCAATTGGGATGATCTGTGTCGATGCTTCCGTAGCCGCCAAGTGGTTCTTGCAGGAGGAGTGGACCGATCGGGCGCGAGCATTACTCAGGGAAACCCTCAACACCGATGAGCCGATCGTGGCGCCGCCCCTGCTCCCGTACGAAGTGACCGATATCCTGCGCCTGCGCCTGCGGGCGTCTGCCCCCTTACCGCTCGAACACGCGCTGGTGTTCCTTGATGATTTTCTGAGCGTGCCCATCGAGCTTCGCAATCCCCCGGGGCTGCATCGTCGCGCACTCATGCTGGCGGACACCTACGGGTTGCCGGCCGCCTACGACGCACACTACCTCGCCCTGGCGGAACAGCTTGGCTGCACTCTCTGGACCGATGACCGCCGGTTGCTGCGTATCCTGGAGGGTCGGCTCCCGTTCGTGCGGCCAATCAGCGATTACGGCGCGACGGACTGAGCAGACGATAGACGCTCGCACGAACTCCTGAGAGCCGGCACGCGCCAGCCTGTCTTCTCGCCCTCGATCACCTGGCGACGTGGCCTGGCGCATGTTGCTGGCTGACGCGCTCGCGCAGCTCGAGCAGGCCCTGGCTGCGGCGCACCGGGTAGGGGGCGGGGTCGCGCAGCGCGCGATAGCGTTCGGGGAGAGCGCGCACGTTGGCGACCGCCCGGGTCTGGAGATCGTGCACGGAAGGTACATCGGCGATGACGGCGCCAGCGCGGATCGCCGGTTCCAGCAGAGGACGGCCGCCCGCCGGTTCCGGTTCGGAGTCGAGCTGGATGAGGTCTTCGGCGAACTCGCCGCAGCGGTAGACCACCTTGCGGCCGGGCCAGGTGGTTTTGCCCCCGGCCAGCTTGATCCGCGCCGGGTCGTCGCCGCCCTCGTACCAGGCCAGCTTGTAGACCGCGCCGAGCACGCCGCCGACGGCGCCGCTGGCGACCGTGCCCAACCCCACGGCCAGATTGCCACCGACGCCAAACCCGGCGATCGGGGCCCCGGCGGCGAGCAGATCGGCAATGCGAAATTCGTCGATGTCGCCGCTGACGAGCACCTTCGTCTCGCGCAGCCCGGCCACGTCCAGGACGCGCCGGACGTGGATGCTGTCGGCGAGGAGATCGCCGCTATCGAGCCGGACGGCGACCAGCTCGTGCCCGAACCGCGCCTTGGCATCGCGGGCGACGACGGCGGCGGTCGCGATCGCGGTGGGCACGTCGTAGGTATCCAGCAGCAGCGAATAGCGGTCGAGAGTCTCGGCGACGGCGCGGAAGGCGTCTTCCTCGGTCGCGAACGCCTGCACCAGGGCGTGCGGGATGGTGCCCGCGGTGGGGAGATCGAAGACCTTGGCCCCGGCGACAAATGACGTGCTGGCGCAACCGCCGATGATCGCGGCGCGCGCCGCCAGGTAGGGATCGTGGGCACGGCGGAACCCGAAATCGGCGACCTCGCGGCCGGCGGCGGCATCGACCAGACGCGCCGCCTTGGTGGCGATCAGGGTCGACACGCCGATCGCCCGCAGCAGACCAGACTCCAGGAGGAGCGCCTCACGGAAGGGAGCGGTGACGCGCACCAGCGGTTCGTCGGCGAAGGCGATGGTTCCCTCCGGCATCGCCAGCAGCTCGCCGGTGAACTGGAAGCGGCGCAGCTCGTCGAGAAAGGCGGGAGCGTAGGCTTTGACCCGCGCGAGGTAGGCGAGATCGTCCTCGGTGTAGCGGAACGCGCGGACGAAGGCGAGTGCCGGTTCCAGCCCGGCGGTGAGCAGATAGGCGCCGCCAAAGGGAGCCGCGCGGGTGTAGAGATCGAACGTCGCCGCCGCGTTCTGCCCGGTCCGCCAGCTCACATAGGCGGCGTCGAGGTGATAGAGATCGACCAGCAGACCGGTACTGGCGCGCGGTTCAGGCCACATGGGGTGCGCGTGCTCGGTCCCCCCGCGCACCGGCTGATTGTCCGTGTTCTTCACCCTCAAATAAGGTCCCGCACCACCTCGATACCGTTCAGCGCCATATGGTACAGGAAGACCCGATGCAGGAAATCCGCGGGGTGCGGCATCGCTCCGGAGGCGATCGCCGCCGCGGGCGGCAGATCGTAGGTGTCGACGGCGTTGGCCGGGACGATCACGCGCACGCCCGGTACATTGCGGGCGTTGTGACGGAGACGCAGATACATCGCCAACTGATAGACGCACAGGTCCGTGCAGTTCCCGGCCACGATGGCGGTACGCAGGTCTGGGTACGCATCGAGCCAGGCATCGAACGCCGTCTCGTGCGCCGGGTGCAGGGAGTTCTTTTCGATGATGGTGAAAAGGTCCGCGAAGGGCAGCGCCGTGAGTTCCGGGATCGTCTGGGACTCCTCCGTGCCGCGCACGCAGTGGACCGGCCAGGCCGCGAACTCGGGCGCCCGCGGGTGATGGGTGTCCTGGGTCAGCACGAAATGGCGGACACCGAGCGCGTGCGCCCGGGTGAGCAGGTCCACCACCGGGGGTATCAACGCTTTGACCCGGGACGAGGCCAGACTTCCGCGATCGCAAAAACCACCGATCATGTCGGCGCAGAAGATCCCCATCCGCGCCGGATCGGCCGCGGTCTCGGCCAGGGGGAGCGGTTGCAGCTCGTCATACCAGGTGGTGATACAGGCGGGGGTGCCGGTGCGGGTTTGACTGTCGATCGTCGCTTCCAGAACGTCCCCCTTGAGCTATCAGCTATCAGCTATCAGCTGTGAGCTATCAGCTATCGGCTATCAGACATGGACGGCAAGTCGGCAAGAACAAGAATAGTCGATAGCTGATAGCCGATAACCAATAGCTCACAGCTGATAACGCGATCATCGTATTGACAATCATCAATATCTCTGTCAGACTGCGGCCATGAGCGTACGCGTCAGAATGGCCGGCTGTTGCAAAATCCCTGTCGAACCGACTCCCCTCGCGGGTACGGAGCGAGAGCGGATGATGGCGGCCTTCCGCGCCCTGGGCGATCCGACGCGGCTGGAAATCTTTCGGTTGTTGGCGGCGCAGGAGGCCCCGGTCTGCGCCTGCGATGTGGTCGACCGTTTCGGGCTGGCGCAGCCGACGATCTCCCACCATCTGCGCATCCTGCGCGAGGCGGGGTTGGTGACGACCGAGAAGCGGGGGGTGTGGGCCTGGTACGCGGTGGATCCGCGGGGGCTGGTCTGGCTGCGGGAATCGGTGTCTGGTCTGGGCGCCCCAGTCGCGGCGGCGGTGCCCGATGAACGCGAGGATCGGCTCGCCGCGACGGGCTAATCCCCTTTTTTGTCCTGTCATATCGACAGGCATCAATGTCTGGTCCTGAGTAGGCCCAGCATCACGTGCAGGAGGACGCGGCGATGAGCGCAACAAGGACAGGTGCAGGAACCGCAACGCGAAGCGGCGAGACGGTGGACGACACCGCGAAGATCAGAGAGACGGTGCGCGAGAAATACGGCGATATCGCGCGCGATGTGCTGGGCGGAGCGGGGGCGATCGGCGACGATCCGATCACCGGCGATCTCTATTCTCGTGATGAAGCGCGGGTGATTCCGGTCGCGGCATTGCAGGCGTCGCTCGGTTGCGGCAATCCGACGGCATTGGCGGAGCTGAAACCGGGGGAGACGGTGCTCGATCTCGGGTCCGGCGGCGGTATCGACGTGCTGCTTTCGGCGCGGCGGGTCGGGCCGGAGGGATTTGCCTACGGGCTGGACATGACCGACGAGATGCTGGCGCTGGCCGAGCAGAACCGGAAAACGGCTGGGGCAGAGAACGTTTCGTTCCTCAAAGGGGAGATCGAGGCCATTCCCCTCCCCGACAACGCGGTCGACGTGATCATCTCCAATTGCGTCATCAATCTTTCCGCCGACAAGGGCCGGGTGTTGCGCGAGGCGTACCGTGTGCTGCGTCCCGGCGGGCGCTTCGCCGTTTCCGACGTGGTGGCCCAGGGGGAGCTGCCGGACGATCTGCGGAGTGACATGGAAGCCTGGGTGGGGTGCGTGGCCGGCGCTCTGGAGGAAGGGGAATACCGCCGCCTACTGACGGAGGCGGGGTTCGGCGAGATCGATCTGGAGGTGACCCGCGTCTACGACCCGCACGATCTGCGGGAGAGTGCCGGCGGTGGCTGTTGCGGCAGCTCCGGCGGGTGTTGTGGCGATGGCGGGGCGATGTCCTGGGACGAGGACGCCTATGGCCGCTTCGCGGCCTCCGGGGGGCGCATGGTGAGCGCGTTCGTGCGGGCAACGAAGCCAAATTGATCGCATTGTGCTACCCGTCGGCTGCGTCCTTTTCCGGCGTTCCTCGTCTCTCATAGTGGGCGGGCGAACGACGCGCGCCGACGACTGGACCGCGGGAGCGGCCGGAGAGGAGCACCCCATGGGCACAGCAGCCCTCACGCCAGAAATCGAAGCACCCGTGTTGCGGCGCATCGACGTCGACTTCATGTACCTCGATCTGAATACCTGTTCTCGTTGCAAAGGGACCGACGCCAATCTGGATGCCGCGCTGGCGGAGGTCTCTCGGATTCTCGGCACGGCCGGCGCCGAGGTATCGGTGTACAAGACGCTCATCGCGTCGGAGGAGCAGGCACGCGCCCACCGCTTCTTCAGCTCACCGACGATCCGCGTCAACGGGAACGACATCGCGCTCGAGTTTCGCGAGAACCGGTGCCGGGACTGTGAGGAATGCGCCTGCAACGGCGCGATCGACTGCCGGGTCTGGGTGTGGCAAGGCCACGAGTACGAGGAGGCTCCGGTGGCGATGATTGTCGACGCAGTGCTGCGGGAGGTCTATGGCGGTTCGCCGCCGCTCGCCGTCGAACCGGCGCAAATCGCCGGCGTGCCAGACAACTTGAAGCGGTTCTTCGCGGGCACGGCGCAACTGGGGGCCGCCAGCGCGAGCTGCTGCGAACCCAGCGAACAGGCCGCATGCTGCGAGCCGGCGGCGAAGGCGTCCTGTTGCGGAGAGACTTCAGCCGAATCTTGCGGCTGCCGCTGAACGAGTGAACCAGCAGGTCGAGGCGAAGGCTATGGAGACTCAGCACATCTGGACGAATCTCAGCGACCGTCTGCGGGACTTCGTAGCGCGCCGGGTGGACAACGACGCGGACGTGGAGGACATCTTGCAGGACGTGTTTCTCCGCGTCCATGCCCGCCGCAATACCCTCGCCGATGAGCGCAAGCTCACCAGTTGGGTGTACCAGGTCACCCGCAACGCGGTCGTCGACCACTACCGCGGGCGGCGGCCGCTGACCCTCCTTTCCGACTCACTCGCCGCCCCTGAAGCCCCACCGGACGACATGGTGCAGGAACTGTTGCCCGGACTGGGATCGATGCTGGCGCAACTGAGCGCCGCGGATCGTGAGGCGCTACTGCTGACCGAGGTGGAGGGGCTGACTCAGCAGGAAATGGCGGACCGGCTCAACCTGTCGCTTTCGGGCGCGAAGTCGCGCGCCCAGCGGGCCCGGAAGAAACTCAAGCACGCCTTTATCGAGTGCTGCGACATCGAGCTCGACCGCCGGGGCGGGGTCGCCGCCTACCAGCCTGGTTGCGATGCCTGCCGCCAAGAATAACGTGATGACGGCGACGCGGAGACTATCCCAGACCGGGCTGGCTGCCGGTTGAGCGGTTCAATCGGGTGAGGTGGGAGCAAAGAAACGTCCGGCGGGGCGCATGCCGGTTGGCGCCCGCGCAACTTCGTCCGGTGAGGACGTTGTCGCGTACTATCACACTCATGGACGGTCGACGATCCCAAGTGTCCAGGCGGGGATGGTGAGCATGGCGGTGGCAAAACCCACACCCGTGCCCGTGGTCGACGCCACGGATGTCACCGTGGAGTCCTTACGGTTTTTGAGCGACGGGAACCGGCTGCGCATCCTGCAGATCCTTTCGCGGCAGGAGTCGTGCGTCTGTGATTTGATCGGGCATCTCGACCTGCCACAACCGCTCGTCTCCTACCACCTGCGCCGTCTGCGTGAGGCGGGGTTGGTGCGGTCGCGGCGCAAGGCGCAATGGATCTACTACTCGATCGAGCCGATCGCGTGGGCGCGTTTTACACGCCCCATTCGAGCCGTCTGTGACGTCGCAACCTTTCCCCCCGAAGCCGCTTACGGAGCCAGCGACGCGTGTGACTCGCGGATACCGACCGCGGCGCTCGGCGCCAGCGATCCAGAGAGCATGGTCTGGCCCGAAGAGTAGGCGCAACGCGGCGATCAGCTCCTTCAAACGGGTCTGACGCATCCTCACGGAATCAGCATGGTCACGCGCACTCACGAGCCGTGAAGCCATCCGTGCGCGGCGACATCGGTTGACCGCGTATGTATGGCGGCGCATATTCAATGGCTGAATATTGACTTTTATTTATATGCACGTATATTGACATCCTCGCGGACACGGCAGGCGCTGAGGCCTACGCGGCCTCGCTTCTCCGTCGTGGCGCCAGAAACCACCAGCGAGAGTCTGGCCCGCATGGGCCGGCCAGGGAGCGGCAATGACGCCGTGTCTCACCCGGAGCGTTCCGGGTCCGACGACGTGGCGTCGACGGGAGGAGTGGCCAGCATGGCCGAGCTACAAACCGTCGATCGGCGATCGTTTCTGAAATTGTCGGGACTCGCCACCGGCATCGTCCTCAGCGGCGGGGCGGTGGTCGTCGGTACGGTCGGGCCGCGGCCACGCGGCGTTGCCGCGGCAAGACAAGCCGAGAAAGTGCAACTCGCGTATCCGGAGTATCCGGACATCGTCATCGCCAACCTGGACGACATCGTCGCGGGTGAGCCGGTGTTCTTCGAGTATCCGCAAGCCGGCCAGAAGAACATGCTGGTGAAGCTCGATAAGCCGGCGGAGGAAGGGCTTGGCGCGGACGGCGACATCGTCGCCTACAGCACCGCCTGCTCCCACATGGGCGCTCCCCTCGACAATGTCTACAACCACGAGTACGGCATGCTCGGCCCCTGCCCGCTCCACTTCTCGACCTTCGATCTCGCCAAGAGCGGGATGAATGTGATGGGTAAGGCCTCGGATCATCTGCCGCAGGTCGCGCTGGCGCTCGATGACAACGGCGACATCCGCGCGGTCGGGATGTTCGGTCTGATCTACGGCTACCCGGCCAACCTCTTTGCGAGAGAGGAGAACTCATAATGGCGATCCGGGACTCTATTCCTCTCCCACCCGTCGATGCCGAAGTGAAGACGATGTCCTGCCAGTACTGCATCGTCGGCTGCGGTTACAAGAGCTACGTCTGGCCCACCTCCGGTCCTGACGGCACCCCGGAGGCGGCCGGGAACGCGCTCGGCGCGGACTACCCGGTCGGGCCGCTTTCCGGGCAGTGGATCGCGCCGTCAATGCACAACGTGATCCGCCGCAACGATGGCCGGGACTACAACGTCGCCATCGTTCCCGACCGCGAGTGCTTGGTGAACAATGGCAACCACTCGCCGCGGGGTGGCTCGAATGCGCAAGGCATCTGGTCGCCCTACGGCCCGACCCACGATCGCCTGATGTTCCCGATGGTCAAGGTTGGGGAATCCCAGCAGCCGATCTCCTGGGATGCGGCGATCGAGATCATGGCCGAGACGATTGGCTACGCCAAGGAACAGTACGGCGGCCAGGCAATGGCCATCCGCTTCTACGCCTACCAGTACTACGAGAACACCTACCCAATCACCAAGTTCTACTTCGGCGACATCGGCACCCCGAACGGCGCGATTCACAACCGCGCCTCGATGGGCGGCGAGACGACCGCGCTAAGCGACATTGGCCTGGAAACCTGGGGAACCGCCTACGAGGACGGTCTGGAAGCGCAGACCGTCGTCGCCTGGGGCGCCAATCTCTACGAATGTCAGGACATTTACTTCGCCGAGCACATCGTGCCGGCGGCAGCGCCGATGGTGGTGGTCGACCCGCGACGGACCTTTACCGCGGCCTACGCCGAAGAGACGGTCGGTGGGGTGCATCTCCAGCTCGTGCCGGGCACCGACGTAGTGCTGGCGGGAGCGATCGCCCGCCACATCCTGAACCAGGGCTGGGAGGATCAGGACTTCATTGCCAACACCGCGACCGCCGACGATCTCGCCACGGAAGAAGCCTGGCGGCGTCAGAAGTGGGCGGCGACCTTCGACGACTACAAGGCGTACATCGAGGGTATCGATGCCTACACCCTGGAGAACGCGGCGCGCATCACCGGCGTCCCGGTTGAGAAGATCGAGCGCGCGGCCGAGCTGATCGCCAAACCGAACGACGATGGCACGCCGCGCAAGACGCTGATCACCTTCGAGAAGGGCGCCACCTGGAGCATCAACTACGAGACGATCGGCTCCATCGGCAA
>JACCXM010000274.1 GCA_013697005.1 Chloroflexia bacterium | reverse complement strand
ATGCCCGAGGTTTCCGAAGTGACGGTGAGTGGACCGCGGCGGCTGGTCGATAATGTAGCCGAAGTGGTGCTCCCGGTCGATATCGGCGAGCGGACCGACGATTTCACTGTCGACTTCATACCGGAGGCGGTCGACGCCGCCGGTCAACCGATTCCCGAAATTGCGATTCTGCCGTCGCGCGTGACGACCACCGTCGAGGTCGATCAACGGGGCCGCTCGGTGCCGATCCTGGTGCAGACGGTGGGAAATCCGGCCCAGGGGTATGAAAGCGTCGGCAGCGTGGCCAACCCCGCGACGGTGCTCCTCGATGGCCCGGACGAGCAGCTCGCCGATATCCTCTCCGTGGTCACCGCGCCCGTCGATATCGATGGCGCCACGGAAACCGTGAGTATCCGCACCGGTTTACAAGGGTTGCCGGGAGGGGTGCGGGTGGTCAATCCGGCCGACGGTCAGGTGGTAGCGGTCGTGCAAATCCGGCCGCGCGGTGTGACGCAGCTCCTGAGCGATCTCCCGGTGCGCCTGGTCGGCGTGCCGGAAGGATTTTCCGCCTCAATCGAACCGGATGCGCTGGGCGTCGTGGTTTTCGCCTCGGAGGATACGATGGCCGGTCTCAGTGGGAACGAAATCTCGGTATCCGTGTCGGCGGAGGGGCTTGGCGCGGGGCGCCATCAGATCCGGCCAAGCGTGACCGTGCCCCCGGAGGTGCAATGGCTGCGCACCGATCCGGAGGTCGTGGTGGTGACATTGGAGCGCGCGCTGCCGAACCCACCGGCCACCGCACCGACCCCGCGCGGCGCGGCAGCCGCGACACCGGGACGCAGGTGATGGGGTGTTGGGGTGTTGGGGTGATAGGGTGATAGGGTCAGAGTTTGGGGGCGAGAGCAGAGAATCGCTCGCTTGGCGACGGGTTTACATCCATAATTCCTTTGGGCATAGAGGGAAACTCCCCATCACCCCATCACCCCATCACCCTATCACCCATCGCGCGCCATGACGGAAACTGAACCGGCCACCGATCCGCGAGCCTCCTACGAGACCCGGCTCGAAGCGGCGACTGCCGGCTACGATCGGGTCAACAGCCGCTGGAATGTCGTGGCGAACGCCCGGCTGATTGCGTTTCTGGCCGCCGCCGCCGCGGCGACCTGGGGACTGTGGGGGCGCGCGCCGCTGGGATGGCCGCTGGCGGGTCTTCTGCTTGGCGTCTTCATCGTGCTTGCCATGTACCACGCCCGGTTGGGGCGGGCGCGCGCCCGCCTGGCGACGTTGCGCGCCATTCAGGTGCACGCGCTGGCGCGTATCGACCGCCGCTGGTCCGATCTTCCCGCGGCGTGGGTTCCCGAGATTGCCGCGGACCACCCCTACGCTATTGATCTCGACATCATTGGCCGCGCCTCGCTCTTCCAACTTCTCGATACGACGGCGACCCGCATGGGCCGGGAAACCCTCGCCGCGTGGCTTCTCACGCCAGCGGATCCGGTCACCGCCACCGTCCGCCAGGGTGCCGTGGCGGATTTGGCGTCGCGGCTCGATCTGCGGCAGGAGATCGAACTGCGCGGCCGCGCCGCCGTCAATGAGGAAGCCGGTCCCGAACCGTTTCTGACCTGGGCGGAGGGGTCTGATAGTCTCGCCGGCCGGCAATGGCTGCGGATGTTCGCCTGGATTGGGCCACTCGCGCTGCTGGCGCTGGGCGCGGCTGACGTGGCCGGTCTCCTCGTCTGGCCGTTGTGGATCGTGCCTCTGTTGGCGAATCTGCTCGTCGGCGCAACCGCCGCCCGCCGCGCCTACGCCACGATCGCCGGGGTTGCGGCCGCGCATCGCGCCATTGCCACGTACGCGGGACAACTCGATCTCCTCGCGGGCGCCGCGTTCCGCGACCCCGCGCTGACAGCGCTGCAAGCACGGCTGGGGACCGGCGAGCGCGGCGCACCGGCCATGCTGCGCCGGTTAGGGCGACTCGCCGCGATGGCGATCCCGCCCTCGTCGGTGCTCTACGTGCCGATTCAGGCGCTGACCCTCTGGGATGTCCATGTGCTGATCGCGCTGGAACGCTGGAAGCGGGAGGGGGGCAACGAAGCCCGCGCCTGGCTGGCGGTCCTGGGAGAAGCCGAAGCACTCGCCTCCCTCGCCGGGTTGCGGGGGGATAACCCGGAGTGGATATTCCCAGCGATCGCGGCGGATGGCGATGGTTTCCAGGGAACACTCCTGGGGCATCCCTTGCTGCGCGCCGCGGCGTGTGTGCGCAACGACGTCACCGTCGGTCCCCCTGGCACATTTCTCCTGGTGACCGGCTCGAATATGTCCGGCAAGAGCACCCTGCTGCGCGCCATCGGGGTCAATGCCGTGCTGGCGCAGGCCGGCGGACCGGTCTGCGCGGACGCGCTCGCGCTCGGCCCGGTCGCCGTGTGGACCAGCGCGCGCGTGCAGGATTCGCTGGAGCGCGGGGTCTCGTTCTTCCTGGCGGAGTTGCAGCGGCTGAAGCTGATCGTCGATGCCGCGACCCGCGCCGACGAACGGGAGGGACCGCGGGTGATGTACCTGCTGGACGAAATCCTGCAAGGCACCAACACCGCCGAGCGGAGCGTCGCGGCGCGGCGCGTGATCGCCTATCTGGTGGAGCACAGGGCAATCGGCGCGGTGTCGACACACGATCTGGCACTCGCCGACGATCATCGTCTGGCGCCGGTCGCGGTCATGGTGCATTTCACCGACACGGTCGGGGAGGGGCCAGACGCCCCGCCGATGTCCTTCGATTACCGCTTGCGGCCGGGTGTCGCCACGACCACCAACGCGCTGCGTCTGATGCGTTTGATTGGACTCGATCTGGAAGAGGCCGCGCTTCCGCGCTGAACCGTTCAGTACTCCCGGGCGTCGGTACCGGCGAAGATCCGCGCCAGCGGAAAGGCGATGTCTCCCCGCAGGGGCGAGATCGCGTCGTCGTCCCCTGCGGCATTTTGCGCGGTATGGAGCGCGTCGCGGTCGAGCGTGAGCATCTCGACCGTTTGGTTCATCGGATCGAAGATCCAGTATTCGCCCACGCCGGCGCGGGCGTAGAGCGCGCGTTTGGTCAGCACATCATGACCCCGGTTGGACGGGCTGAGGACTTCGATCAAGAGGTCGGGAACACCCTCGATGCCGCGGCCGTGGCCAATGGCGCCCCCGCCCGGGAGCATCGCCATGATGTCCGGTTGCACCGGATTGGCCCCCTCGAAAAAGACATCGGCCGGTGCAGTCGCGAGCCGGCCGCCAAGCGATTGCACCATTGGTCCTAGCATCAGAACGAGATTCATGACAATGGCAACGTGGTCCCAGCTTGGCGCCGGCATCTCGTACAGCGCTCCCTCGATGATCTCGTAGCGCCGGCCATCGTCGGGCAGGGAAAAGAGATCCTCGTATCGCCATTGTCCGGCGGCGGGTTTGGTGAGCGCTATGGAAACTCCTTCTCACGCACGGGGCAGTGTAACGAAAGCCATGTTCGCGGCCGGTGACGCAAAGCGGGACGGTTCATCCCGTCCCGCGTGCTCCATATACTTGTGCGCCGTGCGGCGCGTTAAAGACCCGGGTCGATGAGGGGGTTATCGAAGACACCGAAAACCGAGCCGATGACGATCAGGATGATCAGTGCGAAGAAGATGGTGTACAACGTCGTAATGAGTTTGATCCCGCCCATGCGATCCTCTTCTGCTCCCGTTCCCAGCGCTCGCCGCGCAGACGGTAATGTACCGGATTTGCGGACGATGTGGCGCGTGGCGCGGCGCACGGGCAGCGGCCAAACAGGCGCGGGCAGCCGGATCGGCTCGCTTCAGGAGCGGCGAACGTGAGCACGAATGGACCTGGGTCTGTGCTCAGCGCGGAGCGGTCCCCAACGGCAGCCCCGCCGCGGAGCGAACGCGACCGGTTGCAACAGATGGTCTGGATCCCAGGTGGCGAGTTCCTTATGGGCTCGGACGGCCATTATCCGGAGGAAGCGCCGGCGCACCGAGTGCGTGTCTCCGGGTTCTGGATCGACCGCACCCAGGTGACGAATGCCGCCTTTCGCCGCTTCGTCAAGGCCACTGGCTATGTCACCCTCGCCGAGCGGCCGCCCGATCCCGCCATGTATCCCGGCGCCAAGCCGGAGATGCTGGTGGCGGGATCGACCGTTTTCCGCCAGCCGCCGGGGCAGGTGGGGCTTGGCAACCACTACGCCTGGTGGGGCTGGCTGCCAAGCGCGGACTGGCGGCATCCAGAAGGCCCGGGCAGCACCCTCAACGGCCGGGAGCGGCACCCGGTGTTGCATGTGGCGTGGGAAGACGTCGCGGCCTACGCCGCGTGGGCCGGGAAGGCAATCCCGACGGAGGCGGAGTGGGAGTACGCCGCGCGCGGTGGCCACGATGGGTGGTCCTTCGCCTGGGGCGAGGAGCTGGCGCCCCAGGGCAAAATGCTGGCCAACTATTGGCAAGGCACGTTTCCCTGGCAGAACCTGGCGCTCGACGGACACGAGCGGACCGCCCCGGTGGGCAGCTTCCCCCCCAACGGGTACGGCCTGAGCGACATGATCGGCAACGCCTGGGAATGGACATCCGACTGGGCCACCGCACGCCATGAGGCGGGCAGTCCCTGCTGCGCCGCGACGGTCAATCCGCGGGGAGGAAGCCAGCAGGCGAGTATCGATCCTCAGGCGGACGGCGTGGATATCCCGCGCAAGGTGCTCAAGGGCGGGTCATTCGCCTGCGCCGCCAACTATTGCCAGCGCTACCGGCCGGCGGCGCGGATGGCCCATTCGATCGATACCAGCACCAATCACATCGGGTTCCGCTGTGTCGTGCGGCCGGACGAGGGTGATGGGGCGACGCGGTAGGGCGCCTCAATGTCAATTTTGCCGACGAAGTTGGGCAGGGCGGTATGACCCAATTGTTGCCGGATCGCCGCGTTTTCCCCGGTGTGATACCAGTAGTGATAGATCACCCGCAGCAGCAGTGAGCCGAACGTGGCAGCGGGGGGAAATCCTTCCCGCGCGACAGGCGTGAGCAGAATCTCGTCCGTGACCGCATCCAGCCAGGGGTCGGCCGCGGTGGTGACCGTCTGCCACGCCGCCCACATTTCATCGAGTGACGGAGTCGAAGCCGGCGCTCCGTAGCGATACGCCCGGGCCACTTCGGGCAGAGGCGTCGTGTCCTGGGCCAGGAACAGCCAGTAGCTCTGCTCCTGTGCGGCCAGATGCCCAACGTTCCAACTGATGCAATTCATCGGCAGGAGACGACGCCGCGCATCCTCAGCGCCGACACATTCCAGACCGCGTTGGAACTCACTTCTGGCGAATCGCAATTGATCGACGAGGGGATGCGTCACTGGCGTATCCTCTAGATCAGTGCCTGGCGCAGCAGCCGCTCCAGCACCTGGATCAGGATGATGGCGACGATGAAGGAGATGTCGATCATCCCGATCGGGGGGATCACTCGCCGCAACGGCGCCATGATCGGTTCGGTGATGTCAGCGAGGACGCGGGTGATCGCCCAGCCGCCGCGAGGATCGATCCAGGAGAGGATGGCGCGGCCAATCAACGCGAAGGTGAGAAGCTGCAAGAGGGTGAGGAGTATCCGGAGAACTGTTTCCGCCATGCGATGTTGTCCTTATCGTGCCCGCGCTGGCGCGTTGGATTCGATGTGTTGAACTCTGCCGCGAGTATAAAGCCGTAACGGCGTCCCCGCTTCAGGTATCGTGAGCCGCCACCACGATAACGACATCACGACATCTCAAGTTCCTCCTCAACCGTAAGAATAGTCTTCCACCGGCGCGTTTGCGGCGCGTGCCAACCGGCGCACATACGGCGGCGGCAGTTCCCAGTAGCGGGCTGCGGCCAGCACCGCGGCCGGATCGCCGTCGTCGGGAGCGGGAACGGCCACGGCGAACACCCGCCCGTCGTCGGCCAGCGCGCCCCGCATCTCACCCGCAACCTGCGCCGCGGGGGTCACGATGACGATGCCCCATGTTTCGTATTGAGCGCCGGACGGGGGCATGGTGGCGCCCAGGGGTCGCGGTTGCAATCGACCCCGCGCCACGAACCGCGCCTCCGGCCAGTCGGTCCGGACCCGCTCCGGCTGCATGTCCGCTCCACTCAAGAACAGGTGCATTACGTTCGCCTTTCCTTTCCCTTTAGAGGTGTCATGCTGAGGAACGAAGTATCTCGTCTGACGACCGCGTCCGTTCGCGAGCACCGAGATTCTTCGCCTGCGGACTCAGAATGACAGATGCCCTCAATCCGTCAACGGTGGAATCGTAAACCCGCGTAATGGCGGTGAGATTGGCGCATCGCGAGCCATGGCCAGCACGCCGAAGCGACCCAGCCCACCGGGGTCGATGAGGCGCAGGATAGCGGCCTGTGCCGCCAGATACTCCGGCAGTGTGGTCTCGGGGTCTTTACCGAGAGAAACCAGCAGATCGCCCATCTCGAGACTGGCCAGAAAGGCGCCCTGGTTCGTCTGGCCGGCGAAGACGAGACCAGCGGTCTCGCCGGAAGAGCGCAGGGCGCTGAAGTCGACGTGGGCGGTGAGATCCTGCTCCCCGACGTGCGTGAAGGGATCGTCGCTGACGGTGTGACGGCGATGGGCACGCACCGTTCCCGCAAGTCGATGGGCGCGGTAGAGCGTGGGTGCCGTATAGCCGTAGTCGATGACGATGGCGTAGCCGCGGTCTATCCCGCGGCCCGCCGTGGCGAACCACGCGGCGGCGGCGGGGCTGATCTCGATACGATCGCCGTCCGCGAGAGCGATACCGTGTTCACGCAGCATCGCATCGGGATCGGCCGCGGCCGCCTCTGCGGATAGCTCGTCCTCCTCTTCCGTAAAGCCATCGTGGTCCCAGACCACCCAGCCCTCGCGCAGGCGACCGTCGCGCCAGATCAGACGGTGGGCGCCGAAGGCGTCGGCCACTTCGTTGGCGAGCACGACGCCGGCAATTGGCTCGGGTTCGGCTCCCGCCGGAATCTCCTCCCCGCGCACCACCTCCCCCAGTCCCTCCCCTGCGAACGCGGCCAGCGCCTCGGACAGACGGTGCCGGTTCGGTTCCACGAGACGGTACGCGAGCGCGGCGCGGCAGGCCGGGGCTTCCGTGGCGAGTCCACCCACGATGTCCCAGGCGAGGGCGCCGATACCGGCGCCGTATTCGCGCACGATGAAGGGGTCGGGGCGGCCGAGGCGTTCCCAGCACTCCGCGATCTGGCGAGCAATGGTGATACCGAAAAACGGATGCGCTTCCGGCGCGGTCAGGAAATCGCCTGGGCGGCCGGGCCGGCGCGCGGGGGCCAGGTAGTAGCCCCATTCTGGATGATAGAGCGCCATCTCCATGAAGTGGGCAAACGTGATGCGGCTACCGGCGGCGTCGATGGCGACGCGGATCGCCGCGACGAGGTCAGGGTTGCCGCGCTCCTCGAGGTGATGGGAGGCGACGGCCGCGGGTGGCGGGGTGAAATTCATGCACGCGATTGTAGCGGGAGCCGAGCGGGGAGCAGCCGGAGAATACAGATACAGAACCGCCCCCGGTCTGCATGAGATCAGAACCGAGAGCGGTTGTGCGTGGCTTCCCGAGCGCGGGGCGTCGGGGGCTGCACTAGCGGACCCAGCCGTAGCGGTTGACGGCGCGGTCGAGCTGGCGCATGTCCTTGCGGGCCTCATCGGCGGTCGGATAGCCGACGCCGGCGCGGGCCACATCGCCGTAATAGCGATCGAAGCGGCCGTTGCTCCCGCTGACACGATTGAACAGGTTACGAAGCTTTGTCATGACAGACCTCCTCCGTGCTTCTTGCTTCCAACATAACCGAGTATATCACATTATCTCGATAAATGCATAAGCTATTGTGAACATCCGCGAGAGGGCGGGGCGCATGCGACAATGCCGGCCCGACCCGCGTGATACCCCCGGAGGAACCCGCGTGACGACGCACCATTTCGACCCGGAGACCTTTTGCACCACCCTCGGTGCGCATCCGCCCGCGCTACGCGTGCAGCCTGGCGACACCGTCGTCATGCAGACGCTCGATGCGTTCGGCGTCGACCGCCACGGCGTGGCGTGCGGCGAGCGCCCGAATCCGCAGTCTGGTCCGATCTGGGTGGAAGATGCGGAACCTGGTGACGCGCTGGAAGTCACGATCGTCCGCCTCACCCCGTCGCGGGAGCGCGGCTGGACCCGGTTTCCGCTGGCGCCGAATGTGGTCGACCCCGAGCGGGCGGCCCAACTCCCCGATCGGGAGACCGCCGATTGGGCGATCGATCTGGCGGCGGGGACGGTGCGGCTGACCGATCCGCCGCCGGCGCTGGCCGATCTCGTGTTGCCGATCGACCCGATGATCGGTTGCTTCGGGGTGGCTCCGGCGGGTGGCGAGGCGATCTCGACCTCGACCCCCGGTCCGCACGGCGGCAATATGGACTGGCGCGGGTTTCGTGCTGGGGCCACGGTCTGGTTTCCGGTGGGCGTTCCCGGCGCGCTGTTTTTCGCGGGGGACGGTCATGCCCGGCAGGGCGACGGCGAGATCAGCGGCACTGGCATCGAAGTCTCGATGGAGATGGAGCTACACCTCGATCTGCGCAAGAGATGGCCGATCCGCTGGCCGCGCGGGACTACCGCCGGCGGTGCCGAGATCTTCACCGCCGGCAGCGCCCGCCCGCTCGACCAGGCGCTCCAACACGCGACCACGGAGATGCTCGACTGGTTAGCGGCCGATTACGGTATCGACACTGTCGCGGCCAGTCATCTCATGGGGCAGACCGTGGGCTACGACATCGGCAATGTCTACAACCCGGCGTACACGGTGGTCTGCCGGATGGGGGTGGGGGTGATAGGGTCATAGGGTCAAAGGGTGATGGGGTGTTGGGGGCATGATCGGGTAACGAGAGCAAACGTCCGCAACCCGAAACCTATCACCTCATCACCTCATCACCTTGATACGTTACGACCGCGTGGAGGCTGTTTCGGCGGCCGCCGGTTCCTCGCTCGACCACTGCTGCATCGCCTGCTGGCCGGGCCGGTCGACGTGGACGTGCTCATCGACGCGCGTCACCCAGGACACCGGTATCCAGTGGTGCTGGCCCTGCTCGTCCTTGGTCAGCTTGATGGTGTCGCCAACATCGGTGTGATCGACCGTGGCGAATTGCCCGCCATCGGAGCAGACCACCGGCATGTGCGGGCGAATCTGCTCGGCATTCACGTTCTGCATCTGACAAAAGCCTCCTGATTACGGTGGGCCAAATCGCCCGTACCGCTTTGCTGATGCAGATGGTGTGCCAACGGACGAGGCGGGAGGCGGAAGAGTGTTGTGCCGCGCCTCCATTCGGCCGGACTGCCGGGCTGCCACCCGGCCATCGATTCGTGCAGGCGCATACACGCCGCCAGCGGCACAGCTCTTGCGCGTTGTATGGCCATCTCCAAGGAGCTCGGCGCGCACCGTCACGGCATCACAGGACTACACTGTTCGCGGACCTTCCGGAGAGAGGCGTCCTGGTATCACTTTCGGATGCCCCAAACGACTCGCTCAAGTCACAGTGATGCGACGCGACCGGAACGTGTGTTGCCCGCGGTGCTTCTGCCTGATGAGAGGACGCCCCAATGATGATGCAGAGACGGACATTTCTCTCCATGGCGGCGGCTGCCGGAACCTCGCTGGCCGCTCCGGCTCGCGTTTTTGGCCAGGCGACGCCGATGACAGAGACGATCCCAGAGACTGGATACGCGCCGGTCAATGGCTTGCAGATGTACTACGAGATCCACGGCAGCGGTGAGCCACTGGTGCTGCTCCATGGCGCTTTCGGGGCGATCGACCTGTGGGGCCCGATCCTGACGACCCTGGCCGAGAACCACCAGGTCATCGCCGTCGAACTGCAAGGCCATGGGCACACCGCCGACATCGACCGCCCCTTCAGCTACGAGCAGATGGCCGACGACGTCGCGGCGTTGATGGATCATCTCGCTATCGCGCAAGCTGACGTCGTCGGCTACAGCATGGGCGCCGACACCGCGTTGCAAGTGGCGATTCGCCACCCCGAGCTGGTACGCAAACTGGTGCCCATCTCCGGCAAGTATCGCTACGACGGCGAGTACCCCGAGCTGCTCGCGGGCATCCAGCAGATGACCCCTGCCATCTTCGTCGGAACGCCGTACGAGGGCGCGTACCTCCGCCACGCGCCGAATCCGGAGGCCTTTCCGGTACTGGTCGAGAAGCTCAAAGCGTTCTTTGGCAAGGAGTATGCCTGGCCCGCGGCGGACATCCGGTCGATCGCGGCGCCGGCGCTGCTGATCATCGGCGATTCCGACACCGTCCGCCCCGAGCACGCGGTGGAGCTCTTCCGCCTGCTCGGCGGCGGAGTTCCCGGCGATCTGACCGGTCTCCCGAAGTCTCGGCTCGCCATCCTGCCCGGCATCACGCACGGCACGATCGTGTTCGAACGCACCGATCACCTGCTGGCGATGATCGAGGCTTTTCTCGCCGCGCCGATGCCCGAAGCGGAGTAAGCGCATCGCTGACCTGGGGTTTCCAGCCGCGGACCTCCCAGGCCGGCAGCCGGTTGAGAAAGGCGCTCCTAGAGGGTGATGATCTGGTCCGGCATGTTGCCGGCGAGGGCGGTGTAGAGATCGGGAAAGCAGCCGGCCCGCACCCCCGCGACGGTGCCGACGGGTTTGACCGGACTGGGAAATGTGCCCGGTTGGCCTTTGGCCAGACCCCGCTCCACCGCGCACTGGTCGCACATCATGAGCAGGATGCCCTGCTCCTGGGCGACCTTGGCGAGGCGTTCGCCGATGGGATCGCCCTGGCGCAGGATGTAATTGTTGTCATCGAAAAAAAAGAGCCCAACGACCTCGACCCCATGGGTGCCCTGTTCGAGTTGAGGGAGAATCATTGTGCCGAGCTTGTAGGAGGCGGTGTGACCGGAGGTGCTGAAAATGTAGGCGACCTTCATTCCCGAGGTGTGCTCCCTTGATGACGTTCCGGCGGCGGGTGATCGCGACGACCACTGCGATTGAGGCTACGAGTGCACCGTCTCATCGTCAAGGAGGCGGCGCTACAGGCAATAGCCTGGGGAGGGCGGCCGGGGCCGCCCTCCCCAGAAGTTCCCAACCGGGCGGCGACTATGGCGCTGGGGTGGCCATGGTCTCCGCGCTTTGCAGCTCGTCGTCGCTGATCACGCCGAGGTCCTGCAACCGTCCCAGGTTGTCGGCGACGGTCCAGATATCGCTGATCTTGCCGCATTCGATCTGGAGGAACACGGCGCTGACCCACTCCGCCGGTTGCCCCGTTGCCGGGATGCCGTCATCCTCCTCGTCGTCCTGGTGAGTTCCGCCCCAGGTCAGATAGACCGCCACCAGATCGCCCTCGGCAACCATCCGGTCGACGGTTACCGTGACGCCGGGGAAATCCTCCTGGCGGTCTTCCGCCCAGTCCTGATGACCACCAGGCTCGGCAACCTCGCCCTCAGACGGGTGGTGGTAGACGAAGTCGTCCGTGAGCATCGCGGCGGCATGTCCATCATCGGCCACCTCGTAAAACTCGGTGACGAGGGCCGTATTTTCCTCGGGGGTGGTTGCCGCACACTCGGCGCTGGCGGCCGGGGTGGCGTCTTGCGCGGCCGTCACGCGGCGGCCGTCTCGGATCATACCGGATGAGGGGTGTAAACCCTCACCCCCCTGCCCCCCTCTCCCGTCGAGCCGGGAGAGGGGGGGTGCGTGTTACGATCCGACGATGAGTCACCCCCTGCGCTTTCATGTGTTGCTGCTGCCGAATGTCGGGTGGGACGAGTTGCGAGCGCGCGTAGTGCGGCTGGAAAAGCTCGGTCTCGAGGTCGCCGCGCTGGCCGATCACTTCGTCGATTGGACCAATCCGGTGGCGCCCTGGTTCGAGTCGTGGACCGCGCTGGCCGCCATCGCCGAGGCGACACGGAGCATCCGGCTGAGCACCGTCGTCACCCAAATCCCGCTGCGCAATCCGGCGATGCTGGCGCGTCAGGTGCTGACCCTCGATCACATCTCGGCGGGCCGCATCGAGCTCGGTCTGGGTACGGGGCTGACGATCGATCCGTCGTACGCGATGGCCGGATTGCCGAACTGGGAACCGGGGGAGCGGGTCGACCGCTTCGCGGAGTATGTCGATCTCGTGGGGCGGCTCCTGGCGAAGGAGGTCACCACCTACGAGGGCCGCTTCTATCAGGTCGACGGCGCGATCATGAACCCGCGGCCAGTGCAGTCGCTGCGCCCGCCGCTGCTGGTGGCCGCGCTCGGTCCGCGCATGATGCGCTTAACCGCCCGCTACGCCGACATCTGGAATAGTCTCTCGTTCCAGCCGTCGCTTGCGGAGCAACTCGCAGAGACCCGGGCGCGCGGCGCGGCAATCGATACTGCCTGCGCCGCCCTCGGCCGCGATCCTTCGACGCTGCGGCGGTCCTACAC
>JACCXM010000245.1 GCA_013697005.1 Chloroflexia bacterium | reverse complement strand
CCTTGGAGGTAGCTGGGAGGAGGATGGGAAGTTGCCGCGAGTCTTGGCAACCGTCCCTCATACCCGCGCCACCTCGGCCAGATAGTGCGCGCGGTTGAGCGGATTGGGGCCGACTCGCGCGCGCGTTGGCGCGTCGCCAGTTACGGGAACATACCCGGCGAAGCTCGCTATCCAATCACCGTCGCCGTGGGTCAGTCCTGGGAGCTGGTGTTCGAGGGAGCGCAGCTCCGCGGTGGGAATCTCGCAGATGATGCGCTGCGATGCGCCATCGCGAAACGTGTTGCGAACCGTGGCGCGGGCATTGACGAGCGCCCCACAGACCGCGCCAAATGTCTCCTCCGGGATGTCGAGATCGAGCGCTTCCACCGGCTCGTACACCTGGGTTCCGGCACGGCGCAGCGCCTGCATCAGCACGAGCGGGGTGAGTTTGCGGAAATCGGCGGCGGTGCTCAGCACCGAGCTGAAGCCGGCATGGGTGAGGGTGACGATGCCATCGGTCACGTCCCAGCCGTGCAACCCCTGCGCGAACGTCTCGTACACGGTCTCTTCGATGGCGCGGTAGAACGCGGGGGGCAGTGCGCCCAGCTCGCGCAGGTAGCGAATACCGGACTCAGCCTCGGCCGGCTCGATGCGGAACCCGACCGTGGCGTAAAACGGGTTGCTGGTGGCGTAGATGATCTCGGCATGCTCGCTCGTGCCGGCCGGACGCTCGATGTGGATCGTGCGGGATGGACCGAAGGTGACGGCGATGCCGTACTCTCGCGCCAGCGTCTCGGTCATGACTTCCTTCTGCACGTCGCCATAGAGACGAAGCGATACCTCCCCCTCCTGGTTGCGCTGGCGCAGCGAAATCAGGGGGTCCTGTTCCGCGAGCTGCTCGAGCGCCGCGCGCATAGGAGTGACCAATCCCGGATCGACCGGGCGCACGACGCTTTCCAGGGCCGGGGCCGGAAACGCGGGGGCGATCTGCCGCGGGGATGTCTCCGCGGGGCCGATGGTATCGCCGATGGTATCGCCGATGCGCGCCGCCCGCAGCCCGTGCAGAGCAACGATGTTGCCGGCACTGACCGCCATCGCCGCCGCCGGCGTTCCGGGTGTGAAGCGATCGATACCGGTCAGGCGCTCCGCGACCTGCTCCACCTCGCCGAACACATTCCGGCGCCGCAGCAGAACGCGCTGCCGCACCGCCACACTGCCGGTGAAGAGCCGGATGTAGACGATTTTTTCCCCCGACGGGCGACGAGTGATCTTGAAGACCGTGCCGCTGGCAGGAGCGTCCGTTGCTGCCGCGGCCACCGGCAGCCACTGCTCGACCCCGGCGAGGAGTTGGGGAACACCCACACCGGTGATGGCCGAGCCGAAGAAAACCGGAACGATGGCGCTCGCCGCGATCTGGGTGCGCAGCGCCGCCGCGAGGAACGCGGCGCCCGGGTTGCCACCGGTCCGATCGAACTCCGCGATCACGCGTTCGTCGGTCTCCGCCAGAAGATCGATCGCTTCTTCTCGCCAGAGCGGGTCGCGGCGATCGTGGGTGGCGACCGCCACGGTTGGGACGCCGATCCCGATCGGGACGTTCATCGCCAGGAGGCGGAGCTTCAGCGTGCGGCGAATCTCCGCGATGAGCTCCTCGCCGCGAGCGCCGGGACGGTCGATCTTGTTGACGAAGAGGAGCAACGGGAGATTGGCGACTCGCACAGCCCGCACCAGGCGGCGCGTCTGGGCTTGCACCCCCTCCACGGCCGAGACGACCACGACGACGCCATCGAGCACGCGCAGGCTGCGCGCGACCTCGGCGATGAAGTCGGGATGTCCAGGGGTGTCGATGAGATTGACCGTGAGCTGGTTCAGCTGAAACGAAACGACGGCGGACGTGATGGTTATGCCGCGGGCTCGCTCCAGCTCCATCGTGTCGGTCTGGGTCGTGCCTTTGTCAACGCTGCCGACCGCGGTGATGACGCCGGTTTCGTAGAGGATACGTTCGGTGAGACTGGTCTTACCGGCGTCGACATGCGCCAGTATTCCGATGTTGATGATCGCCATGCGACACGCTTTCGTTGAAGAAGCTTCCGGCCGCTGGACTCTTCAACGACTGCCGCATGGGACGCTCCTCTGGTATGGCGCGCATCAACCGCATTCGGACATCGCGCCGGGGGCGAAACCCGGAGGACGATACGGGGGCGGAGTGTATCAGATCGACCCTTGACGGTCTCTCAAAATTTCGTAACATCCATGTCAATCCAGTTCGGTACAGTTCCGAGGGAAACGGTTTCGCCTTGAATCGGAGGAGCCAACGATGTCTCGTATCCGCTTCGTGTCGGTCGCGCTGCTGGCCGCGCTTCTCGTCCCGGTATTTGGCGCGTTCCCTGCCACTGCCGCCCCGCTGCCGCAGGTGGCCGCCAGCACCACCCTCGATCTGCCGTGGATCGCGCTCAGACCAGACGACGCCGGACCTGGTTATCGTCGTGACCGCGCCCTCTATCAAAGCCTCAGCGCCGCCGCCGAGCTCACCTACAGCGAAGGCCCGGAGTTGACGGCGCTAGTGGATGGCATGGTTCTGGCCGGCTGGCAGGCCGCCTATTTCGCCCAGACCGAGCTGCCGACCGTGGATGATCCGTTCCTCGTCGCGCGGCGGGTCAACGCCGTGATCCACGAGTATGCCGATGTCGAGGGCGGCATCCAGGGGCAATTCCTCCTCGCGGCGGCTCATACGGCCAAGGGCGACATCCCGAGCGGGGAGATCGTGGCGGCCGGCGACGAGGCCGTGC
>JACCXM010000242.1 GCA_013697005.1 Chloroflexia bacterium | reverse complement strand
CCCGCACCTACGCCGACTGGCTCGCCATGCAGGAGCGGATCGCGGACGACCGCGTGCGGCGCGTGCTGACCGGGCACTCCCAGTTGGTCAGCCCGTGGGAGGTCGTGCCGCTGGACCCGACGACGCGAGAGATCGTCCAGGTGGAGATGTATGGGAAACACGACCGCTTTGGGATCGACGTGTCCTTGCAATCGGCGGAAGCCTATTATCGGTTCCGGCCGGAGCTCGTTGTCGACCGTATCAGCCCTCGTCCCCTGCTCATCGTCCACGGCAGCCGCAACGCGCTGCACCCGATCGACGAGGCGCATAGTTTGTACGCGCACGCGGGCGAACCGAAGGAGCTGATCGAGATCGCTGATGCGCACCATCTAGACTGGATCGAGCCGGGCAGCCCGGCCTATACGACGACGCACTCGAGCATCATCGACTGGTTCCGCCGCCACCTGCCGGTTGAAGCGGAGCGGCACAGCGCGGTGGCCGCGCATCGATGACCGTTCTTTACATCGATACCGAACACGACCGTATTCTCGATCACCCGAGCCTTGGTGCGGCTCATCGCGCCAGGGTCGAGGAGGTGCGAAACCGCCTCGCCGGCGCGGCCGGACAACCGTGCCTGGTAGAGCGGTTCGCGGCGGTCTCCCCCGCGTGGGTCGCGCAGACTGCGCCAGCGGCGTTGGTGATCGGGGGCAACAACACCGATTGGGCGGACTTCGACGCGGCGACGCTGGCGGGCCTCCTCGTCACGATCCGCGCCGCGCCCGTGCCGATCCTGGGTATCTGTGCCGGACATCAATTGATCGGACACGCCCACGACGCGGCGTGGGGTCCGCTCGGTCCGCTGCAAGCCGGCGAGACCGATCCGGATCCGGAGTTCGGCCCCGGGCAGCGCAAGGCGCGCGGTTTTCTGCCGGTCGAGGTCGACCTCCGTTGTCCCCTCTTCTCCGACGTCGCACCGACGGCCACCTTCTTCCAGCACCATTACTGGCAGCTTGCGGAGGCTCCCGCGGGGTTCGTCATCCGCGCGCGCTCATCGTGGTCGGCGATTCAGGCCATCGAGCGACTGGACCGGCCGGTGTTCGGCGTCCAGTTTCACCCGGAGCGCTACGACAACGTCCATCCACAGGGCGCCTTCGTATTGCGCAACTTCTTCGCGCTCGCCTGAAGACGCCGATCACAACGCGTTCGCGTGCGCTCGCTTCTCGTCCTTGCGTGCCGGATCCGTGTCTGCCGAGTCACACGGTGGCGACAGAAGCGCAATCAGCCGTCCGATGTCAGGCAATTCGGCGCAGTTCCAGATGACATCGAGTAGCTCGTTGGTACGCGCCATTGAAACGCTTTCCGCCGCCAGTTCGCGAAATTTCTCGATGAGCTCTTGATCTGCCGGCGGGCACCCGGCATCCCACGGGGCCGTGACCTCGCCCGAGTCGAGGATGACCCCAGCAGTGGTTTCGATGCGCACGCGCGCCACGCGCTCGGCGGGGAACCGCGTGCTCAACGCCGGGTCGTCCACCAGATCGATACGGTCGGCCAGCCGCAAGACATCGGGACTTCGCAATCCTGCGCCATCGAGCTGGGCCAATCCGAGTTGACCGTGCACGAGCGCGGCGGCGACTGGAAACGGCAGGCTGTACTGCGCCTCCTCGGTCGTCGTCGGCCGCCGGCAGGCGAGACGTGTCGCCTGGTGGAACGTGCTTACCTCGATTCGCTCGATCGCGCTTAAAGACAGCTCATGATCTCGTTGCAACGCCAGCGCACCCGCGATTGCCGGCTGCGCCCAGCGACAAACGGCGTACGGTTTAAAGAACTGCTCGACGATCCGCCACCGCGTTCCGAGGTCCGCCCAGATGACCGCGGCCTCCGGCGCTTCGACTGTCACCGCCGGGGCGCCGGTGAAGCTGGCCGCCGCCAACATCGCCGCGCTGACGCCGGTCATTGCCCCCCATCCGGACCCGTCCTTGAGCATCGTCGGATGATCGATGCAGCGCATCATTTGCGAGCGCGGTCCGTGATACTCAGCGATACCGAGGGCGTGCCGCGTCTGAATGGTATCGAGCATGAGTCGCCGGGCGGTCATAGCCGCGCAGCCGAGGGCATTCCAGGCGCCGGAGGTGTGGTAGTCGCACGCCGTGGCGTGCAGGGCTACTCCGGCCCGCAGGGCTATTTCATAACCGATCACCAGGGTTGTGAGCAGCTCCTGACCGGAGACTGGCTGCCCGCGGTCCACTGGCACGATCGCCAGCGCGGCCGGCACGACCGCCGCGCCGGCATGCCCTTTGACGGCGAGGTAGCCATCATGAATGTCGAGCGAGTCGATCGTCATGCCGTTGGCCAGCGCCGCTCCGGGTGGCGAGACCGCGCGCCCATCGAGCCACAGGGTCGCTCCCGCACCGCCAAAAGCCGCCGCCGCAAAGTCATGCACGATGCGCGACAGCGCTGTCCGGCGGCCACCCAGAGCGGCTCCGATCGTGTCGAGGAGGCAGCGCCGCGCCTGGTTGCGGACTGGCCCGGGGAGATCTTGCCAGCGCGTCTTATGCATAAACTCGACGCTGCCCATAAGAGTGAAGTCTCCTCCCGGATCAGAGCTCTGCCACATACTCCCGATTTTCCACCTTCAAACTTGGATCGGTACCCAGGAACGCGTGCCTGGACATATCGGCCGTGAAGCGGCTGGCCGGCGGTGTGCGGCCCAGCGCCTCGGCCATGGCGCGGATGTGGTGCGGACCCGCGCCGCAACAGACGCCCAGATAACGGATGCCCAGGTCATAGGCATCTCGCGCGAAATCCGCGATCTCGTAGCGCGTACACATCAGGGGATCGAGCGCGGTCGGGAATGGCCGCCCGCCCGGAGCGCCGGCAAACCCAGGATCGCGCAATGATTGAAATGTCGGTTCTTCGTCGTGGGTGCGGTACGGAACCGGCAGCGCCGCGACGTGTCCATTGACCTGCCACCGGATCGCCTGGAGCATCGGCAGCATCGTGCGCGGACCACGGATGCAATTGAGCCCGACGACGTCCGCGCCCGCGTCCTCCAGACGGCGGCAGGCATCCTGCGGCGTGAGCCCGTCGCGAGTGACCGGCTCCTGATGCATCGCCAGCGTGATCACGGCCGGTTTTCCGGTCTGTTTGATTACGTCGAGCGCGATCAGGGCTTCCTCGGTCCAGGAGAACGTCTCGCCGATGACGTAGTCGACATCGGCTTCGAGCGCCCAGCCAACCTGCTCCTCGAACATCGCGCGCACGGCCCGTTTCGATTCGTCATCGCCGACGTAGACATTGGTGTTGCAGATATTGCCGGCGAAGAGCGCGCCACTCTCCGCGGCGACCTCCTTGGCGATCGCCAGGGCCTGGCGGTTCATCGCTTCGAGCAGATGCTCCTTGCCGATGAGACGGAGTTTTTCGCGGTGCGCGTAATAGGTGAAGGCTTCGACCACGTCCGATCCGGCATGGACGAACTCGCGGTGGAGCTGGGCGACGAGGTCCGGGTGCTCGAGGACAACCTCGGGCACGAAGGCCCCCGCCTGCAAGTATCCACGCCGCTCGAACTCGAATAGATAGCCCTCGGCGCAAATGACCGGCCCCGCGGCGAGCCGGTCCAGCAGCCCATGGCCGTTGGCGGAGGAATCGGTGGACATGCACGCGCTCCTTTCGGCACATTCGGGCGCCCCGGCCATGGCGCCAAACGGTCCCTATCGACTCAGCACTGCCTCATTGCGGAAAACCGGCTGGAATGTAGGATCGCTCAGCGCGGGGCGATCCGCCCGGAATGGCACGATCGGGTAGGCGGTTCGCCCATCGAGGGCCAACTGACTCAGAATGCGGCCAATGAGGGTGGCAAACTTGAAGGCATGGCCGGCATCGCAGGCGATGGTGATGCGGGGTTGGCCGGGCACGGCGTCGATGACGAAGTGACGATCGGGAGGCATGGTGTAGAGGCAGGTCTTGGTGTACAGCTCGGGACCCAGAAAGCGTGGGATGCGGGTTTCCAGAAAGCGGACCAGCCGCTCCTTGGCGCGCGGATTTGGGTCAAACGTCCGGGTCTCCGCCGTGACCTCGTCACCACCCACGTCCTGCCCCGCCTTGGTGG
The DNA here is from genome assembly GCA_013697005.1 of Chloroflexia bacterium. Lineage (GTDB taxonomy): Bacteria > Chloroflexota > Chloroflexia > Thermomicrobiales > UBA6265 > JACCXM01. The sequence goes on along the minus strand of JACCXM010000242.1, from coordinate 536 downwards.
CAATCTCGCCGTAGATGGGGAACCCGTAAAACCCTTGCGCCGCGCGCCAGATCCAGATCGGGAAGCGATCGGGCGCGAACTCGCGCAGGTAAGGAGTCGCGAAATACGTTACCTGCTCCTGGGTGACGGTTAGCGGCCAATCGACCCCGACGTCTTGCAAGAGCGCATTCGTCCACGCTCCGGCGGCCAGCACGACATGCCCAGCCGAGAACACCCCATCGTCGGTGACGACCGCGACCCCATCTGGCAGCGGCCGCAGCGCGCGCACCGGGAGCTGCTCGCGAATGACGGCGCCGTGGCGGCGGGCGAGTGCGATATGCACCGCGTTGGCCTTGCCGGCATCGACCAACCCGCTATCGGCCTGGTAGAGCCCGCGCGCGTCGTCCGGCAACTGAAATTGCGGCCAGCGGATCATGATCTCCTGCGCACTCAGCTCCTCGTACGGAATGCCGTGATCCGTCATCGTCGCGGCGCAGTGCGTCAGATCCTTTGGCCCGGTGGTTCCGATCCGTTCGAGGTCCAGTCCCCCCGTCTTG
>JACCXM010000239.1 GCA_013697005.1 Chloroflexia bacterium | reverse complement strand
GTGTGACAGAGAGCGAAATCAAATCGATACATCCCTTGGAAGGAATTCAGCTTTCTCCACCATATGAGCTCGGAGCCGGAAAAAACTTCTTGTTCGTGTCAGGTGTTCCTAACCATTTGCAAGGAATTGTTGACAACAGATACGCATGGGTTGGCGCCCAAATCTGTGGCGCAGCAAGCGACGATGGGTTTAGCGTCTTTGCCGGATTCTCCTCTGATTCCGTAAATCACGAATACGTCATAATGTGCGATCAGACTGTTGTCGGCGCGATTAATCGAAAGCCCAAGAAGCGAAAGATGTCCAAGAGCAAGAATAAGAAGCGATCGGGCGGGTAAACTGCGCGCGTGGGTGCCTATGTTCTACGCCGGGGATTGCGCACGGCGATCGTCCTCGTCGTGGCCTCGATCGCCGTCTTCTATGGCTTGCGGATCGCCCCTGGTGATCCCACCGGTGGTGTGCTCAGCCCGACCGCGCTGCAAGAGGTGCGCGACGCCTATCGCCAGCGTCTCGGGCTCGACGAGCCGATCTGGGTGCAGTACGGCATCTACCTGAAAAACCTCGCTCAGGGCGACCTGGGTTCCTCCCTCATCACCGGAAAATCGATCCCGGAACTGCTCGGGTTTTATGGCCGCAACAGTCTGGTGCTCGGGCTGGCGGCCACGGCGATCATCTACGCCGTCGGTCTCCCCCTCGGGGCGCTGGCCGCCGCCCGCCGCAATACCGCCGTCGATCAGGCCATCACCGGAGTGAGCATCGCCGGGATGGGGGTGCCCAATTTCTGGCTCGCCCTGCTGCTGATCTATCTTTTTGCCTCCCGGTTGCACTGGTTGCCTTCCGGGGGCTGCTGTGCACCGCGGCAGTTGGTGCTGCCGGCGGTCGTGCTGGCCGCCGAAGGCGCGGCGGTCACGATCCGCATGACCCGCTCCTCGATGCTGGAGCAACTCGGTCAGGACTACGTGCGCACCCATCGCGCCAAAGGACTGGCGGAAAGCGTCGTCGTTTATGGCCGGGTTTTTCGCAATGCGCTCAATCCGATCATCTCGCTGGCGGGGTTGCGGCTCGGGTGGCTGGTCGGTTACGCGCTCATCGTCGAGACGATCTTCCAGTGGCCGGGTCTCGGTTACCTGCTCGTCGATGCCATCTTGCGTCGCGACTACCCGGTGGCGCAGTTCTTTTCACTGCTGCTGGTTACGGTCGTCGTCGTGGCAAATCTGCTCGCCGATGTCGCCTACGGCATCGCCGATCCCCGTATCCGGCATGCGTGAGCGATCGGGCCCGCCATCGTGGCGATAGCCTCTTCTGAAGCACCGGCCCTTCCTGGATCGCTCCCGGCGCGGCGGGCAATTGACGCCGGACCATTGGCGACAGCGTGGCGGCGCCTGGCGCGCAACCGGCTCGCTCTGCTCGGTTCGCTGGTGGCCGTCGCCTATATCCTGCTCGGAATCCTGGGTCCGGTGTTTGCCCCGTACGATTACGCCAAACAGAGTCTGTTGCAAGCCAATCTGCCGCCGCTGAGCGAGGGCCACCTCCTGGGTACGGATCAGGTGGGACGCGATCTCTACTCACGGTTAGTCACGGGGATTCGGATCTCGCTCATCGTCGGGTTTGGCATCACCGCGATCTCGATGGTGGTCGGGACCGCCGCGGGGGCCATCGCCGGGTACCGGAGGGGGTGGACCGATACGGTCATCAGCGCCATCGTCGAGTTCACCTGGGGGTTCCCCCTCATCCTGCTTGCCGTGCTCTTCGCGGGAACACTCGGTCCCGGTCTGACCGCAACGATCCTGGCGGTCGGTCTGATCAACTGGGCCGGGTTCGCGCGCGTCGTGCGCGGCGAAGTGCTCGGGTTGCGCGAGGCGGAGTTTGTCGAGGCGGCGCGAGCGAGCGGGTTGAACGAACCGCGCATTCTTCTCCGACATGTACTCCCCAACGTGCTCGCTCCGGCGTTGGTGATGGCGTCGTACTACGTTGCGCTGGGGATCATCGTCGAGGCGGGGTTGTCCTTCATCGGGATGGGTGCGCAACCGCCCTTGCCCAGTCTGGGCGTGATGATCGCCGAGGGTCGCAACTACATGTTGCAGAGCCATTGGGTGACCACCGTTCCCGGAGTCGCGATCGTTGCCGTCGTGCTCGGTCTCAATCTGCTCGGGGACGGATTGCGCGACGTGCTCGATCCCCGGTTGAAGTAGAACGATGGTGATAGGGTGATAGGGTGATAGGGTGACGAGGTGCGTTGATGTTGCCATTGTCGGTGGTGGCATCGCGGGATCGACGTTGGCGATAGTCCTCGGCCGGGCCGGGGTGAAGGTCGCCATCGTCGAGCGGGCGGGTGTATTCCGGGACCGGGTGCGCGGTGAGGCATTGATGCCGTGGGGAACGGCACTGGCTCGCGAACTGGGCGTACTGGACGCGCTTGCTGCCTCAAGCTGCCATCCACTGCCGATCTGGCAGACCTACCTCGATCGTGAGCCGAGAGAGCCCTATGATTGGCGGCCGGACGTGCCAACTGGGGATGGATTGTGGGGTGTGTCTCACCCCGGTCTGCAAGAAGTATTGCTGCGGCGGGCCATCGACTCTGGGGCCACCGTCCTGCGCCCGGCCAAAGCGTTGCGGCGAACTCGGGGCGGTGCGGGACGGATCGTAGTTCCGGTGCAGTGCGATCTTGGACAAACCGAGATTCGTGCCCGGCTCGTCGTCGCGGCCGACGGCGCTGAATCAGGAGCGCGGACATGGATCGGCGCGAAGACCGTCCGGGACCCCGTTCACCAGTTCATCGGCGGCTGCCTGATCGACGATGTCGATCTCGATCCCGACGCCGCTCACGTCGGGTACGTCGCAGGCGGCAGCGCCATGATGTTTCGCCAGGCCAGCGGCAAGGCGCGGGCCTATCTGGTGGCGAGACCAGAGACGGCGCAGTCGATGCGCGGACCGGCGGTGGCGCCGGCGCTGATCGCCGCCTGCGCGAGGGCGCTGCCCGAGGGAGCCCTGCGCCGGGCGCGCGCGGTGGGACCCGCCGCCTTTTTCCCCGGAGCGGACATATTCGCCGATCGCATCGCCGGGGGCGGTGTCGTCCTGATTGGCGATGCCGCCGGCGCGAACGACCCGACCCAAGGACAGGGACTTTCGCTAGTATTCAAGGATGTCCGCGAGCTCAGTCAGCTCCTTCTCAGCACGGACGACTGGCAGACCGCCATCGCGGAGTTCGCGCGACTGAGGCCGCGATGGTACGAACCGTTACGCGCCCACGCGATGTGGGAAGCGCCGCTCGTCACCGGGATCGGTGCGGCCGCGGACGCCGCACGCGAGCGTGTGGCACGTGCCAAAGAACTAAATCCATTGCGCGGCGGCTACGGCACCATCCACGCGCTCGGCCCCGATCATCTTCCCGTCACCGAAGAGGCACGTCGTCACTATCTGGGCGAGGATTTGGTCGAATTGGGGCTGGCGACCACTTTTGGTCAGTGAACGGGGTTCGCTTCGTCGCGCTGCGATGCTTGGTGGTTACTCGGGCATCGGTGTCGCCACCGGCTTTTCATCCCGACGTTTTCTCGAGCGGTCGCCAGCGGTACTGGGATCAGGGGTTCCCGCACTCGTACCCCGCTCCGCGATCCGGGCGCGACGCTTCCCACCACGTTCAGCGGCCCGGGCACTTTCCTCGTCACTCGCCGCGGGTGCGGCTTCTCCCTCCTTCGCTGCAATCCTGGCCGCCAATCTCTCATCCCTTCTCTGATCGCGCTGTCGGGCAATGATTCCAATCCTGATCGGTTCCGCGATCAGCAGCAACGGAGCGAGTCCCAGCGCCAAGGCAACAGTTCCCGACAACGGCACGAGGTCTCGACGCGATAGCAAGGGCCGGCCGGATGGAACTGATGAAGCCCGCTTGGCATAGCGGCTGGGGGGAAGTCTGCGCGTCGTTCGAACCGTCGTTTGAGGCGCAGCGCCGGTTGCTCCACGAATCGCCAAGAGAGCATCGTGCCTATTGCCGTCAGTACAACGACGGCTGCCGATTGCGTCAGGCTGTCTCCGGGGGTATAGGTCATCAGGGCCCAGTGCCAAAGATAGATACCGTAGGAAAGTTGTCCGATTCCAACGAGGACCGGCCAGGATAGCGCCCGGCCCATTGAAGCATCGGGCTCAATGATGATGTGCAGCACCACCACCGCGGTCGCCAGGGCCGTCATCGTAAAGCCTACGCTGTAGACCCAAGGGTAGTTTTGCTCGGCGACGACGAACAGCGTGAGAATGACGAGGGCTCCGGCCCACGCCAGGCCGGCAACAATCCGCTTCGCGATTTTCGTGCTAGGAACCCATCCGACGGCTACGGCCAATCCCAGCGCGCTACCTGTCAGTAACTGGTCCGCCCGGCCATCCGTTCGGTAATAGATCCACGGGAGCGCCGGATTCGGCACGATCCCCGTCTCAGCGCCGCGATGGATGAGGAACAGTCGCCAGGCTAAGAAGACCGGGACACCGAGAGATACGGTTAGCGCCACCGTCTTCACCGCGCGGCAGCGAATCGTGAGAAACAGGAGAACCAGCGGCCAGACGAGATAGAACTGGTCCTCCACCGCGAGTGACCAGGCGACCAACATCGGTCTGAACTCCTGATAGCCCAGTATCCCGAAGTTGGATATCGGAAGAAGGACGACCATGATGCCCGGCCAATAGGGCATGGAAATCTGCCGCGAATTGGGGTTTTGCTCCGGTGGCGTAGAAATACCCTGCCCATGGTCCAGAACGCGTCCGTCGACGAGTAACCCGAGCACCAGCAGCACCAGCAGAATCACTAACAGCGCAGGCACTAACCGCAGTAGACGGCGGATCCAAAATGCCCTCAGATCGATCGTCCCCCGAGTCTGGTATTCCTGCACGAGAATGGTGGTGATCAGGAATCCGCTGAGGACGAAGAAAACGTCGACGCCGAGAAGCCTCCCTGTATTCCTGCCGGTTGTGAAATGAGCCTGACGGGAGCCAGCAGATGAAACAGGAGGACCGCCAAGACGGCGATGCCTGGCACGCCGTCGAGCGCTGGCCGGTATCCAAGCTGGAACATTGTCTCGCGCTTTGGCTCTTCGGCCGGGTCTTGGTCGATATGATTATTTGACCGGTGAAGGGATCGACGGGAGCGAGCCCAGCGGGTTACTCCTACACCGGGATCAGCGTCTCGCGGCGGGTGACCAGTTAACGGATTGCGCTGAGGCTCTTCGTGATTCCTCATTTTTGTCGCAGACCGCTTTACCACCCTTTTGCCCTGTCACACCCGCCGCTCACTCCCATTCTACTGACGCGGCGGCATGTCCGGACGCGGTCCGTGGACTGGTTTGAGATCGATGTGCTGTCCCGCTCGTTGGCGCGCGGCTTTGTGGAACCAGGGCGCGGCTAGCGAAACGTAGATACGGCCCTCGAGACCGTCGATCAGCTCCTGCGGGATGCCGGACGCGCCGTTCGCGGCGCCGGCGAGCGCGCCCGTCAACGTGCCGGTGGTATCCGTCGCGCCGCCGGCGTTGACGGCAGCGAAGACGGCACGTTCGAACACCGTCTCGGTCATGGCCGCGGCAAATGCCGCCGGCACCGACTCGACGGCGGCGATACCCGTTCCGCACCGTGCCAGTAGATCGGGCAAGGTCTCGCCGGGAATGTGGTCGTCCAACTCCATCAAGCGCTCAGCCAGAACCCCGCCGCCGAGAAACTCGGCGCTGGCGCGGGCCCAGGTTTCGCGGGGTTCGCCGGTTGCCGCGAGGCGGACGGCATAGGCGACTGCGGTCGCGGCGTTGATCGCGACGGGACCACCGTGGGTCAGGCGGACCACCGCTTCCACATCGGTGCGCAGACGTTGCGGATCGAATCTGCCGACCGCATGGATAAGCCCGATAGGTACACCGCGCGCCGCGACGTCGCCAGTAGCCGCACCATCGTCGTCGAGGGCGACCACGAACTCCAGCGATTGCGCCGCCGCATCGAGCGCAGCCGCGGTTTCCGGTTGCATCCAGCGGCGGGAAGGACCGGCGGCGAGATGGAGCATGCGGACGCCGGCGGTCTCCGGATCCAGGAGGCCGCGATTCGCCGTCATCGACTCGACGATGCAGAGGGCAAATTCCGATTCGTCGGTGAACTCGCCGGGGTGAACCTCCAGTTCGTCTGACGCCGCCGAGCCGTGGAAGCGGTCGATGACGCCAAATCGCTTGGCGACTTTGTCGCGAGTCAGCCCGCTGGCCGGTGCTCCGAGGGCATCGCCGATCGCCATACCGAGCAACGCGCCCAGGAATTGATTCTCCGTTGCGTCTTTCATCAATTCATCCCTACTGGATTTCGTGGGCCGAACGCTCGGTCGTTGACGGGGCGCCGCACCACTTCTAGACTCCTTGCCTGTTGCGAATACCGCGATTACACGCCAGGAGCGTCTTCGTGCCAGCGTCTAAATCGAGCGCGACCGGTGCCGATGGGGCGGAGCGCGGGTTTTCCACCCGCGCCGTCCATGCCGGAGAGCGGGCGCCTCGCCCCGATTTCACCCCGACCGCCACCCCAATCTACTCCGCCACCGCATTTGTGTACGACGATACCGATACGCTCGACGCCGTATTCGGCAACGAGCGGCCTGGATACGTATACACCCGCTATGCCAACCCCACCACCACCGCGGTGGAGGCGGCGATCGCCTCGCTGGAGGGGACCGAAGACGCGGTCGCGTTCGCCTCGGGGATGGCGGCGGTGCACGCGGCCATGCTGCTCGATGCCCGGGCCGGAGACCGCATTGTCGCCGCGCCAGATGTTTACGGCGCGACGTACGCAATTCTCACCCGATTGCTGCCAACGCTCGGAATCGAAACGGTCTTCGTCGATCTCCTCGATCTCGACGCTGTAGGCGTTGCGCTGAAAGCATCGCGGCCGGCGCTGGTCTATGCGGAGACGATCTCCAATCCTCTCCTGCGGGTTGCCGATCTCGGTGCGGTCACCGCGCTGGCACATCGGTATGGGTCGCGGGTCGCGGTCGACAATACGTTTGCGACACCCTGGCTGGTCACGCCCGCGGCGTTCGGTGTCGACTCCGTTATCCATTCGACCACGAAGTATCTCGGCGGTCATGGCGATGTCACTGGTGGCGCGATCGCCACCACCGCGGCGCGGGCCGCGGAGTTGCGCGAGATCAACAAGCTGATCGGGTCGGTCGCCGGCCCGTTCGAATCGTGGCTGACGTTGCGCGGACTCAAGACCCTTCCGCTACGCCTGAAGCAGCAGAGCGACAGCGCCCGCGAAGTGGCGGCCTGGCTGGCGGGGGATACGCGGGTCTCGCGTGTGAATTATCCCGGATTGGCGCATCTGGGCGGGGCGGAGGCGATGTTTAACCGGCCCGAACGCGGCGGGATGATCTCGTTCGACATCCGCGATGCCGGCCGCGACGACGTATTTCGCTTTTTCGAGGCGTTGCACCTGGTGGTGCCGGCGACGACCCTCGGCGACGTTTACAGTCTCGTGCTCTACCCCGCTATCTCCTCGCACCGGGCGGTGCCCCCCGAGGAGCGGGCCAGGATCGGCATCTCGGATGGACTGGTGCGGTTGTCGGTTGGGATCGAGGACGTCGCGGACATCATCGCCGACCTCGACGGCGCCTTGACCGCGGCGAGCAAACACGCACTCAGCGTCACGGCCTAGTACGTGGGATGCGAACGACGATGGCCATCGAAACGGCAACCGAAACACGACTCGACGCGCTGCGGGCGCAGCTTCCCGCGGTCCTGACGACGGGATACTTCAACACGGGATCGAACGGTCCGATCCCGAGTGTTGCCTATGAGGCGGCGGACGCCGCGACGCGCCATGAGCTCGATCGAGGTCGCATCATCCCCGGCACCAATGAAGGAAATCGCGACCGCAATCGGGGAGTTGCGGCGTTGGCGGCGGGGATGTTTGGCGCTGGCGCCGACGAGATCGCGCTCACCCACAGCGCCTGCGAAGGGCTGAACGCGGCCATGATGGGATTGACCTGGGATCGCGGTGACGAGGTTGTTACGACCACGGAGGAGCATCCCGGATTGCTGCTGCCGTTGGGGTTGCTTGCGCATCGTCACGGTGTCGTCACGCGCTTTGCCAATATCGGAGACGGTGGCTCAGACGTCGTCGCGGCGCTGGCCGCCCAGATCACCTCGCGTACGCGGGTCATCGCGCTCTCGCACGTGTTGTGGTCGACCGGCGCCGTTTTGCCGCTGCGCGACATCGCGGACTTGGCGCGGGAGAACGAACTGCTGGTGGTCGTCGATGCCGCGCAATCCGCCGGACAGGTCCCCGTCGATCTGCATGCCCTGGGTGTCGATGCCTACGCGATGGCCGGGCAAAAATGGCTCTGCGGCCCGGAGGCGACGGGGCTGCTCTATATCAGCCGCGACCGGTTCGCCGATATCGCTCCCACCTATGCCCGCTACGGCCAATTCGAGTCGAGCGGCTATTTCCTGCCAGCCGCTGGCGCCATGCGGTATGAGATCGGCGAGTTCTACAGTCCGGCGATTGCCGCCCAATCCGCGGCGTTGCAATGGTTGCGCGACGAGGTCGGGCTCGATTGGGCCCACGACCGCATAACGACGCTTGGCGCGGATTTCCACCGTCGTTTGGCAACGATCGACGGTGTCTCGGTCGTCACGCCGGCGCACGCGATGGCGGGCCTGGTGAACTTCAACGTCACGGGCTGGCGACCGCAGGAGGTGGCGGCCCGGCTCTACGAACGTGGCTACACCATCCGCTACGTCGACTACTCCCCTTGTACGGTCTCCGCACGCGCCTCGGTCGCGTGGTGGAACACGGAAGAGGAGGTGGCCGGTCTCGCCGGAGCCATCGCGGATGTCGCGGATGAAACGCCAGCAAGAGCATAGCGATGTACCCACCGCCGCTATAGTGATCTCCGCAATTTGCCCCAGTAGCTCAGGGGACAGAGCATCCGCCTTCTAAGCGGCAGGTCGCAGGTTCGAATCCTGCCTGGGGTACCGCACCATCGTCGTCTCCTCTGTCGCAGCGGTAAACTCGATCCCATGATTGCAGATTGCGCTCGGGATCGATACCGATGATTGCGTTTCCCGCCGTGGCGGCCGTCATCGCCTTCATGTGTGCCGGCTTTGTGGGATGGGATGCGGTGCGGCGGCCGCGGCCAGAGCGGGCGATCTGGACGGTCGCCTTTCTGGTCTTCGCGATCGCCGCGACTACCGAGGTGATCGGCGCCGTGCTGGGCTGGAGCCCAGCGTTGGCCAGGGTCTACTACCTGTGTGGCGCGGTCCTCGTGGTCGGGATTCTGGCGCTCGGGGAGCTGTATCTGATCTTCGCCGATCGCGTGCCCGCCATTGTTCCAGGTCTGACCTTGTTGGTGGCCGCCATCGCGGCGACCGCGGTATGGACCGCGCCGGTCCTTGAGTCGCGGCTGGTGATTGATGGCTGGCGCGCCATCGAGCGGGGACCGTTTCTGAGCGCCCTCGCGATCGCCATCAACGCCGGTGGGACGCTGGTCCTGGCGGGCGGCGCGCTCTATTCCGCGTTCGCCTTGAGGACGGTCGCTTCGGGACGGCAGCGTGCCGTGGGTTGCCTGCTGATTGCGGCCGGCACGGTCGTGGTCGCCCTTGGCGGCACGCTCGCGCGATTTGGCCGGCCCGAGTATCTGTATCTCGCCATGGCGCTTGGCATCGCCATCATTTTCGCGGGAGTGATGTTGACCCGCGGCGCGGCAGCGCCGGTGACCGCGATGCGGCTCCGGCCCGCCGCGGCCAGGACCGCGGCGCTGTCGTCGCAAAGAGCGCGCGTTGTATCGCTCCCAGCACGCCATTTTGCCAAGCGTGCGCTGTTGTCGTCCGCGGACGAGGGGATCCAGTACATCGTGGATGTTCTCCTGCCGCTCGACGATGAGGCAATCGCCGAGTCCTGTCGCCGCTGGAGCGCGAGTCGCATTGACGGCGATGCACTCACGCGCACTCAGGCGCGGCAGGTGTGGACATTGCGTATTCTCTTGCCGCCAGATGCGAGAGAGCGGTACGACCGATTGCCGGTCCTCGTTCAGGCGCAAATGAGCGAGCTTTTCGATGAGGTCTGGTCGGGTGAGGCGCGGGCCGATCGGGATGAGCTTCATGCCTGACTTGGAAAAACACCCTCTATACTCTGTGGGACGGGGAAGGTGAGGACAAGGTGCGATGGCCGAGTTCGACGTCGGTAACGCGGTAACGGTGAAGATGCCACGCGGCGTGAGCAAGCGCGGTATCCCCGGGATCAGCGTGCTCTACTCGACCTGGCCGGAGGCGCGCTTTGACGGCGCCACCGGCACGGTTGTCGAGATCGATCCGCGCAGCACCTACGGCATCCCCCTCTATCTGGTCGATTTCGCCGGGCATACGAACCGGGTGGCGATCCCCTGGCAGCGGCAATGGTTCCGCGGTGAGTGGATCGTGGCGCAGGGGGATCGTACACCGCGCCCGGTTGCCACCGAGGGCGAGCTCGTAGCCGCGTCAGGGGCGGCGAAGACGTCATCTGAAGAGTCGACGTAGAGGTAAGCCTTCACCCGAACCCCTGAGACACCCTCATCCCAACCCCTCTCCCTGTGCGCAGGGAGAGGGGCTTTTGGCGGTCAGCGAATCGAGTTATGCCTTGGACAACGCCTGGTCCAGGTCCGCGATGAGGTCGCTCGCCGTTTCCAGGCCGACGGAGAGCCGGACGTAGTCCGGGGTGACGCCGGTGGCCGCCTGGGCGTTCTCGTCGAGCTGGGAATGTGTCGTGGTGGCCGGATGAATCACCAGTGACTTGGCGTCTCCTACATTGGCGAGGTGGGAAAAGAGCTGCACGTTCTCGATGAAGCGGCGTCCGGCTTCGAGCCCGCCTTTGATACCAAAACCGAGAATAGCGCCGAACAGTCCGTTCCGATGGTACTTCGTCGCCCGTTCATACGCCGGGTGCCCTGGAAGACCCGGGTAATTCACCCAGTTGATCTTGGGATGCTCGCTCAGGAAACGCGCTACCACCATCGCGTTCTGGCTATGGCGCTCCATGCGCAGCGGAAGCGTCTCGATCCCTTGCAGAAAAAGAAACGAGTTGAACGGGCTGAGCGACGCTCCGGTGTCGCGCAGGCCCTGCACCCTGGCTTTGATGATATAGGAGATATTGGCGCCAAAGTTCTCCGCGGTGAAGACATCGGAGAAAACCAGTCCGTGGTAACTGGCGTCGGGTTCGGTGAAGCCCGGAAATCGTCCCGACGCTTTCCAGTCGAAGGACCCACCGTCGACGATGATGCCACCGATCGACGTGCCATGGCCGCCGAGAAACTTGGTCAACGAGTGCACGACGATGTCCGCGCCATGATCGATTGGCCGCACCAGGTAAGGGGTGGGCAACGTGTTGTCGATCATCAGCGGCACGCCCGCGTCATGGGCCTCGTCGGCGACGCCTTGCAGATCGAGGGTGAGCAAATCCGGGTTGCCGATCGTCTCGGAGTAGACCAGCTTGGTCTTACCCGTGATCGCCCGCCGCACGCCCTCGGGAGTCGGCTCGCAGAAATGGACCTTGATCCCAAGCTTCGGCAATGTGTGCTCGAATAGGTTATAGGTGCCACCGTAGAGACTGGTGGTCGAGACGATCTCGTCGCCGGCGTTGGCGATGTTGTGGATGGCCAACGTCTGGGCAGCTTGCCCGGATGCCAGGGCGAGGGCGGCGACACCGCCCTCCAAGGCGGCGACTCGCTTCTCCAGCACGTCGGTTGTCGGATTCATGATCCGGGTGTAGATGTTCCCGAACGCCTGCAGACCGAACAAGCTGGCGGCATGGTCCGGACTGTCAAAGACATACGAGGTTGTCTGATAGATCGGCACCGCCCGCGATTTCGTCACGGGATCGACATCTTGGCCGGCATGTAGGGCGAGGGTTTCGAACCCTTGCTGCGTGGGCGCGACTTCGGTTTGGCGGAGGGCTTCAAGCTCACTGTCGGACATGGGTGTCTGCTCCTTGTATCGAACGATTGACTCGGGTGACAGGGTGACAGGGTGACGGGAAAATACGACCTCATCGTCATCCCTGACACATCGCGTCCTTCGGTCCGCGTGGCGGCCGGCGGGCAATGCAACCGACATTCATGACTCATGGGTCTCCAGCGATACGGGCGCTGACAAATGGACCGATGGCCGCCGTGAGCTGTCCCCATTCTTTGAGGAAGGCATCGTGACCGTGCGGCGAGTCGAGCTCCTGGTATTCGACATCCTTGCCGAGCGCGCGTAACCGGTCTCTGAGATCGCGGATCGGTCCCGCGGGGAAAAGCCAGTCGGAGCGGATGCCGACGAGCGAAACCGGCACTTCGATGCGCCGCAGCCACGCGCTTTCGCCCCCATCGCGACCCACGTCGTAGAGGTCCATGGCACGAGTCAAGTAAAGAAAGCTGTTAGCGTCAAAGCGTTTGGTCAGGGCTTCCCCGTGATAGTGGATGTAGCCTTCGACATCGAAGGTCGGTCCAAATGACGGGTAGAGCGCCGGCCGCGTGGCCGGGTTGCGGCCGAATCGCATGTTCATACTCTCCTTGGAGTGATAGGTGACCATCCCGACCATCCGCGCGATCGCGAGTCCAGTTGCGGGGAAAACGCCCTCTGAAGCGTAAGAGCCGCCGCGCCAATCGGGGTCGGCCATGATGGCGCGACGGCCGATCTCGTTCAAGGCGATCCCCTGCGCATCCAGGGCGCCACTGGCTGCTACCGGAACGACACCGCGGACGAGCTCAGGATGCCGCGTGGCCCACTCCAGCGCCTGGAATCCGCCAATGGAGCCCCCAATGGCCACGAGTTTGCGAACCCCGAGCCGCTCGACGAGCGCACGCTGCGCGCTGACGATATCGCCAATGGTGATCAGCGGGAAGCGCATGCCATACGGCCGGCCGGTGAGCGGGTCGTCTGAAGCGGGACCGGTGCTCCCCTGGCAGCCACCGAGAATGTTGGCGCAGATGACGAACGCATTATTGGTGTCGAGAGCGCGCCCGGCACCGATCAGTGGGTCCCACCATCCGCCCGGGCCGGCCGCAAGGCTGTCGCCGGTCAGGGCATGGAGCACCAACACGGCGTTGTCGGCGGCGGCGTTCAAGGAGCCCCAGGTTCGGTAGGCAACGGTGACGGTCTCCAGCCGCCCACCGAGCTCGAGATCGAGCGCGCCGATTTCCACGCTGAGGCGGGGGGTCTCGGGATGCGAGAGCGAATCAGCGCGCCGGCGCACTACGCGCAGGCGGCCGCGGCTTTCGCTGTGCACTTTCTCGTGCCGCGTCGTCGGCTCCTCAGCCATTGTGTGGCGATCTCCCGTCATCAATCGAGGCCGCGATGGCCTACTCCCGCCGCTCTGATTCGGTCGAGGGGGTTTGCTCACAAAAAACACCCCAGCCGAGGCAGGGGTGCGTTTTCACGCCGTTCCCTTATCTCGCAGATCGCTCTGCCGGATTTGGCACCTTGCGGTCAGCGACCGCAGGCTGCCGGGCTTCACAGGGCCGAATCCCTCCACCCGTCTCGATAAGGCAGCACTCTTCAGTTGTTGACCAAGAATCTACGGAATAGCAACGAGTCTGTCAAGCCATTCATCGAATCACTACATTGCGGCTCAGTCGCGTACCCTTCCATGCCCATCGAATGGCCGATACGCGTGAAAGGAATTGACGCCGGATGCGCGAATACGCTCTCGCATCGAACTCCGCTCCCGGGAACGAAACAGACGAGCTTCCCCATTGGGACCTTACGCCACTCTTTCCTGGTCTCGCCGCTCCCGAGTTCGCCGCGGGGTTCACCGATCTCTTGCAGGCCATCGATGGACTGGCCGTGCTGTTTGAGGAACTGGATATCCGTGAGAGGCCCGCCGGGGAGTGGAGGAGCGCCGGTGTAGTCGATTTCGAGCGTGCCCTCTTGGCGCTCAACGACATCGAGCAGTGGTTCGAATCGATGTCTTCTTATCTGTACGGACATATGACCACCGATTCTCGGAACGAGCTGGCGCAGGCCCGTTACAGTCAGCTTCAGGAGCGCACGGTACTGCTGAGCACATTGGAAGTCCGTTTCAACGCCTGGATTGGCACCCAAGACATCGATAGATTGATTGCCCAGTCGAGTATGGCCGCGGCACATGAGTACCCGCTGCGGCAACTGCACTAGGGGGCGCGGCATTTGATGAGTGACGCGGAAGAGGCGTTCGCTGCCGAGTTGGCGCCGTCCTCAGGCGCCGCGTGGTCCAAGCTGCACGCCAATCTCACATCGCAAATCACCGCTGAACTCGCTATCGAAGGTGAGACGCGGATCCTCACCATGAGCGAGATGCGAAACCTGGCCATGCATCACGACCGGGACGTGCGACGGACGGCGTGGCGTGCCGAATTGGCCGCCTGGGAGGCGAACGCGCTGCCGATCGCGGCGGCGCTGAATGGCGTGAAGGGGCAGGTGTTGGCGATCGGAGATCGTCGTCGATGGGACGACCCGCTCGACGAAGCCCTGTTCTGGAGCGGCATCGACGAGGAAATTCTGACGGCGATGATCGATTCCGCCCGCGCCGCGTTTCCCGATGTTCGCCGCTATCTCCGGCTGAAGGCGAGTGCTCTCGGCATCCCCGAGCTTGCGTGGTACGACCTGTTCGCGCCGGTTGGGGAGCCTGGACGCATTTGGTCTTGGACCGAGGCGACACGCTTTATCGAGGATCAGTTCGCCGCGTACAGCGGTCGCCTGCACGCACTGGCGGGACGAGCTTTTTCTGAGAACTGGATCGATGCCGGGCCACGCCCGGGCAAGGTAGACGGCGCCTATTGTATGTGGCTGAAGGACGATGAATCCCGAATCCTGGCGAACTACTCTCCGGGGTACGACAGCGTGACGACACTCGCGCACGAATTGGGGCACGCCTACCACAATCTCAACGAAGCTGGCCTGACGCCGCTGCAACGGCGCACGCCGATGATTCTAGCCGAGACGGCGAGCACCTTCTGCGAAACGGTCGTGAAAGAGGCCGCACTGGTCGATGCCGATGCCGGCGAGCGTCTTTACATCCTGGAGCAATCGTTGCAAGGCGCCTGTCAGGTCGTGGTCGATATTCTCAGCCGGTTCGATTTCGAGCGTTCCTTGTTCGCCGCACGTCGCGAGCGCGAGGTCAGCGTGAGCGAGCTCAACCGACTAATGCTCGATGCTCAGGACGGAACCTATGCTGACGGTCTCGCCAAGGACGAGCGGCATCCTTACATGTGGGCGGTGAAGGGGCACTATTACAGCCCTGGTCTCTCGTTTTACAACTTTCCGTATCTGTTTGGGCTGCTCTTCGGTTTAGGGTTGTACGCGACCTATCAACGTGAACCGGAGCTGTTTCCCGATCGGTACGACGCCCTCCTGGGTTCGACGGGACTCTCCAGCGCGGCTGACCTCGCCGCGCGTTTCGATATCGACTTGCGCTCACGGGACTTCTGGAGCGCCAGCCTGGACGTCATCCGCGCCGATATCGACCGATTCGAGAAATTGGTGGCCCGCGGATCGTAGCTCGATGTCACGCTTAGCGTCCGACGGGCCGAACGGCTTTGCAGCGGTCCACGCCGAGGCGGTATGTCCGAGAGTGCCATCTCGTTTCATACAATGGGGAATGGAATGTGCATTGTGGAGGAAAGTGTCAGTGATCCGGGAATATTTCACGACGATCACGAAGCGGGGCCAAGTCACGATACCAGCAGAGGTGCGGCGTCTTCTCGGCGCGAAGCCACGCGACAAGTTTGCATTTCGCATCGAACACGGCGCTGTTCGCCTGATCCCGGTTGAGTACTCCTTGGAGACGGTTTTTGGCTCCGTCACGCCGAACAAGCGACCCGAGGATTTTGCCGAGCGGGCCCGATCCGCGAAAGAGGAAAAGGTCGAACAGACCTTGCGGGAGTTGCGACAGGCATGAAATTCATCGATGCAAAGTGGGAACGGCGATATTCTCAGCTATGACACTGATTTCGACCAGATTTCGACGGTGGGGCGGATGGAGCCATGACATGGCCCAACTGACACCAGGACGTGTGCAGCGCTTATCATCGGGTGGCATGTTGCGCTGAATTGCCTATGACCGAACGCTTTGTTTTCGCCCCGCCATAGGCCTCGTCGAGCAAGTCGGCGATGTGGCGGACCTTGGCAGTGCTGCCGTTGCGGCGCAGAGATGCGCCAACCTGCATCTGGCAACCGGGGTTGGCGGTAATCACCTCGCTGGCCGTCGTTTCCATGGCGTGTAACGCCTTGCGATCGCCAAGCTCGTTGGCCATGTCCGGGCGGACGATGTTGTAGATGCCGGCGCTGCCGCAGCAGAGCGAAGACTCTTTCATCTCGATGAGCTCGAGACCGGAGATGGCGTTCATGAGGTCGCGTGGCTGGCGGCTGATGCGCTGGGCATGCACCAGGTGGCATGGCTCCTGGTAGGTAACCTGGCGGCGAATGGTCCTGGTCGGGGGGACGAGATCGCGCTCCCCGAGATACTCGGTGAAGTCCCGGATGCGGGCGCTGAAGGTGCGTGCAGACTCCGCATACGCAGGATCATCTTTGAGAATGTAGCCATATTCCTTGAGCGCCGCGCCACAACCGGCAGCGGTGACGACGATGGGATCATCCCCTGATGAAGCGAACGCGTCGATGTTGGTCCGGGCCAGGACGCGGGCCTCCTCCATCATCCCGGCGTGAACGTGCAAGGCGCCGCAGCATAGCTGGGCCACCGGCACGTCCACGTCGGAACCGTTTCTGGCCATGACGCGGGCCGCGGCGCGGTTCGTGTTGGCAAAGACCGTTCCCATAACGCATCCGTTGAAGAGTCGAGCGCGACGCGGCGGGCTGATGCTGAGGTCGGCGTCCCACCGTTCGTTTCCAGGGACGAGGGCACGGCGGGAGATGGCCGGCGTGAGTGCTTCCAGGTCAGCCATCCCCAGGGCTTTGAGAATCCCCATTTTCCGCGCCAGTACCGTGAGCCCACTCCGTTGCGACAATCGCAGCAGATTGACGATCCAGCGCAAGCGCCAGCTATCGGCGAACAACCAATCAAGACCAATACGCCGCACGACGCGGTCGGAGAGTGACCGCGGCCGGTGCTGCTCGAGTTGGGCGCGGGATGCCTCGACGAGCGGGCCATAATGGACACCCGAAGGGCAAACGGCCTCGCAGGCCCGGCAGTTGAGACATTGGTACATCTGCTCGTCGAAGAGGGGGTCGAGCAGATCGAGGCGGTCGTCGGCAACCGCTCGCATCAACCACAGCCGCCCCCGTGGTGACGACATCTCCTGACCGGTGAGGCGGTAAGTCGGGCAGGCAGGCAGACACATGCCGCAATGGACGCAGGCGCGGAGCAAATCGTCCTCGGGGATATCTTTCCCCGAGAAACCGCCGAGTCGTAGTAGGTTGGCGTCCGTGTCCGCTGCCACTGCCATGAACGAGAAACCCTCCGGCAGGCACTGCCGCCCGCAGCGCAATCGACGCGCTAGAGAAAACCCGCGAAGCGGCCGGGATTGACCGTTCGCGCTGGATCGAACTGCTGACGAAGCGATTGCATGACGTCAAACCCTTCCGGCAGGCGGCCCCAGACGTCGAGTCCCTGTTTCCAGGACGGCGGCGCGGCGAGGATCGTGGCGGTGTCGGCGAGACCGAGGAGCACGTCCTGGACCCCGGCCAACCGCTCACGTGACCCCACGGCGCCAAGTTCGAGCCGCGCGACCACCGTTCCCAGCCCAGGCGACGCGGCGAGAGAGGGAACGGCAACATCAATGGTGTCCATTGCCGCCACTATTCCCGCGGCCAGAATCGCTGTTTCTTTGGGGCGTCCGCCGCACCGGACAATGACCGAATGGTCACCGGCCGTGGGCTGCTGCCGGGAAACATATTCGGCCCACCACTCGGCGCTGCTCCAGCCGTTTTGGCGCACGATATCGCCGCCGCAGAAGGCGGCGACGCGCCCCGCAACATCGTCGACGGTCCGCTCACGTCCCTCGATGCGCGCCGCCAGCAGCCAACGATCATCAACAAGCGCGACTTCGAGCGCGGCAAGTGGCTCCCTCCCACCGCGCAGGCGATTCCCCTGCGAGAACGCCTCTTCGGCACCGTGAAAACTGGCCACGATCGTGGCTTCCGCCCGCGGCCGAGGAAGTACCTTGAAATTTGCCGATACGACGACCCCGAGGGTGCCCAGGGAACCCAGATAGAGACGCGGCATGTCGTAGCCAGTGACGTTTTTCACCACCATGCCGCCGGCGTGGGAGACCGTTCCGCTGGGATGGGCCACGGCGATGCCGATCAAAAGATCGCGCAGCGTGCCATTGCTATATCGCAACGGTCCCCAGCGGGCGGTCGCGATCAGGCCGCCGATGGTCGCGTCGGCCCCCCCAGGAGGATCGAGGGGGAGTCGTTGCCCGTGCTCGCCGAGCACCGCCTGCACGTCGCCGAAGCGCGCCCCCGCCCCGATCGATAGCACAAGATCGCTCGGCTCATAGTCGATGATACCGCCCAAATTCAGGGTGGAGAGGATCAGATCGATGCGCTCGGGAGGATTGCCGAGACCCAATGCGGTGCCACCCCCGACCGGGGCCACGGCGTGACCGCACGCGGCGGCGTCGGCGAGGACGGCCGCGACTGCTTGGGGATCTTCAGGCGCCACAACTTCATCAGCGACGATACCGTCGATCGAGCCGGTTCGTTCTCTCGACTTTCGACTCTCGACTCTCGACTCGTTAGAGGGCATGGATGCCGAGTTTCTGGGCCATCGCTTGCATGCGTAGTGCCCGGACTTCGCCGCACATGTAGCCCTTGGGGAAGATCTTGTCCGGATTGAACATACCGGCGGGGTCAAAGCTGTTCTTGAGCCCGGCCATCGCCGCGAGATCGTCGGCGGTGTAGACCATGGTCATGTAGCCGCTTTTCTCGGTTCCGATGCCATGCTCCCCGGACAGCGCGCCGCCAACCTCGACGCAATAGGTGATTATCTCCTTGCTCGCCTCCAGCACCCGCTCGGTCGAGCCAGCGATGCGCCGATCGAAGAGCATCAGGGGGTGCAGATTGCCGTCTCCGGCATGAAACACGTTGGCAATGGGCAAATCGAAATCGCGCGAGATTTCATCGACGCGGCGCAGCGTGGCGGGGAGTTTGGAACGCGGCACGACGGTGTCGTGCAAGTAATAGTTCGGCGCGAGCCGGCCCATGGCGCCGAGGGCCATCTTGCG
This sequence comes from Chloroflexia bacterium, assembly GCA_013697005.1. Lineage (GTDB taxonomy): Bacteria > Chloroflexota > Chloroflexia > Thermomicrobiales > UBA6265 > JACCXM01. Next base: position 6,529 of record JACCXM010000239.1, on the reverse strand, counting down.
CCCCTTCCAGAGCAGATCGCGTTCAGCCTGGGATGTGGCGGATCGCACTTCGGTGGCTCCGGCCTCGGCGCAGATGGTGGCGATCTCCTCTCCGGTGCCGCGCACGTCGTCGGCAATACCGTCGATCTCGATCAGGAGCACCGCGCCCGCGTCCATCGGGTATCCGGCGTGATAGGCGGGCTCGACCGCCTGGATCGTGAGGTTGTCCATCATTTCGAGCGCGGCGGGCACGATTCCCGCGCTGATGATGCGCGTTGTCGCGTGCGACGCTGAATCGATGTCGGCGAATGGAGCGAGGAGAACCAGTGTAGCCTCGGGCATTGGCGTGAGGCGGACGAGGGCCTTGGTGACGATGCCAAGCATCCCCTCCGAGCCGACCATGGCGCCGGTGAGGTCGTATCCTGAGATGCCCGCGGCGCGTCCCCCGGTCCAGACGATGCGTCCGTCAGGAAGCACGACTTCCAGACCCAGGATGTGGTTGGAAGTCACACCGTACTTGAGGCAGTGTGGCCCGCCGGAGTTTTCGGCGACATTGCCACCGATGGTGCACGCTTTCTGGCTGGACGGATCGGGGGCGAAGAAAAAACGGTGCGGGATCGTTGCTTCGGACAACTCCAGATTGATGACCCCTGGCTCGACCAATGCAGTACGGTCGTCGCGGTCGATCTCGAGAATGCGGTTCATCCGGGTCAAGCCGATAATGATGCCGCCCTGCTGCGGCACCGCGCCGCCGGAGAGTCCGGTTCCCGCGCCGCGAGCCACGACCGGCAGATTGGCTCTCCGCGCGAGGAGGACGATGTCGGCAACCTGCTGCGCGGTCGTCGGCAACGCCACGGCAGCCGGCATCGCCGTTTCCACGGCCCCGTCAACGCTACCGTCGTATTCGTAGACGAGCAGGTCGGCGGCCCGCGTGAACACCGCGTCCTTGCCGACGATGTTTTCCAGGCTGGTGACGAGCGAATAGCGGTCGACGCGGGTGTCCATGAGCGAAAGCGTACTAGAACATGCCTGGGTGCGGTCATCTCGCCGCGGCCGATGCTGTTTCGCGCGTGAGATACTCCATGGCGTCGCCCCCGCATATGTACCTCTCGGTGGCGAAAGGAGCCGTTCCGCCATGCCAGCTGAACGTTCAGCGAATTACTGGATCGTCGTCGGGTCCCCCGAGAACTTCGCCCGTACCGCTGAGCGGGGATTCACCGTGCAAGGTCTGAAGTCGCGGCATCGCAAGAAGGCCGAGCGGATGAAGCCTGGCGACAAGATCATCTACTACCTGACGGGACGGAAAGCGTTCGCGGGCATCGTCACGATCGAGTCGCCATACTTCGAAAGTCACGAGCCAATCTGGAAAAGTGGCGACCCAAAAAAGGACGGCGAGGACTATCCATTTCGGGTCACCATCGCGCCCGACGTGATTTTGGCGATCGACGATGCGATCCCGGCGGAACCGATTGCCCGCCAGATGGTCTACGTCGCCAAGTGGCCAGCGGCGAACTGGACCCTTGCGTTCCAGGGCAATGTGCATGAGATCAACGAGGATGATTACCGCGTGATCCGGGATACGATCGAGGAAGCGGCGCTGGTGGGAGCGGGTGTTGCCAGCGGTTGACGCCTGCGACGACGCAATTTCCGGCGAGCGGTCGTACCGGGTTCATCTCTGCTTTGGACCAAATTGCACGGAGCGTGGGAGCCGCGCCTTGCTGCCCGTACTCGAGCAGGCGGTCAACGAGGCGGGATTAGCGGACCGCGTCGAGATTCTAGCGACGACCTGTCGCAATCGCTGCGACTATGGCCCGTCGCTCAATGTCTATCCAGGCCCGGTGTTTTACAACCAACTCAACGAGAGCGCGATCCACGACATCGTGTACTGCCACCTCGCCCGCGGCTCGATCGTCGATCGCTGGCTCTTTCGTCCCAAACTCGAAACGGCACGGCGGCGTTGATCTCTTCGACGCCGAAACGCGTGGCTCGCCAATAATGCGGACAAGGAGACCCGGCACGTGGGTGCGGTAACCGTTTCTTACATTCCCGGCACGAGCTATCAGACCCGCATCGACACCGGTGACCTCGCGCTGATCGGCGACGAGCCCGTTGCCTCCGGCGGCGATGGGCTGGGTCCGAATCCTTACGAACTTTTGCTCGCATCGCTCGGTCATTGCACGGTGTTGACGATCCTGCTGTACGCGCGGCGCAAGGAATGGCCAGTCGCGGGCGTCTCGATCCGGGCGAATCATGAGCGGCTCGTCACTGAGGAAAACGTGGCTGGCGAGCTGATCCGCAAGAAAGTCGAGCGGATCGTGCAGGAGATAACGCTCACCGGAGCGCTGGATGCAACGCAGCGCGCGCGGCTGATGGAGATCGCTGGCAAGTGTCCCGTTCATCGCACGATAACAGGATCGCTTGAGATATTCGAAGTCGAGGTGCCGGCCGCGGCTGTCGAGTTCTAACGGCTCAACGCCGGAATCGCCGTGGACAGAAAAAGAAACAACCTCGGGGTACTCTCCCGAGGCTGAATCCATGGTGGTGGAGATGGGGGGAGTCGAACCCCCGTCCAGAACCGCGAACCGGCAGCATCCTACGTGCGTAGTCGGCATTTTATGTGCTGCCGCGGGCTCCTACCGACGGGATCCCGTTGCAGTGAGCCGAACTGCCTTTGGTGACCGCGCTTCGGCGGACTAGGTCACCGCGTCCTTCCTGAATGACGCCTGTCCCCGGTCCCGAAAGGCGAAAGACCGGACAGACGCGCTACCTAGAGGTCAGTGACTTAGGCAGCGTAAGCGAAATCAGATTCCGCAGTTCTTGGTTGCCCGTTTTTACGAGGCCTCGGGCACCTCGGCACGCACCTACCTGATATACGACCCTGTCGAAACCAAACATCCCCACGCAGGGTAACTATACCATAAAACGGGTACCATCCTCGACATGTCGACATCGGCCGTTTCACCGACATCTCCGCCGCCGCTTGCGGTCTGGCTGCTCGCGATTCGACCCAAGACCCTACTGGCGGCGGTGGCGCCGGTGCTGGTTGGGTGCGCGGTGGCCTGGGCTGAGAGGGGTTTTCACGTCGCAACGGCGGTGGCCGCTTTTGCCGTGGCGACCTTGCTTCAGATTGGGGCCAATCTGGCGAACGACGTCGCCGATTTTCGCCGCGGCGCGGACACCGGCGATCGCCTGGGGCCGGTGCGTGTCACGCAGGGCGGTCTCTTGGCGCCGGGCCAGGTGGCTGTCGCGACCGCGATCGTTCTCGCGGTGGCGGCAATTCCGGGGTTGTATCTCGTCTGGCGGGGTGGCGCAGTGCTGGCGGGTCTGGGATTGCTGGCGATCGTCGCCGCCGTGGCCTACACCGCTGGACCGAAGCCATTTGGCTACCTCGGTCTGGGCGAACTGGTCGTCTTTCTATTCTTCGGGCCGGTTGCGGTGATCGGCACCGTCTATGTCATGACGGGGACCGTAGCGCCAATCGCGGTCGTGGCGTCAATCGCCATGGGGTGCCTGGTGACTGCCATTCTGGTGGTCAACAATCTGCGCGACATCGACACCGATCGGGTAGCCGGGAAGCGAACGCTCGCGGTTCGCATCGGTAAAACGGCGACGCGTTGGGAGTACGCGATTCTGCTCGCCGTGGCGTATGTGGCGCCGCTGATGATGTGGCTGACCGGACTCGCGGAGGTGTGGCCGCTTCTGGCCTGGGCAACAGCTGCATTGGCGGTCATCTTGACCAGGCAAGTCTGGAAAACGGAAGGGCGAGCATTGAATCCGGTCTTGGCCGGCACCGCGCGTCTCTGCCTCTGGTTTGCCGTGGCCCTTAGCGCGGGAATCGTTCTCTGATGCTCGATATGAAGCGGGCGGGACAGGGGGCAATTCGATCACATGATGACGTGCGGACCATGTTCGATCGCATCGTTCCTCGCTATGACCTGATGAACCGGGTGATGACTGGGGGCCGCGACGGCGTCTGGCGCCGGCTGGCGGTGCGCGAGGCATTCGATGGACGAAGCGCGTCTGGATTGCGAATCCTCGACGTGGCCACCGGGACTGGTGATCTCGCAATCGCGCTCCGGGATGCTGGGGCGGGGAGCGTCGTCGGGCTCGATTTTTCGCCGCACATGCTTGATGAGGCGAAGCGGAAAGAGAATCTCGCGAACGGGCAGCAAATCGTCTGGGTCGAAGGTGACGCGATGGCGCTGCCGTTCGCCGATGCGTCCTTCGACGCCGTGACCGTTGGATTTGGGCTGCGCAACATGCCGGGTTATCTGGATGCATTACGCGAGATGGCGCGCGTTCTTCGCCCGGATGGGGTTCTCGCCTGCCTGGAAACGACGCCGCTGATGACCCCGATCCTGCGCACGGCATTTGACTGGTATTTTTCGCGGGTCGTGCCGTTAGTAGGCGGGCTGCTCAGTGGCGACCGGGATGCCTATGCCTATCTGCCCGCCTCCGCGGCGGCGTTTCCCGATGCGAACGCGCTTGGAATCATGATGCTCGGCGCCGGATTTACCAGGGTCCGCTACCTACGACTCGGTTTCGGCGCCGTCGCGCTCCATGTGGCCACGAACGGCGGTGTACTTCCGCCAGGGGAGTAGCGCGCTTTCGACGAGACCGACCGCCGCGAATAAACCCGTGCCCATGAGCGAGAGCAGCAGGATCGCCGCGACAAGGCGTGGCGTCTCGAACTGGGCCATGGCCCGGGTCATGAGATAGCCGAGCCCGGCTCGGGCCCCCACCAATTCACCGAAAACCGCGCCGATGACACAAATGGCGACGGCGATTCTGGCCCCGGCAAAGATGAATGGGAGACTCGACGGAAACTCCGCGAGCCGAAAAACGGTCCCACGCGATGCCCCGAACGAGCGGAGAAGATTGATGACGTCGCGATCGGTCGCGCGCAGACCTTCGACGGTGTTGACGACGATGGGGAAAAATCCGACGAGCGCCGTGACGATGATCTTTGGCAACAAGCCGATGCCAAACCAGACCAGCAGGAGCGGGGCCAAAGCAGGTACCGGAATGGTCTGGCTGCCGATAATGATCGGGTAGAAGACCCGGCTCAGTGTCGGGGATCGGTAGACGGCGATCCCGAGACCGACGCCGAGAATCACCGCGCAGCCAAATCCGAGAGCCACTTCGTATAACGTGACTAGCGCGTTGGGGAGCAGTATGTCGCGGTCCTCAACCAGCGTCTGAAACACCGCGCTGGGCGTTGGCAGCAGCCATCGGGGCGTGTTCGTGGCACGAACCGCGATCTCCCAGGCGGCGAGGATCGCGGCGATCAACAGGATGGGCCCAACCCATCGCGATTGGCGAATCACGCGCCGGGGCCATTGAGAAGACCAAGTGCCGAGAGCAGCGCAGCGCGATCGCGAATGAATGCCGGGGATGCGATCATCGCCCGCGTGCGCGGACGGGGCAAAGAGACGATCAGCTCGGACGCGATGCGGCCAGGGCGCGATGTCAAGACGACGACGCGGTCGGCGAGAAAAATCGCCTCCTCGACGTCATGGGTAACGAGGAGGACTGAAGTGCGCTCCTGTTCCCACAGCGTGGCTAGCCAGCTCTGGAGATCGGACCGGGTTAGCGCATCGAGCGCGCCAAACGGCTCATCGAGCAGCAGGAGCTCCTTGCGCGGCAAAATCGTGCGCAAGAATGCGGCGCGCTGGCGCATGCCGCCCGAGAGCTGAGCCGGATAAACGTCGCCAAAGCCTTCGAGCCCGAATCGCCAAAGCTCCGCCGCGGCCGCGTGCTCGGCGTCGCGGCGGGGCACGCCTGACACTTCGAGACCCAGCGCGGCGTTGCTGAGCGTCGTCCGCCACGGCAGCAACAGATCGCGTTGCTGCATATACGCCGAGCGGCCGAGACGTTGCGCGGCGATGGTTGGCTCACCATCCAGCCAGACCTGACCACGGTCCGGAGCGATCAGTCCCGATACGATATCGAGCAACGTGCTCTTACCCGAACCGGAGGGCCCGACCAGCGCGACGAATTCGGACACCCCAACAGTCAGGCTGATTCCGTCGATTGCCGTGAGGCGGCGTCCACCTTCATCGTATGTCGATACGATGTCGCCGAGCTGGAGGCGAGGAGGCCGATCCGATGGCATCGTCGCTGAGCCGTCAGCCGCGATTGGCGTTTTGCGCGAGGTCGCCGGCAACGAGGGTGGCGATCTGGTTGCCGAGCCGGACACTGTAGTTAGTGCCGCGGTCTTCCGGGTAAATCTGGGTGGTGTTGGCGAGATAAAGTCCAGGCAGTCCGGTGCGATAATCGGGGATTCGTTCGCTGTAGTTGAGGGGGATGATCGGCTGCGCGGATCGTTCGCGAAAGACCCACGCGTGCTCGATCCAGGAGCGGCTGAACTTGGGATTGATCTTGCGCAGGTATGGAATGTAGGTGGCGATGAGCTCGTCGTCAGACATGGCGAAGAAGGGGTGGTCCGGTTCGAGATACTTGGACAAGTAGACGAAGCGTTTGCCGCCATAGTCGTCTGGTGACATGAAGTTCGTGTGCTCGATGACCCCGGTGAAGGGAAGATCGTCGT
>JACCXM010000017.1 GCA_013697005.1 Chloroflexia bacterium | reverse complement strand
ACCGAACCCGGCGATCTCATCCACCAGGAAGGGCTCTTCCTGCAGCGTCTCGCGGCCGACCTCTGCCTTGACGCGGGCGATCTACCGGGCACTCGGGCCTGGCTGGGGGCGCACGACGCTTGGCTGGATTGGAGCGAGAGTGTGCTTGGTCGCGCCGAAGGGCAGGCGAGTTGGGCCTGGTATCACTGGGCGAACCGTGACCCCGCTAGCGCTCGCGCCACCGCGGAGGAGGCCCGAACGCTGGCCGCGGCGCCCGATCAGCCACTGGTCTGGCTTGCCACTCACCGCCTCCTCGGCGAGATCGAGACCGCGGCCGGACACCGCGCGGCGGCCGAGAGTCACCTCGCAGCTGCGCTCGAACTAGCCGACATCTGCGAAACCCCCTTCGAGCGAGCGTTGGCGTTGCTGGCCCTGGCTGAACTGCGTACTACGATGGGAAACGTCGAGGAGGCAGCCGTCCTTCTGGATGGGGTCCGTCAGATCTGCATCCCGCTGGTCGCGGCGCCGACCCTCGCCAGCGCCAAAGCGCTAGAGGCGCGCCTGTCCGCAAGACCGCCTGAGGAGCGGTATCCCGCGGGGCTGACGGAGCGCGAGGTGGAGGTGCTGCGCCTGCTGCCGCGCGGGCTCTCCAACGCCGAGATCGCCGAGGCGCTCTTCGTCAGCCCGCGCACCGTGCAGACCCACCTCACCAACCTCTACGCCAAGCTCGATGTTGGTGGCCGCGCCGAGGCGGTGGCCTATGCCATGGCGCATGGCCTGGTCTGATCTCCTGCATCACGTCTCCGCGGCTCGCACCTACTCTACGCGGATGTGCGTAGCCGCGTCCCCACGCGGACCCTCTCCGAATTCCGCATGCCGGCGGATGTGCGCCGCCGGTTCTGGGCGCATCCTGCGTGCATGCCAGTAACGAACCGGCATCACCGAACGCCCGGAGAGTGACAGCGACGCAGGCCGGCAGACCAACGCAGGAGGTTTCAATCATGTCAACAGCCACGACCATAGCCCCAACGCTCGACGCGACCGCCATTGCGGAGTTTGCCGGCACGATGCGAGGTGCGGTGATCCAACCGGACGATCCACCCTATGACGAGGCGCGCTCCGTGCGCAACGGTCTTATCGACCGCCATCCCGCGCTGATCGCGAACTGCACCGGCGTTGCCGATGTCGTCGCCGCGGTGAACTTCGCCCGCGAGCATGATCTGCTGCTCTCCGTGCGCGGCGGCGGCCACAACGTTTCCGGCGCCGCCACCAACGACGACGGTCTGGTGATCGACCTCTCCGCTATGCGCGGGGTCCGGATCGATCCGGCGGCCCGGACCGTCCGGGTGCAGGGTGGAGCGACTTGGGGCGACGTCGACCGGGAGACCCAGCTCTTCGGTCTGGCCACGCCGGGCGGCGTTGTCTCAACCACCGGCGTCGGTGGACTGACGCTACACGGCGGCTGGGGCTGGCTGCGCCGAGCCTATGGCTACTGCGTCGACAACCTTGTCTCCGTCGACGTCGTCACCGCCGATGGGCAGGTCCGCACGGCCAGCGAGACCGAGAACCAGGATCTCTTCTGGGCGATCCGCGGCGCCGGCAGCAACTTCGGAGTGGTTACCAGCTTCGAGTTCCGGCTGCACCCCGTGGGGCCGCTGGTGGCACTGGCGGCGCCCTTTTACGCTTTGGAGGATGCGGAACGCGTGCTCCCCGCCTGGCGTGACTTCATGTCTACCGCTCCGGACGAGGTCAGCTCGAATGCACTCTTCTGGAGCATCCCGGCCGCTGAGGGCTTTCCCGCCGAGTTGCACGGCCGGGCAGTGCTGATCCTGGCCACGGTCTATGCCGGCAATGCCGCAGAGGGCGAGCGCGTTGTGCAGCCGATACGTGAGATGGCCGCTCCCTTGCTCGACCTAAGCGGAACGATGCCTTATGCCACCCTGCAAGGCGCCTTCGATCCCTTCTTCCCGAAGGGCTGGCTCTACTACTGGAAGTCCCTCTATCTGGACCGCCTGGACGATAAGGCGATGAACGCCATCATCGGCTATGCCGCCGACCGTCCATCGCCGGACGCGCTGATGGGTCTGTGGCACCTTGGCGGTGGGGCCGCAGGAAGGGTCGCTGCGGAGGCGACCGCCTTCGGCAGCCGGGAGGCACCCTACCTGCTCAGCTTCGACACGACCTGGACCAACCCCACCGACACCGAGCGCAACATCGCCTGGACCCGAGCGGCCTGGACTGATATGCGCCGCTTCGGGTCCGGCGGTCTCTATCTCAACTTCGCCGGGTTCGGTGAGGAGAAGGAGCATCTTGTCCGCGCCGGCTACGGCGCCAATTACGATCGCCTGGTGGAGCTGAAAACGCGCTACGACCCGGGCAACCTGTTCCGGATGAACCAGAACATCCGGCCGCGCGCATGACAATGAGACGAGGGTCATGGGGGTGATTGGGTGATAGGGAGTAACGGGCTGCTGACGAGACTCGTACTCGCCACGCTCGAGCCAGCATCAGCAAAGAGCCAATGACGAGCGAAGAACCCTGTCACCCTACCATCCCATCACCCTCGTCCAGCACCCTCGCAAGTGCCGCACCCGATGCCGCGGCCAGACGCAGCCGCGAAGACCACATGTGTGGCGTATCGAAGACGGCGCGGGTCCAGGCCACCAGACCGCCCGCGGCGGCGATTGCTTCCGCGTGAACATCGGGGGTTTCCCATTCCAGTCCTTCGCAGCGCAGACCGCGTAGCCGCGCCGGATCGTGGCGCAGAATGAGGGCGGGCCATTCCAGATCGGTGGCCGCCGTGGGCTCCCGCGACCCGGTCAGGATGAGCGGAACCGCCTCCGGGGTGAGCCAGGCCGCGCCGGCGGCGGCATCGAGGGGACGCCCGGCGATCGCCGTTAACGCGCGGTTGGTGGCCGTCTCCGGGAATCGCTGCGCCGCGGGATGAGTACGAAAGGCGCGGGCCGTGCGCCCCAGGCAGATGTACCAGGGGGAGAGGCGTTTGCCACGCCCCAGTCGCGTCACGCGGATCGGGAGCGCGGTCAGCTCCTCCGGCCAGAACCGGGCCCAGTGCAGCCAGCGGTCGAAATCGCAGGAGAACCAGGCGGCGTGATCTGGTCCGGCTGCCGCCAGTGCCGCGCGCCGTCCTTCCCCGGGCTGCCCGCCGGGGACGACCCGCGCGCCAAGCGCCGCGAGGGTGGCGATCACCGCGGGGTCGGTGGTGGCCGTCGCCGCGACCACGACGAGCAGGTATGCCCGCAACGAAGGCGCGGCCGCGGCGATGAGCGGAAGCGAGACCCCCGCCGGGTCGTGCAGGGTGGTGACGAGCGCCGGTGAAGCAATGGGACTCAGCGGCGGGCGCCTTTGCCGCCGGAGGGTGCTGGTGTTTGATCGTCGACACGGGTGCGGCGCCGCGCCCAGCGCGGACGTTTGCCGCCGCGCGGTCGCTCGCGGTCGCTGGCGCTGACAGTGGATGTGGCATCCCCCTCTTTGCCGCGCCGCCGCAGACTGCGGCGGGGTGAGACCTCGTCTTCGCGCTCGATGGTAAAAACGGCGTAGGGGCGGCGGATGACGGTCTGGGCGACATTGCGCACCGGCACCCCGCCCGGTGTGAAACCGGCAATCGAGCCATGGTGGGCGTGACCGTGCAGCACGAGATCGGCGCCGGAGCGGTCGATCGCTTCGCCGAGCATCGAGTTTCCCAGAAATGGATAGAGCTCCAACCGCTCGCCGCCCAGCGTCTCGGGAACGGGTGCGTAATGGAGGAGAACGATGCGCACGTCGCCGACGAGCGCGGTGAGGGTGTCTTCCAGTGTTTCCGCTTCGGTTTCGGCGTGGCGGATCCAGGCTTTCATCTCCGGCTCGCCGTAATCGTCGGCCAGCGCCGCACCGAAGCCGCCACCGAACCCCTTGGTGCCGGCGATGGCGACACGCTGCCCCCCGAGATCGAGCACGACGCTGGAGCGGTCGAGGACGTGAATCCCGGCCTCGCGCAAAATGGCGGCGACCTCCGGCGCTTGATCGGAGTGGTAGTCGTGGTTGCCGAGCACGGCGACGATCGGGATACCGGCATCGGCCAGCTCGGCGGCGAGGACTTGTGCTTCGGCCGGTTTGCCGGCGCGGGTGAGATCGCCCGCGAGGAGAAGCACGTCGGCCTCGCCGCGCAACCCCGTCAGGAGCGGCGCGAGCGTGCCCGCGGTCTCGGGCCCGGCATGGATATCGGCGGCGGCGGCGATTCGGATCATGGGGGGATTGTGCCACGGACGAGGGTGTTGGGGTGATGGGGTGATGGGGTGATAGGCAGTTTAGGGTTTTTGGTTGGAGATTGCGGCTGATGATAGGTGCTCCTCCGCGCGTAGGGACAACTCACACCGCTCTGAGGGGCTACTGCCAACGGTCCTTCTGCCACATTGTTGCTGAGCACTTGACAGTTGGAGGTTGGCCCGAGATGATCCTGCTGGGGTCGTGTGGGAAGGACTCCAGTGGGTCGAGAGGGAAACGGCCGGGATGCATCTCGGCCATTGCTTGTGAGCATCCGGTGGCCGCCGTCTCATTGGCGCCATCGAAGGTGGTCGTCCTATCCTCGCGGTCCTGCGAATTCCGGAATCAGGTAGCGACCCGCCTGGACGATGACTCATCGACGCCGGGCGCCACTGCCGCGTCGTAGAGCCCAGGTCGGCATTCAACCCAAAATTGTTCGGGAGGACCCCGATGGACGACCAAGTGCTGCTCGAAGAGCTTGGCCAGTTCCCGCTGCTGGACGCCATGTTCGGACGGCGCTCCCGCCGCTTCGGGGTCGGGATGACGATTCCCGATGGCCCGCTGGCCTATTCCTCGACGCAGCCTCCTCTCCCGCTGACCGACCTGGAGCGGACGGTGCTCGTGCTCTGCGGAGCAGGCGTCAGCGGCTGGCACCTGGGCATGGAGCACACCGCCAATGGTGACCCCGACCGGGGCTGTAACTACCCAGTTCGGTTGACCGGCCGGGTTGCTGCCAGCGCCGCCGGTATCGAGACCTCGGAGCTGATCGTTTCTGACGACAGTGGAACCTTCATCACCCGCTTCCGTGACCTCGATCCCACCGGAGGGCGCGCGATTCGGGCAGCATCCGATCTCGAGACGTTCGTCGCCCGCGTCGGTGAGCACTGCCTGCGGCTTTCTGACTACCGGGTCGAATTGCCCGCGGCCGCACCCCATATCAGCGCGCATAACCTCTGGAACGCCAATCGCCCAGGTACGACGCTCTTTATCCCGATCATCGACATGACCCAGCAAGTCCTCGACTTCCTGGCGATCTACCTCGCTGGCGGCATCATCCCCTGGGATCCTCTCCGCGACCGCCCCTGCGGCGATCTCGACAGGTTCGTTCTGCCGGTTTGCTGGACGAGCGCAAGCGAATGTCGATCGCCGATATCGAGCAGTACGTGCTGGCGACCGGAGCGATCGAGCTTGGCTTGATCTGCCAGAACATCGTCCTGACGCTGCAGGCGATGGGGCTGGGGGGCTGGATGTACACGGGGATCAACCCACCCAGCCTGCTCGGCGCCTACGCCGCCGACGGCATCACCGGGCTCGGGTTCCGCTTCACCCGCGATCCTGCCTGGACTATGCCGAATCCAGTCGGCCTCGACGGTGTCTTCGAAGGATATTGCCCACCCTACTATCCGGACATGCGCTCAGCCGTCGCCCGTTTCAATGAACTCAAGTTCGGTCCAGACGGCGCTTACGATCCGGCTCGTCCTGGGCCCTTCCGGGAAAACGCGCGCATCAAGGCGCATATCGAGCGGTACAGCCCCGAGTTCATCGACATGCTCGGGGTGGTGGCGCAGTACCTGCACGACACCTTTGGCAAATTCCCGGCGACGATCCCGAGCATCTACGTTCGGATGTATGCCCAGGCGCAGCACATCGACCTGGACTACTACGACGCGTTCTATGGACCCGAAGCAACACTGGAAACACACCGCCAGCACCTCGCACGGTGGCACGCGTAGCGTTCATGCGTTCGCATCGGGCTGCTGCGTGCGGCTGTTTGCGGATGATCACGGCGAGTCGCATGTCAACGAATTCGCGGCCGATCCGGAACCGGTCGACTTCGCTCCACCGGCTC
>JACCXM010000206.1 GCA_013697005.1 Chloroflexia bacterium | reverse complement strand
CTACAGTACGTACACTCTAAATCATTGTGCCACATTGTCAAGAGAGTGAAGCGGGTAATTCCGAAAATCGCGAAAATCCGTACACCTTACGGAGGCGGCGACCGTGGGATTCGGCTAAGAACGGGAGGGGTCTCCTGCCGCGGTGGTGCGGGCTCGATTGGCCGGGCCACGCTTCCGCAATGGGCGACGTGACGCGAGCGATCGGTCCTGAGGAGGACGCCATGGCCAGTCCGGTGTTAACGCGACGTGCTGCAACGGCCAGTGTTTGAGCGGCTGCGCCTCCGGATACAGTGGTTGCTTTGGCCCCTGCCCGCACAACTGCGCGCCGTGTCCTGAATCCGCGCCGTTGTGCTGTCAGGGCACCGTGCCGGGCAGTACGTACTGTTCTGACCAACCGTTCTGTCCGTAACTCGGGTGCGGAGGGGCGCCATGGATAGCGAAACGTTCGACGTATTGGTCGCAGTACCTCGCACATTGTCCGGAGGACACTGACATGGATGAGACACGTTTCGATCGTATCGCCAAGGCGTTGGCCACGAGTGCCTCACGTCGCACGGTGGGCAAACTCCTGGGCGGCGGGATCGCGGGCGGCCTAGCGGCCTCCATCCTGGGCGGCGGCGACGGCGCCGCCAATGAAGAAGGGCCACGGTGAACGGCACGGCCGCGACAAGGGCGACAGGACGTCTCGGCGCAAGAGGCGGCGTGGCGGAGGGGGATCGAACAACCCCGCGCCGACTCCGATCTCCTTGGCGGGAACGTGTACGAACGCGGTCGTTCAATGCAACTGCGTATCGAACGCGACCGGATTGATTTGTGGGTCGTGCCCATTTTTCGCCGGCTTCTGCAATGTCCCCGGCAGTTCGTGGACGTGCGTCTCGTAGCGAGGAATCCGGCGAGCCGAGATAGTGACGCCTACGGTCGGCCCGTTAGCGGGGAGCGCCGCGTGCTCTGGTATCAGATCGGGACCACCCGCACACCCATCGCACGGTGGATCGGTCTCCGAAGCCCCTCGGTGGTCACAAACTCGTCCGCGCTGAGCATCAATGCCGCCGCAACGTGGAGCGCATCAAGGGCACTCAGCCCGTATTGCGCGGCTTCCTGTTCGGCGCGGCCCGCCAGTTCATCGATAGGTTCGGCCCAAGCGACGACCCGCTCGAAGTACCGCCGGTAGAACGCGACCTCGGCGGCGCGTCGCTGGTGGATTGCCTTCGGCAAGACCTCGAGGCGAAGGAAGATGCTGGCGACGAATTCACGCTCAGGGTTCTCCAGCAGATCATAGGCGGCGCGCGCCGGACCGGGATCACCGCGCACCGCCGCAATGAGGACCCCGGCATCGAGGTAGGTCCGAATCACCTCTCGCCGGCCGCGGACGCGCCGCCGCGTCGTTCCGCCAGCTCGCGGCCGAGCTCGTCGCGATCGAGAAATTGCCCTTCGGCGGCGACGAATTCCCGCCGCGCGGCCAACAGGAGCCAGCCGAGCTCCGTCCGCGGCGAGCCGCCCTGTCCTAGGTCCATCACCTGCTCGGCGTCGTCCTTGGCGGGCGCCCCACGGGTCGGCGCAGGCTCATGGGTTTTGATGTGGCGCACGGCCAATGCTCCTTTCGCCTGGTAGGCTCCAGCCGGTTGTGCTCGAACCCCAGTATAGCGAGCGTTCTCCTCGCGGCGGTCGCCGCCGTCCGCGGCTGCCTCGTCTAAGCCCGTCGCCTCCCGCCTTCGGCCGCACGCCATCAGCACAACCAACGTCTCACCCTGGCGGGTGGTAACGACGTCAACAGCCCCTCGCCCTGCGCACAGGGTCGGGTACCGGGTGCCCTCTGGGCGTGGTGGCGGTTGGGGTGAGGGGCTCTCAGGGCTGAGGGCATCCTGACAAGCTACGGTCGCGAACCCGTTGCCGCGCCGTGGGCGACGAGCACCGCGGGTGCTGGGGTGGTACGGTGATCGGGTGATTGGGAGATGCCCTCGAGCCGGGCGTTCCCGTCACTCGAACCGACCGGCGGAGTTATGAAGAAGAGACACCGACGACGATGAAGCAAGAATCTCCCATCACCCTATCACCCTATGACCCTATCACCCGCGCCCTCCATCACCCCATCACCCACGGCAAAGACTACGCCTCCTACTCCTTCTGGCTCGAGACCTGCGGCGACGACCTCACCCCGCGCCCGCCGCTGGATGGCTCCACTGAGGTCGACGTCGCCATTCTCGGCGCCGGGTTCACCGGTCTCTGGACCGCCTATCACCTGCTGAAACGCGACCAGTCATTAAATGTCCTGGTCGTCGAGCGCGAGATCGCCGGCTTCGGCGCGTCCGGGCGCAATGGCGGCTGGTGCTTCTCCGGCTTCCCGGTCGAACCGGCGGTGCTCACCAGGCGCCACGGGCGGGACGCGGCGCGCGCCGTCTCACTGGCGATGGCCGAGTCGGTCGCCGACGTGGGCCGGGTCTGTGAAGACGAAGGGATCGATGCCCACTACGCCCAGGGCGGCGAGCTGGAGGTGGCCCGCGCCGGGTACGACCTGGCGAAGATCGAGGAGATGTACGAGGGGTATCGCGCGCTCGGTCTGGAAAACCGGGTGGCGTTGCTCGACGCGGCCGAAACCGCCGAACGATTGCGCGTCCCAGGCGCGGTGGGAGCATTCTGGAACAGCGATGGCGCGGCGATCCAACCGGCGCGCCTGGCGCGGGGGCTGGCGCGCGCGGTCGAGCGGAGGGGCGGCAGGATCGTAGAGGGGACGACCGTCACCGACTACGCGGGTGGGACGACCCCGCGCTTGTTCACCGACCGCGGTGAGGTGCGGGCGCGGCGGGCGATCGTGCTCGCCGGCGAGGCCTATCTCTCGCGGTTGCCGAAGCTGCGCCGCCACGTCATCCCGATGACCTCGCACATGGTCGTCACCGAGCCGCTCTCCCCTGACATCTGGGACCAGATCGGATGGGAGCGGCGCGAGGTGCTGGGCGGGTTCGGATCCACCGGTGGCTACATCCAGCGCACCGGCGATGGGCGCATCGCCTTTGGCGCCTATCGCGCCCATTACCCCTTCAATTCCCGCATCACCGACGATCTCGACTGCATGGAAGACATCTTCGCCCATGCCCGGGACGCGGCCCGCGTCTGGTTCCCCGCCCTGCAAACACACGACGTCGCCTTCACCCACGCCTGGGGCGGGGTCTTCGGCACCCCGCGCGACCGCATGCCGACGATGGGGTTCAACCCGCAAACCGGGGTCGCCCTCGCTTTCGGCTACACCGGCGAGGGGGTCGCCACCTCGAATCTCAGCGGCCGCGTCCTTACTGATCTGCTGACCGAAACCGACTCTGATTTGACCCACCTGCCGATGACCTCGCACCAACCGGCGATCTGGGAACCGGAGCCGCTGCGCTCGCTCGGCGTCAACCTGGTCCGCCGCTCGCGTTACAAAGAGATCGAGCAGGTCGAGCGAACCGGCATGTACCCGGAGAAACCGTCGCTGGCAACGCGGGTCTTCGACCGCTGATAGCGAATGGGGAGGCACGGATGGCCGTTGCGCGACGAATGAGCGAAGCTGCCTACGAGCGGTTTGTATTGTCCGGGGTGGAAGGAACGTGGGAGCTGCACGATGGGGTGCTGGTGGAGAAGCCGGGGATGAGCTTCCGGCACGGGCAGATTCCGGTGCTCCTGGGACATTTCCTGCTTTCGCAACTCGATCCTGACGCATACGACGTTGTTGTGGAGCTTCGCGTCCGCCGGCCGGCGGCGACGGTCTTCGTGCCCGACCTGATGGTGGTGCCGAAGGCCTACAGCGAGGAGATTCGGGACCTTCCCGTCCTCGCCATCTATTCTGAACCCTTGCCCCTTGTCGTCGAGGTCTGGTCCCCGTCGACGGGCGACTACGACATCGACGCCAAGCTGCCGGTCTATCAGCAACGAGGTGATCTGGAAATCTGGTGCATCTACCCCTATCAGCGAACGCTGACGAGTTGGCAGCGGCAAGTGGATGGCTCGTACCGCGAGACCGTCTATCACGGTGGCATCGTCTCCCCGGCGGCGCTGCCAGGGGTGGAAATCGACCTGGAGCGGCTCTTCGCCACGTGAGCCCAACGGTTCGCCCGGAACGGGGAATCGCGTAACGCCCCGCGCGAGTTTCACCCACTAGACATCTCGCCCATCGAGGCGTATGATCCGGGTGGGGTACCCCCCTCTTTTCCGTAGGACAGCGAAAGGAGGTCACCCGTCGCACTCAGGCTCAATACGACAGTTCACGGATGTGACCCCTCGATAACGAGGGTGTGACCTTTCCCTCCGACAATGGGAAGGCACGAATGGGCTGAAGGGCGGGATCACTGATCGCCGCCCTTCGGTTGTGTTCGGAAAGGTGAGGCATGACCGACCACGATTTCACCGCCCCGCCTGGCGTGTCCCGGCGCGGGGCGCTGCACGGCCTCGGCGTGTTCGTGGCGGCGGCTGGGGTCGCGGCGCTCCAGAGCGAGGCAGCCGCGGCGCAGGACGCGACCCCAGCTGGCACGCCAGAAGCCCCGGCCGACTTCGAGTTCAAGGTCGTGCTTCACGCCTCGCAAGAGCAGCACTGGCCCTACGTCATCTCCAACCTGACGAATCTGACACGGCAGTGGCCACGGGCACGCTTGCGTCTCGTCGTCGATGGCTCGGCGGTGTTTCCTCTGCAAGGGGAGAACGTGGTGACGACCGCGCTGGACAGATTGGCGAGAGCCGGGGTCGAAGTCGAGATCTGCCCCAACGCGCTGGCCGAACATCAGATCGACCCGGCCACCATTCCATCGTACGCGCGGACCGAACTGGGCGGTGTGGTAGCCCTGGTGCGCGCCCATCAGGCGGGGTTCGTCTACGTCAAGCCGTAGCGGGCTTGGGTGGCGCGCCGCGGTCGTTCTCGGCCACGGTCCGGCACGTGCTAGACTCCCCACCCTCGCCCGGCGGCGCGGCACGGTTCGTTTCCCGTTTCATAATCAGTGGAGCTCCTTTCCCAATGCACATCCCAACCGTCGCAAACATCATCCCCACCGTCATCGAAAGCACCAACCGCGGCGAGCGCGCCTTCGATATCTACTCGCGCTTGCTCAAGGACCGTATCATCTTCCTCGGCACCCCGGTCGATGATGACGTCGCCAATGTCATCGTCGCCCAGATGCTCTTCCTCGCCCACGACGACCCCGATCAGGACATCAAGCTCTACATCAACTCGCCGGGGGGCGGCATCTACGCCGGTCTCGCCATCTATGACACGATGCAGATGATCAAACCGGATGTCGCCACTTTCTGCATGGGGTTCGGCGCCAGCATGGGCGCGGTGCTGCTCGCCGCCGGTAGCAAAGGCAAGCGTTTCGCCCTGCCCAATGCCCGTATCCTCATTCACCAGGGCTCCGGGGGGTTCAGCGGCGCGGTGCCCGATATCGAGGTTGCCGCGCGCGAGGCGCTCACCCTGTCGGCGAAATGCCTCTCCATTCTCTCCGCCCATTCCGGGCAGCCGTTCGAGAAGGTCAAACGTGACAGCGACCGCGACTACTACATGACCGCGCCGGAGGCCCAGGCCTACGGGCTCATCGACGAGGTGCTGGAGCCTCACCACGTCGCCCCGGCTCTGCTGCGCGAACAGGAGAACGAGAAGGAGAAGGTTTCAGGGAGGTAACAGCCTTTCGTCATCCCGACGGTGCCGCGACACAACGAATGTGTCATTCTGAGCCCGCAGGCGAAGAATCTCGTTTGTCACGAACGTACGCGGCCTGCGGCCGAGATTCTTCGTTCCTCAGAATGACACCTTCGAAGTGAGGGTTCGCCCCTACAGCGCCCGCCCGCTACTCGAAAGCGCTCGCCCCTCTTCCTTCGTCACTGCCGCCCCGACGTCGTACCCCGGCAGCCCGTCGATACTCGCGACGTTGTTGGCGCCCATGTAGCGATCTTTCCAGCGCTCGCCGTGGGTCGCTTCCTGCTTCTCGCTCCAGCGCATGAGCTGGTCCCGTTCCGCGACGAGCTCCATGCGCGGCACGCCAAAGCCGCACGAGTCGGAGAGGCGGCTGACCGCGATCACGACGATCCCCCGCGCCAGCGGAATGCTCGCCTCGGGAAGCGGGAACTCCCGCAGCAGTGCCGCGAACTCCGCATCGCCCTCCGGCACCGGCCGCCCCCACCCGTGCAGGCGGACGATCTTTGGCGGCCCGGTGAAAGCGTTGAACATCAGCACGATGCGGCCGTTCTCCCGCAGATGGGCCACCGTCTCCGCCCCGCTGCCGACGAGATCGACATAGGCGACCGTGCGCGGCCCCAGCACGGTGAAGACCCCCTGCCCGCCTTTCGGCGAGAGATTGATGTGGCCGTCTCGCTCGTCCGGCGCGGTGGCGACGAAGAACATCGGTTGCCTGCCCAGCCACCGCCGCATCGTATCGTCGATCGTGTCGTAGATCCGTCCCACGGGCGATCCTTTCTGCGAGGGTGATGGGGTGATGGGGTGATGGGTATCAAAATCCCTCGGGATACGATCCGGGATGGACCGCGGGCGACGCTCCACCACCTCGCGTCGTCCTATCACCCTATCACCTCATCACCCCGGCGGACCCGGCGCGATCACCCGCAAGGCTCCTGGCCGCACCACGTACTCCACCGGGGTGGAACCCAGGTCGTGGGCATCGGCCCGGCAGGGCAACGGGTGCACGCCCTCGATGCGCACCCGCGCCGAATGATAGGTCGCGGTCTGGGCAGTGAAACGACGGCGGCCGAAGGCGATGGCGGCAAATGCCGGATCAATTCCGTACGTGAGAAGCGGGAGTAGATCACGACGTCGAGCAGCCCATCGTCGATCTGCGCCCCAGGTGAGACGGTGAACCCGAGCCCGGAGTACGGGCCATTGGCGACCGAAACGGCGAGGGCGCGGGTGGTGAGCACCCGATCGTCGAGGTGGATCACCATGCGCGGCGGCCGGTAGCGCACCAGCGTCCGCAGTGCCGACCACAACGCCCGGTACCGCCCGGCATCGCCGTCCACCCCTTGCGCCTCGCGGAAGACCGCCGCGTTCAACCCGACCGAGCCGCCTTCGAAGAAGATTTGCCCCTTCGCCTCCCCGACGTCGATGACCCGCACCGCCCCTTCGGCGATGATCGCCGCCGCCTCCTCCAGATCGCGCGGGATACCGAGCATG
>JACCXM010000184.1 GCA_013697005.1 Chloroflexia bacterium | reverse complement strand
CTAGGAACCCTGTAGAGCATGGTACGGAAATTCCGTAGCAAGTCAAGGGGACATGACCGAAACCCGCTACGCGGTCGCCATCCCATGTTTCTCGAAGATGGGGCGGTAGATGAGGTCCGGGCGGAAGGGGAGGTCGTGGAAGCGGATGCCCGTGGCGTCCTCCAGCGCGTTGGCCAGCGCCGGGGCGACCGGGTTGATCGGGCACTCGCCCATCCCCTTGGCGCCGAGGGGGCCGATGGTGTCGTGGGTATCGGCGAAGAAGATCTCGGTGCGCGGGATGTCGGCGTAAGCCGGGATGCGGTAGTTGCGGAACTGCGGGTTGACCACCTTCCCTGTCTCGTCGATCACCATCCGCTCGTAGAGCGCCCAGCCGATCCCCTGCGCCACCGCGCCCTCGACCTGACCCCGCAGCTGCATCGGATTGATCACCGTCCCCGCGTCGGCGGCGTGGACACTCTGCAGGATGATGATCTCGCCGGTCACGCGATGGACCGCGATGCGGAACCCGTGGACGTTGAAGGCGACAGAGCGCGGCGAGCCATAGGCCCGCCGCGACAGCGCGAGCTGATGTCCGCTGGTTTCGGCAGCCTGGAGAAGATCGCCTAGCGGAATCCGCACCTCGCCGCAGATCACGGCGGCGGCGTCGAGCCGGCACATGTCGCGGCCGACCTGGGTATGGGAGGCGGCGAAGTCGAGGATGCGCTCGCGCAGCGCTTCCGCCGCGAGCCAGACCGCCTTGCTGGCGACGAAGGTGCCGGTACTTGCGAAAGCGCCAGTGTCGAACCCGGTCTTGTCCGTATCCGATTGCACCACCCGCACCCGGTCGGCGACCGTGCCCAGCGTGCTGGCGGCGATCTGCACGTGTTGCGTCGTCGTGCCGTTGCCGAACTCGGCGGTGCCGATCGCCAGCTCGAACGCGCCATCCTCCAGCACGCGCAGCCGCGCCTCGGAGCGATGCTCGGTGGGGGGGGCGGCATCGTGCATGGCGTAGGCGATCCCCTGCCCGGTCAGCCAATCCCCACCGGGAGGAGCGGCCACCCCATTGCCTCGCGCCAGGGCGTCCCGCACCTGGGTGGCACATTCGTCCAGCCCGTAACTCCCGATCTCGGTATCGCTCGCTTCCTCGCCCAGGGAGAGCATCGGGTCGCCGGGGCGGACGACGTTCTTCTGCCTTAAATCGAACGGGTCCATCTCCAGCGCCCGCGCCAATTCGTCCATCGCGCACTCAACGGCGTAGAGGGTCTGCGTCAGCCCGTAACCGCGAATCGCCCCGGAGGGCAAGGTGTTGGTGTAGACGGCAAAGGCGTCGATCTTCTTGTTCGGGCAGCGATAGAGACCGACCGATTCACTGCACGCGTGGTAGAGCGTCTCCCCGCCGTGATTGCCATAGGCGCCGGTGTTGGAGACGACCCGCATCTGGATGGCGGTGAGGGTGCCGTCGCGCGTTGCCCCCAGCTTGACCGTCGTCTGCATCGGGTGGCGGACCGTGCTGGCGCTGAACTGCTCCTCGCGGGTGAACTCCCATTGCACCGGCCGTCCGGTATTGATGGCAGCCAGCGCGGTGAGATCCTCGGTAAGCACCTCCTGCTTGCCGCCGAAACCGCCCCCGACCCGGTCGCAGAAAACGCGCACATTCTGCAAACCGAGCCCGAACAGGTAGCAGAGTTTGTCGCGGCAGATGAACGGCGACTGCGAGGTAGTGCGCACGTTCAACCGCCCGTCCTCGTCCACCCAGGAGATCGAGCAGTGCGTTTCCAGATGGGCGTGCTGTCCCCGATGCGTCCCATAGGTCGCCTCGTGGATGACATCGGCCGCGGCGAATCCGGTCTCGACATCGCCGATCCCGCCGTGGATGTCGATCAGAATGTTGCGCTCGGGTTGGCGGATGAACTGGTCGCCGCTGGTGTCGTGGACCACCGGCGCGCCGGCGCGCATCGCCTCCTCGGGATCGAAGACGGCTGGTAACACCTCGTACTCGACGACGACCTGGCGGCACCCTTCTTCCGCCGCCGCCTCGCTCTCCGCGACCACGGCGACGATCCGCTGCCCGACGAAGCGAACGATGTTGTCGAGCATGTAGGTGTCGTTGGGATCGACCCGGAAATCCTCGTGGATCGATGTGGTGTAGAGCTTGCGCGGCACATCCTGCCAGGTGTAAACCGCATGCACCCCCGGCACGGCGAGCGCGGCCGACTTGTCGATGGAAACGATTTTGGCGTGGGCGTGCGGGGCGCGCAACACCTTCAGGTGGAGCATCCCCTCCATCGTGGTGTCGAGGGTGTAGCGCGCCTTGCCGGTGACGACCTCCGGACCTGCCGGCGCGCCGACCCCGGTCCCGACCGATGCCCCGGGCCGGTCCTCCTCGACGGTCTTCACCCCGTGGATGGCGTCCTCGATCGCGTGATAGCCGGTGCAGCGGCAGAGATTGCCCTTGAGATGACGGGCCAGATCACCCTGAATGTCCTCCGCGCTGAGGCTCGCGGCGGTCATGATCATGCCCGCCGTGCAGAACCCGCACTGGAACCCCTGCGCGTCGAGGAACTGGCGCTGCATCGGGTGCAGATCGCCGTTCTCCCCGGCGAGCCCCTCGATGGTCGTGATCTGGAGACCCTCGGCGCGATAGGCCGGAATGAGACAGCTATGGACCGGCACGCCGTCCAGCCAGACGCTGCAGGCGCCGCAGTCGCCCGCGTCGCACCCCTTCTTGACCCCGAACCACCCCAGCTCGCGCAGAAACGTGCGCAGGCACTGTCCCGCCGCCGGGTTCTCGGAGAACGTCTTGCCGTTGACGTGATAGCTCATTGCGTGCTCCTCAGGGTTATGACACAGAGCGTGTGCCGTACCGACTGCCGTGCCACAGAGCATGGGTCATTCTGAGCCCGCCGGCGAAGAATCTCGTACTCCGCAAACGTGTTTCCATTCAGCCGAGATGCTTCGTTCCTCAGCATGACACCTGTACGTGTTGGCGTCATCAAGCCGGTGCACCAGCCAGCTCGGCCCGGATTTGTTCGGCGTAGTAGTGGGTGATGTGCTTGCGGTACTCCGGCGCGCCGTGAACGTCGTCGAAGTAGCCGTCGTCCGGGATCGCTTCGTTCAGGCGCTCCCGGAGTGCCCTGGCATCGGGCGCCTCCGCGAAGACGATCTGCACCGGGCGGGGGGTTGCCGCGCTGACGGTCAAGGTAAAGGCGCCCCCCTGCGGCAGCACCGTGCCGATCAGCAGCGCCGTCGAGCGCCCCATGTGCGTCATCGACATCCGCCGGAACGCCGCCCGCTTGCGCAGCGCCGCGGCGGGGAGATCGATGGCGCGTAGCAGCTCTCCCGGCTGGAGCACGTTCTGATGATTGCCGGTGACAAAGTCGAGGGCGGGCATCTGCCGCTCCGCGCCATCGAGCCCCTGGATGATGTAGACCCCTTCCAGCGCGGTCGTCAGCGAGATCATCGGACCGGCCGGTAGCGACATGCAGATATTGCCGCCGACGGTGGCGGTGTTCCAGATTTTGAAGGAGGCCAGAAAGGCGCGGCAGCACTCGTCGATCAGGAACGACGCTGGCCAGTCGGGCCGCCCCGGAAACGCGTAGAGCGCGGCGATGGTGCAGGTCGCGGCGACGCGCAGCCCGCCATCGCTCGACTCCAGCGGCTGCCATCCCATCGCGCGCAGATCGAGCAGCCGCCGCAGGTACGGTTGCGGCTCGGAAAAGAGCCAGGTCCCACCCGCTAACCAGCTATCGCCATCCCGCCACTCGACGTCGCCACCCGCAACCGCGGTCGCCTGGCGGACTTCCTCGATGGTATTGAGATTCATGCTGCACCACCTCGTGCCGCGATCCGGCGCGGGCACATGCGACGCGCCCGAACCACGCGGACCGGGTCCGGAGCACGCACGCCACACAATTGTGAAAATCGCGGATCACGCTACACCGGGCATCGCTGGAAAGCAAGAGCGCGGCAACGCCAATCAGCATAGAACTTCCTGAACTTCGGGAACTTCTGGGGTATCAGGAAGTCCGGGAAGCTCGTCCTTTCGGGACTTGACATTCTGCCAGACGGGTGTAGCGTGGCGGTAGGTTTACCCTCCCCCCCCTACCCCCCTCTCCCTGTGCGCAGGGCGAGGGGGGAACATGGCGCGAATTGTGGAAGGTCCGTTGCCCTGCGCCCGGACTTCGTATGAGAGGTGAAGCGTGGCATCGTCGCCAACGGCATCGCCGGTAAGCACCGGCGTCGGGTCAAGCGCAGCCACCAAACCGGTCACGCTCATCACCCAGACGCGCGTCCTGCCGGATCGCAACGACGACTTCGCCGCCTGGCAGCAGCAGATCAGCGACGCCGTCGCCCAATTCCCGGGCTTCATCGATCATCAGGTGATCCCGCCCAATCCGCCGTCTCAGATCGATTGGGTGATCGTCCAGAAGTTCGCGTCCGCGGACGACGCCCAAACCTGGCTGCGCTCGCCGCAACGGTTGCGGCTGATCGAAACCGTGCAACCGCTCCTGGTCGGTCACGACGATATCCATATCATCCAGGACGACGATGCCGCCAAACCGCCGGACGCGGTTTCGGCGGTGATCTCGATGCGTATCGCACCGGGCAAGGAAGATGCCTACCGCGCGTGGGGACAGCGCATCGCCGCGGCGCAGGCGCAGTACCCCGGGTTTCAGGGGTTCAAGCTCAATCCTCCCATCCCCGGTGTTCAGGAGGATTGGGTGACGATTCTGCAATTCGATACCGAAGCCCATCTCAACGCCTGGATGACCGCCCCCGAGCGCCTCAAATTGCTCGACGAGGCCAATGCGTTCACTACCGAAACCCACTACCGCACGGTCCGTTCCGGGTTCGACCAGTGGTTCCGGGTGGGGGGCGCGGCCGAGGCGCCGGTCTGGAAGCTGAATATGCTCACCCTGCTGGCGCTCTATCCGGTCGTTTTCCTGTTCGGCTATTTCGTGCAGACACCCATCCTGCAACGGCAGCTCGGCTGGCCATTCTGGCTGGCCCTGTTCGCCGGCAACCTCTCCGGGGTGGTGATCCTCAACTGGGTGGCGCCGTGGGTCAGCCATCGCTTTGGATGGTGGCTGCAACCGGCGGGAAGCGAGACACAAGAGCGCAATTGGCGCGGCATCGCGATTGTCGTCGCGTTGTACGGAGTCTTGCTGCTCGTGTTTTCGCGGTTTCCGTAGATTGACGATTACGGCAGAGACCGCAACTATGGTTGTAGCGTGGGGCGGGCGACGCGGGCGTCGCCCCTACAG
>JACCXM010000015.1 GCA_013697005.1 Chloroflexia bacterium | reverse complement strand
GATCAACCAAGGTCTGTTTTACCTCAACTGGTTGATGGACCATCAGGCCGATTTTACGCTTCTCGTGATGAAGCAACTCGGCGCAGAGTCCGCAAACAGCATCGAGTGGCGTTACCCGCGGCTCGTTTGTGTCGCTGGAGACTTCACGAAGTACGACGAGCATGCCATCCGGGAGATGCCCCGGAACATCGATCTCATACGATACCGCCGCTATGGCGATGATCTGATTCTCCTCGAGCAGGTGGCCAGCAGTTCGGTGTCTCCCCTTGGTCAGGACGGGAAATCTCAACCGAAGCCGGGCAAACCTGTTGGGACCGAACCGAGTCCAATACCCATTGTGCTGCAGCGCCTCAACCAAAGCTCCCAAGAGGTTCGTGACTGGTTTGACACGCTGAAGGCGTTCATCCTCGGTCTTGGCGATGATATCGAAGAGCGCACCCTCTACGGATACATTGCGTTTCGCCATCTCAAGACCTTTGCCGACGTTCGATTCCGGCCGACCCTGAATCGGATCGTTATCGGGGTGCCTCTTGCTGCCGAGACCGTTCAGATGGAAAAGGGTTTCACGAGTCCTCTTAAAGGAAATCGGGTCAAGATCGAAGTTGACAGTGCCGCAGACATAGAACGAGCCCAATCCCTCATTTCTCGCGCTTATCAAGAAACGTGACGGCTGTGTGCCAGTGTTGAAGGGGCGTTCGCACCTAACAGCTTTGCCGGCCCAAATGGGCGAGAATGGATTCCGGCAGGGTGACTTTCCGAGCGCCAACGATGATTCTCGGCATCCTGATCGAATCAAGGAGCAACGGACGAGAATCTTTCGTCCGGCGGATAGATGCGGAAACATTGCGCTGATACGCGTGGTCAGGAGCGAGAAGCCGGGATGGCCGACAAATTGAACTTGCAGGGGAAGGTCGCGATCGTCACCGGGGCGGCCAACGGAATCGGCCGCGCGGTCGCCGAACGCTACGGCGCGGAAGGGGCGACGGTGATCGCCTCGGATGTCGATAGCGAAGGCGTGGAAACCGTGGCCAAGGGGATCAATGACGCCGGGGGGAACGCCATCGCGATCACCACCGACGTCTCCCGCAAGGACGATGTCAACCGGCTCTTCGACCAGACGCTGAAACGTTTTACCACGGTCGATATCCTCGTCAACAGCGCCGGTCTCACCGACACCGAGCGCCACTTTCTCGATGGCGACGAGGAATGGTGGGACCGCATCCACGCGGTCAATCTCAAAGGGAGTTTTCTTTGCGGGCTGCGCGCCGCCAGGCACATGGCGCGCAACGGGCACGGGGTCATCATCCACGTCTCCTCCGGCGGGGCCACGCGGGCGCACCGCGGCAATGCCGCCTACGACGCGACCAAGGGTGGGATCGAGGCCCTCACCCGCGCCATGGCGGTCGACCTTGCTCCCTACGGCGTGCGCGTCAACGGGCTGATCCCTGGGTCGATCGATTCCAAGGGGATGTCCCCCGCGACCAAAAGCGAGCGCGGTCAGGCGATCCCGATGGGCCGCGTCGGCGAGCCCGCGGAGATGTCCGGCGCGGCCGTTTTTCTCGCCTCCGACGACGCCGCCTACGTCACCGGCCAATTGATCGCCGTCGATGGCGGCATCCTGGCCGCCATGCGCTCGCCGCAGGTGGATATCTTCCCGCCGTCGCGCTTTCCCAAGATCGACGGATGACGAGTCGGAGGTCGGAAGTCGGAGGTCGGAAGTCGAATGTAGGGGCAGAGGAAGGCCCCTCGCCCTGCGCACAGGGAGAGGGGTTGGGGTGAGGGTTTCCCAGGGAGACGCAGTTGGGGGTGAGGGCAAACGCCTCCGTGCCGGTGTCGATATCGGCGGCACCTTCACTGATCTCATCGTCTACGACGACAGCACGGGGTCGTTCGTCGTCGGTAAGACGCTGACGACGCCGGACGATCCCTCGCGCGCGATCGAAAGCGGATTGGCCGAGACGCTGGTGGCGGCGAAGGCGCCGATGGCCGCGCTGGGTCAGATCATCCACGGTACGACACTGGTGACGAACGCGCTGATCGAGCGCAAGGGAGCGCCAACCGCGCTGCTGGCGACGGAGGGGTTTCGCGATTCGTTGGAGATTGGCCGCGAGCATCGGTACGATCTGTACGATTTGCAGCTCGAGATGCCGCGCCCGCTGGCGCCACGCTATCTCCGCTTCGGGGTACCGGGACGTACCCTCGCCGACGGCTCGACGCTTCCCGGCCACGATCTCGACGAAGACTATGTCGAGCGCCTGGCGCGTGAGCTGGCCGCTGCCGGGATCGAGGCGGTGGCCATCGCCTTTCTCAATAGCTTCGCCAATCCGGAGCTGGAACGGCGGGCACGGGAGGCCGTGCAGCGCGCCGCGCCGGAGCTGCGCGTCTCGATTTCGTCCGACGTCGTGCCCGAGATTCGCGAGTACGAGCGGACCTCGACTACGGTCGCCAATGTCTACGTCCAGGCCCGGGTCGAGCAATATCTGCGCGATCTGGAAGAGCGGCTGGCGCGGGCGGGATTCGGCGGCGCGCTGTTGCTGCTGATCTCCTCCGGCGCGCTGGCCACGGTTGAGACCGCCTCGCGGGTGCCGGTGCGTCTGCTGGAGAGCGGTCCCGCCGGGGGCGCGCTGGCCGCCGCCGCCTTTGGCGCCGCCGCCGGCTACGACGATCTCCTCTCCTTCGATATGGGCGGCACCACCGCCAAGTTCGCGGTGATCGACCGCGGCGAGCCGCTGCTGGCCCATGGCTTCGAGGTCGATCGCCGCTACCGTTTCAAGAAGGGCTCCGGGCTGCCGATCAATCTGCCCGTGATCGAGATGATCGAGATCGGGGCGGGAGGTGGTTCGATCGCCCGTATCGACGCCCTGGGTCTGCTCAAGGTCGGACCCGATTCCGCCGGCGCCGAGCCCGGACCGGTCTGCTACGGCCGCGGCGGCACCCAGCCAACCGTCACCGACGCCGATCTCGTGCTCGGCTATCTCGATCCCGCCTTTTTTCTCGGCGGCGCGATGTCGCTCGACGTCGCGGGCGCGCGGGATGCGATCGGGCGCGATGTCGCCGATCCGCTGGGGCTTTCCATTGAAGAGGCCGCCTGGGGGATCCATCAGATCGTCAATGAGACGATGGCCGGCGCGGCGCGGGTACACACCCTGGAGCGGGGCGGTGATCCGGGGCGGCTGCCGGTGTTTGCCTTTGGTGGCGCCGGTCCGGTGCATGGCTATCGCATCACCGCCGCGCTTGGCTCGCCACGCTTGATCGTGCCCTCCGGGGCGGGGGTGATGAGCGCCATCGGGTTTCTCGCCGCGGCGGTCGCCTTCGATTTCACCCGCTCCTTCCCTGGCCGCCTCGACACGCTGGACTGGGCGCGGGTCAACGCGCTCTTCGCCGAGATGGAAGAGGAAGGGACGGTGCTGCTGGCCTCCGCCGGGTTGCACGGGGAGGACGTCACCCATCGCCGCGCCGCCGAGATGCGCTACGTCGGGCAAGGTCACGAAGTGCGTGTTCCCCTGCCGCCGGGACCGCTCGGCGCGGAGCGCGTGCCCACCTTGCGCGAGGCGTTCGAGACCGAGTACCTGCGGCTCTATGGCCGGCTGGGGCCGCCGGTCGCCGTGGAGGCGATCACCTGGCGGATCGTCTCCTCTGGTCCCCGCCCCGAGCTGCATCTCTCGACGGCGCCGGAGGCGAGCGGAGACGCCGCCTCGGCGCGCAAAGGCACGCGTCGCGCCTACATGCCGGAACAGGGCGGGATGCGCGACGTCCCGGTGTACGACCGCTACCGGCTGGGACCCGGCGCGAGCTTCGCCGGTCCCGCGATCGTCGAGGAACGCGAATCGACCTCCGTGATCGGTCCCGGCGCGACGGTGTCGGTCGATGGCGAGGGGAATCTGGTTGTCGACGTCGCCAAGGCGGCGGTGGCAGGATGAGCGCGTTGACACGCGACACGTGTCATTCTGAGGAACGAAGAATCTCGTCTCATGTCGCTGGAGTTTCGCGAGAAACGAGATTCTTCGCCCGCGGGCTCAGAATGACACGGTTTGGTTGACGCTGACTGGCGAAGATTGAGGAAACCAATGACTGCTGAGACAACGGATGTCGCGCCTGTCGCCAAAACCCTCGACCCCGTCACCCTCGAGGTGCTCTGGAACCGGCTCCTCTCCGTCGCCAACGAGCAGCAGGCGGCGCTGATGCGGACCGCGTTCAGCACCGTCGTGCGCGAGTCGCAGGACCTCGCCTGCGGTGTCTTCGACACCCGCGCCCAGATGATGGCGCAATCACTGACCGGCACCCCAGGGCACATCAACCCGATGGCAACCGGGGTCCGCCACCTCCTCGCCGCCTACCCTCCCGAAACCCTCGGTCCCGGCGACGTTCTCATCACCAACGACCCCTGGATGACCTCCGGCCAGCTCAACGACTTCACCGTCGTCACCCCGGTGTTTCGTGAGGGGCGGATCGTCGGTTACTTCGGCAATCTCTGTCATGCCGCCGATATCGGCGGTCAGGTCTTCTCCGGCGAGGCGCACGAGATCTACGAAGAAGGGCTGCGCGTTCCGGTGACGAAACTGTTCGACCGCGGCGAGCCGAACCACGAGCTCTTGAAAATCATCCGTGCCAATGTCCGGCTTCCGGACGAGACGGTCGGCGATCTTTACGCCCAGGCCTCATGCAACGACGTCGGCGGGCGAGCCCTGCTGACGATGATGGACGAGTTCGGACTGGAGAGTGTCGATCCGCTGTCCGACGAGATCATCGCTCGCTCCGAGCGTGCCCTGCGCGAGGCGATTCGCACCTTGCCGGACGGTGTCTACCAGCACGAGGTCTGGAGCGACGGCTTCGAGGAGCCGATCAAGATCGCCGTCACGCTGACCGTCCGCGACGATGAGATCGATATCGACTTCGAAGGGTCCTCGCCGCAGAGCGGGCGCGGTATCAACGTGGTCCTCAATTACACCCACGGCTATGCCTCCTTCGCCCTGAAAGCGGCGGTCGCACCCGACGTGCCGCACAACGAGGGAGCCTTCCGCCCGGTCCACGTCACCGCCCCGCTCGGCTCGATCCTCAACTGCGTCGATCCGGCGGCGGTGGCGGCGCGGCATCTCGTCGGCCACTTCGTGCCCAGCGCCATCTTCGGCGCGCTGGCCCAGGCGCTGCCGGACAAGTTGCTGGCGGGCGGGGCCGATCCGATCTGGCTCAGTGTCTGGCGGGGGGAGCATCCGGAGAATGATGAGCCGTTCATGACCGCGATCTTCCAGGTCGGCGGCACGGGCGCGCGCGCCGCCAAGGACGGGCTGAGCACGACCGGGTTCCCCTCCGGGGTGGCCGGGCTTCCCGCCGAGGTGATCGAGCACCTCTCGGCGTTGGTGCAAGCGAAGCGCGAGCTGCGCACCGACTCCGGCGGCGCGGGGGCGACGCGCGGCGGTCTGGGGCAGGCGACGGAATTCTGGTATCGCGGCGACGGCCCCTGGAGCGTCTCCGCCATGATCGACCGCACCAGGTTCGCCGCCCAGGGGTTCGCCGGCGGCGGTCCCGGCGGGATCGGCGAGTTCGCCACCGACGGTCAGCCCCTCAAACCGAAAACGGTCATCAGTCTCCAACCGGGCCAAACCGTTCTCCTCGCCCCACCCGGCGGCGGCGGCTACGGCGATCCCTTCACGCGCCCGGTCGATTCAGTCCTCGCCGACGTCGTCGCCGGCTATGTCTCGATGGAAGGCGCCGCGCGGGATTACGGCGTGGTGGTGCAGTATCTCGGCACCCCAGAGCAGCTCGTGCGGCTGCCGGAGCGCTATGGGGTGGATGAAGAGGAGACGGAGCGGCTGCGGGCTCGTGAGCGGCTATAAGCTCCTTGGTCGGGCAGGCGTCTGTTGCGGGCGACGGCCATCGGGAGTCGGACGCTTTATCGCGTCACGATGAGGCATCACCGGCGATGTCGCGACGGCCATGGGTTCATGAGACCTGCTTGTGGACGAGGATCGCTCGGTGCCCGATGCGGCGATCGGGATGCGCCGCCAAATAGCGATGCGCCTTCTCGCCAAAGATGAACCCAAGAATGCGCTTGGCTTCGTCGAGCGAGCTAAATTCAAAGGCGTAGTCGATCACGTCGACGAGGCGGAACCCATGAGACTTGTACCAGAGCCAGGTTTGGTGGTCCCCATCTTGCTCCTCTTTTCCCCGCATCTCCATGAACGGACCTTGCCAATGGCTCTCGACGGCCCACACCTCGCCCCGCGGCTTGACGACGCGATGGATGTCGCCCAGCGCGGACTCGCGAGTCTCATGGGGCCAGATCGCGCCGATCGCCCAGGTGCCAAAAATGATGTCCATCGAGTCATCCGCGAGTGGGATCGATTGGGCGTCCGCGTGCAAGATCGTCACATTGGGGATGCCCGCGAGGCGCTCCCTGGCGAGCGCGATCATCGCTTCCGAGACATCCAGCGCGAAATAGGATTTTGCCCGCGGCGCCATGTCGGGCGCGTAACCACCTGGGCCGCATCCGATCTCCAGGATGGTCTTGTCCGCGTACGGAATGGCGCGCAGGACGCGCCTTGACACCTCGCGCTCAGGATCCGCGGCGTTGGCAAACGCCTGATAGATGCCGGTGTCCGTGGTGTACGCCTCTGCCCAGCGTTCCATAGCCGGAGCATAGCAAACGACCGTCCAAGAATTGGCAGGAGTTCCACGGCGATCACCAATGGATTGCTCTGCGTGACGCCCAACGCCATCATGGGATCACCGCGCAGCCAAAGTGATCGAGGATGCGGCCTAACCGTCTCGGATCGAGTAACAAGTTCGACGCGCAATTGGCCACCAGCGCTTCAGCGGCGCGGTCGAAAAGCGCGATGGACCGATGGTCTGGAGCATGTCGCGCCAGGTAGATGAGACCGTCTGGTTGATCCGGATGCGCCCAGAGCGCGGCCGCCCACCGTTGGGAAACCACGTGCGGACCATCGCCGATGCGGCTGTCGGCATCGGCGGAAAGCCGTTTCAGCGCGGCGCCGGCCG
>JACCXM010000150.1 GCA_013697005.1 Chloroflexia bacterium | reverse complement strand
ACGACGCCCTCTGCGTAGCCGCCATCGTGGACCCCTCGATCATCACGACCCACCCGTTTCATGCCGACGTCGAAACGACCGGCGAACTGACGGTGGGCCGCACCGTGATCGACACCCACCGGCGACGGGGGGTGGCACCCAATGCGGACGTGGCGTTGGACGCCGACGGGGAGAAGTTCGTCCGCTTGATGATGGAGACCTTCGCCCGCAAGCGGCCCGGCTCAGCTGTCTAAGAGTCGGTCCGAAAAGCCTCCACCCGAAATACGGAATGATGGTGAACACCTCGGTCCGGGCGTTGTCGACGTCGGCGACGGAGACGTGGTCGGTGACGATGACGGGGAACCCCATCGGGCCGAAGTCGATCGGGGCGACGGTGGCGGCGCCGATCGGGGTCAGGAAACGGCCGTTGGTAACGGCCTGGGACCGGTCGTTGCGTGACGCCTTCGCGCCCCTCGACGTGACCGTCACCGCCACGCCGATGACACCAGAGACCGTCCTGCGGCTGATCCACGGGGCATCGCGGTGAAGCCGGTATTGGTGACCAACGCGTGATTCGCTGCCCGTCTCACAACGATCGACGGCGCGTCCGGCGCTCGCAAACCGTGTTGGAACCGGTTCCGATTATGGGCGTAATCGGAACCAGATTCGATCGTCCGGGGCGCCTGCGGCTTCAACGTGGTCCTCGCAAGGCTGCCGGCGCTGCCGGAGCGCGACAGCCCGCTGACCGTGACCCCCAGCTTCGTCGGCTTCGGCCGATTCTGCTAACCGCTCCCCGACGCGCGCGAGCGTCCGCCCGAACGCCGCCTAGGCCGCGCCCCCCTCGCCCCGCTCGGCGGTCTTGGTGGCACCGACGCTGGCGGTCACGACGAGGCCGATCGAGCCGATCTCGCGCATCCCGAGCATCTCGCCCAAGACCACCAGCCCCACGAGGGCGGCGATCGCCGGCTCCAGGCTCATCAGCAACCCGAACACGTGGACTGGGATGCGGCGCAGCGCCTCCAGCTCCAGAGAAAAGGGGACGACCGAAGAGAGCAGCCCCACGCCGAGCGCCGTGAGGAGCACGCGCGGGTCGGCCGCCACCTGCCCGCCGGCGGCGAGGCCGAACGGGAGCGTGACGACGGCGGCCACCGTCATCGCGAGCGCGAGCCCCCCGCCACCTGGGATGGCCTGCCCGATACGCGCGCTCAGCAGGATGGAGGCGGCCCAGAAGGCCCCGGCCAGGAGCGCGAGGGCGGCACCGAGCGGGTCGACCGTGCCCCCGAGGGGGCTCAAGACGAGGATGCCGGCTGCCGCCAGCACGCCCCAGAGCAGGTCCAGCCGGCGCCGCGAGCCGACGAGGGCGATCCCGAGGGGGCCGGCGAACTCCAACGTCATGGCCACCCCGAGCGGGATTCGCTCCAACGCCGCGTAAAAGCTCAGGCTCAGCCCCGCCAGGGTCACGCCCAACGCCAGCGCTGCGAGCAGGTCTGCGCGGGGTCGGCCGCGGAGGTGGGGCCGCCAGACCGCGAGCAGGACGAGCGCGGCGAACGCGGTCCGCAGGGAGACGGTGGCCAAGGGGCCGAGCGCGGCGAACAGGAATTTTGCGACCGACGCGCCGAGCTGGGCCGAGACCATGGCGGCCACCACGTAGGCTGCCGGCGGCGCCAGACCGGCCGCCGCCCGCGCCGTCGTCGCCACCGTCCCACCCCCACGTCGTTCCCGGCCGGGTCGCTGCGTCCACATTGTACGGGGATCGGCCGCGGCGGGAGCCCGGCCGCCGGCGGGGGGCGATTTCCCGCTTGACGGCGGCGAATGCCGATTTCTGATCGTGTCTGCCGTCCTCAGTTATCGGAACCAACATTCCCAAGGACGCGGGATTGCCCAGTCCCTCCCCCGGTTGCTAGTACATCGTCAAACCAGAATTACCATACGGGCGACGATGCGGAAGTGTCCCGGCTCGGATCGTCGGGAAAGGAGTCCCCGCCATGGCCAACCACCCCAAACATCTGGTCGTCCTCACCGCGGCCGAGCGCAAGCGGCTCACCGGGCTGCTGCGCCGGGGCACGAGCAGCGGGCTGACCCAGCGCCGGGCGCACATCCTGCTGGCCGTCGATGTGGGGCAGGTCATTATGTTTAGCCATGGTACCATACGACTCAGGAGGTGCAACGAATGGCACACCGTGTGGCTCGGCCCCCAAGCCTTGCTGGCGCGGCCGAGCAGCACTTGATCGGGATCGTCCTGGAGGAGGACGAGCAGCAGATTGTTCGCTACTTCGCCGACGAGGCGGCGGCGGACGCTGCCATGGCGGATCACGCGCTCGCCCCCGCCCTGGCGGCGATCGGAAGCTGGAGCGATCTGGATTGGGACGAGACCGCCGAGGCGCTTGATCGGAGCCGGCACGAGAGTACGCCAACGCCGCCCATCGAGTTGTGAGGCGGTATCTGCTGGATACCGCGCTGGTCGCCGCCCTCCTGCACAATCGATCCGCGGCGGTGACCCTGGCGCGCCCCTGGCTGCTCGCCCCTCACCTCATTTCCGGCACCATCCCCCCATGCGCCTCCAGCAGATCGTCAACCATCGCACAAATCTGTTCCGGATCGAGCTCGGCTGCCGTGTGCGGATCGAGCATCGCCGCCTGATAGACGTGCTCCCGCTTGCCGGTCAGGGCCGCGGCGACGGTCAGCTCCTGGACGTTGATGTTCGTCTGCATCAGCGCCGCCAGTTGCGGCGGCAGCGTGCCCACGGTCGTCGGCTGCACCCCATTACGGTCGACCAGACACGGCACCTCGACACAGCAGGTCGCGGGGAGATTGGCGATCAGCCCCTGATTCGGGACATTGCCATAGACCACCCGCGCCTGCCCGGTTTCGATCCCGTGAACGATCAGCGTGCCGTATTCACCGGAGTGACCGTTGGCCTCGCCTTCCTGGTGCGCCAGCGCCGCCTCGCGCATCGTTGCCGCCCGTGCAGGATCCTCCCTTGCGACGACCGCGATGCGCCGCTCGTCCATCCCGTCGAGATGGCCCCGCGTCTCCTCCTGATAGCGCCCCAACGCCTCAGGATCGGGTGAGGTCAGCGCGGCGCGAAAATCGGCCCAGTCCGCGATCTGGTCCTCGCACCGGGCCGGGTACTCGTCGAGCGGAATGTTGAAACGCTGGATGATGTCGTCGCGGCCCGGTTTGATAAACCAGGGGACATACTCGGAGAAATGCTCGCTCGATTCGGTGACGAAGTACCCGAAGCGGCGCAACACTTCGAAGCGGACCCGCTCCCAGGCCGGCTCCCGCCCTTCGGCGGCGAAGCGGCGCAGCGCGGGATAGAGATCTTCGCCGTCGCGATCGTAGCGCAGCATGAAGGCCACGTGGTTGATCCCGGCGCAGACGTAATTGACGTCATCGTAGGGAACGTCCAACCACTCGGCGATGGCTGCCGCGGTGCCCTGCACACTGTGACAGAGCCCGACTGTCTGGATGCTCGTGGCCCGCTCCATCGCCATACAGAGCATCGCCATCGGGTTGCTGTAGTTGAGGAACAGGACGTCCGGGCAGACCTCCTCCATCTCGCGCCCGAGATCGAGCATCACCGGGATCGTGCGCAGCGCCCGCATGATGCCACCGATCCCCAGCGTATCGCCGATGGTCTGCCGCAACCCGTAACGCGTCGGAATGTCGAAGTCGATCACCGTCGAGGGCCGGTAGCCGCCGACTTGAATCATGTTGATCGCGTAATCCGCGCCACCGAGCGCCCGGCGCAGATCGGTCGTCGCCTCGATGGTGGGGTGGGCGCCGGCGTTGTCCGCCAGCAGATGAGCAATCGTCTCGGTGTCGGCCAATCGCACCGGGTCGATGTCCATCAGCGCGATTGTCGAGCCGTGCAG
>JACCXM010000146.1 GCA_013697005.1 Chloroflexia bacterium | reverse complement strand
ATCCCATAGACGGCTTTCGACTTCGGCGACGCTGGCCGGCATGGACAATCCTTCCCAATACGTACGTTGCGCTCAAGCACTATCGGCTACGCGATTATGCGCGATCCGAAAGGTGCGGAAATGCGGTGAGACAGAACACCCACGTTAGCACTATCATATGTGCACCATGATGCACATGTCATCTGCTGTCCAAACGATCGAGCCAAACTCTGACGATTGTGAGGTCGCGCTGATTCACCCGCCGGCGGTGTTTGCGGCGCGGGCAGCGCTGGCTGTGCTGCCGCCGGCGCCGCAGGTGGCGGGGCTTTTCGCGTTGCTTGCCGACCCGACGCGGTTGCGGCTGGTTGCCGCACTCGCTTCCGGGGAGCTGTGCGTCTGCGATCTGGCCGCCGCGACTGGCGTCAACC
Organism: Chloroflexia bacterium; assembly: GCA_013697005.1. Classification (GTDB taxonomy): domain Bacteria; phylum Chloroflexota; class Chloroflexia; order Thermomicrobiales; family UBA6265; genus JACCXM01. The sequence continues at coordinate 15,685 of JACCXM010000146.1, read as the reverse complement.
GGACCACGGTGTCGCACCAACTGCGCACCCTGCGGGAGGGGCGTGTCGTGCGCGCGCGACGGGAGGGGAGGGTGATCTTCTACGCCCTCGACGACGACCACGTGCGCGAGCTGTTGGCGATGGGTATCGCCCACGCCGGAGAGTTCGCGCCTGGGTCTGACGAGCGATGACCGCCACGGTTCCTGCCTATGCTCCTTTGCCGTCCGCCACGCTGCCGTCCGCCACGCTGCCGTCCGCCACGGTTCGCTTCCGTATCAGTGGGATGGATTGCGCCGATTGCGCGCTGAGTGTCGAGCGAGTTGTCGCCGCGTTGCCCGGGGTCGATAGCGCGCGGGTCAATTTCGGCGCCGCCATGTTGACGGTCGTGCCGGGGGGCGGGGTTGCCGTACCGGAGGCCGAGATCGCGGCCACGGTGGCGCGCGCGGGGTATCACGCGGTCGCGGAGGCGGTAGGCCAAAACACCGCGCAGGCTCCGGCGCTTTCTTGGTGGCAGGATCGGCGCGTGCAGTTCGTGCTGGTAGCCGCCACGCTTTGGCTGACTGGGATCGTGCTCAGCTCTGCCGGGTTCGAGTCGCCTTTCGTCACCGCGCTCTTCGCGGGGGCGATCGCCCTCGGTGGCTGGCCCTTCGCCCGCGCCGGTTGGCAGTCGGCCAGGGCGCGACGGCTCGATATGAACGTCCTGATGACCGTCTCCGCCATCGGCGCCGCGCTGCTTGGCGAGTGGGGCGAGGGCGCGGCGGTGGTCGTGCTCTTTGCGCTGGGCGGGGTGTTGCAGGCGCGGACACTGGAGCGCACGCGAGGCGCGATCCGGGGGCTGATGTCGCTCTCACCCGCCACCGCCTCACTCATGAATCTTGACGGCAACGAAACACAGGTCCCGGTCGCGGCGCTGGCCGTTGGCGATGTCATACGGGTGCGCCCCGGTGAGCGCATCGCGGCCGATGGCGTCGTGATCGAAGGGGTCTCCGTGGTCGATCAGAGTCCGATCACGGGCGAATCGATCCCGGCCGACAAAGCGCCCGGCGACGATTGCTTCGCGGGAACGGTCAATGGCCCCGGCGCGCTGCTGGTGCGCGTCTCGCGCGAGGCTGCCGATTCGACCCTCGCCCGCGTGATCCATCTCGTCGAGGAAGCGCAGGGGAGCAAGGCTCCGGCGCAGCAGACGGTCGATCGCTTCGCCGCGGTCTATACGCCGGTCGTGATCGCCGGGGCGGCGCTACTCGCCATGGGCGGCGCGTTCGTGACCGGCGATCCCCGCACGTGGATTTACCGGGCGCTGACGCTGCTGGTGATCGCCTGTCCCTGCGCGCTGGTCATTTCGACACCGGTGTCGATCGTGTCCGCCATCGGAACGGCGTCGCGGCGCGGCATCCTGATCAAGGGCGGCGCGGCGTTGGAAGCCGCAGGGTCGGCAAAGGTCGTCGCCATCGACAAAACCGGAACCCTCACCATTGGCCGTCCCGAGGTGGTGACCATCGAACTCTTGCCGGGAGGCGCCCCCGACACCAGAACGCTGCTGGCCACCGCGGCCGCGGTCGAGGCGCTGTCGGAGCATCCCCTGGCGCGCGCCGTGGCGCTCAGAGCGTGTGAGGAGGGGATCGCGGTTCCGGCGGCGGCGAGGTTCCTCGCGATGCCTGGCAAAGGGGCGTCAGCCCAGGTCAATGGCCGGGAGACGGTCGTCGGCAGCATGCGTCTGGCGCGTGAGCTGGAGCTGGCGGGGACCGAGGCGCGGCCGAGCGCGCTGGCGCGGCAGATGACCCGGCTGGCGGAGGAAGGATCGACACCGCTCTTCGTCGCCGTCGCCGGCGAGAATGGTGGAACATTGCAGCCGCTTGGCGTCATCGCCGTCGCCGATCGCCTGCGTCCCCACGCCGCCGACGCGGTGCGCCGGATGCGTGAGGCGGGGATCGCGCACGTGGCGGTGCTCACCGGCGATACCCGCACCACGGGGGAGGCGATCGCCCGCGCGGTCGGCGCCGACAGTGTCCGCAGCGAGCTGTTGCCGGAAGACAAAGCCGCCGCCGTGCGCGACTTGCGCGAGCGCTACGGACCGGTCGTGATGATCGGCGACGGCGTCAACGACGCGCCAGCGCTGGCCACCGCTGACGTCGGGATCGCGATGGGCGCGGCGGGGACCGATGTGGTGCTGGAGACGGCGGACATCGCACTGATGGGCGACGATCTGAATGGGATCGCCGCGGCATTGCTGCTTTCGCGACGAACCCGCGGCGTCATCGAGCAGAACATCGGGCTCTCGCTGGTGACGAAACTGCTGGCGTTGGTGCTGGCCGCCTTCGGGTTGGTCAACCTCTGGATCGCCGTCGCCGCCGACATGGGCACCTCACTGGCGGTGACGCTGAACGGGATGCGGCTGGCGCTCGTGAACCGACGCCAACGGAGCCAGGCATCAGACCTACCGTAGCGTTTAGGCACATGTGTCCGAACGACCTGCTATGGCAGCGCTTCGATCGCGGCGATCGTGTCTCTGGCGAATGCCACGGCACTTCTGGCCAGCTCACGTGCATCAGGGATAGTCGGATTTTCGTAGTCAGCCTGCTTGCGCCAGGAATGAAGTAGCGCGAGGACTTGTCCGATTTCGTCGTTGCGTTGCTGAAGCTGCATCAGCACCTGGAGATGCGCATTGCGGCTGCGGTCGATGGGAGTATCCGTCCGCGAAAGGTAAGTACGCCCGGCGTGAAACGTCGCGTAATATGCCCGGCTGATGGCCGTACGCGCGGCTGCTTCGTTGTTCGGCGTCTCGGCCAGCGTTTCCGCGAGATCCAGAAAATCGAACCATTCAAACACGCCGCACGTGCTCGAAGCTCACTAGGATCGGCGCGGCTGTTTCCCCTCGTTTCTTGAACCACCAGTCCCGGCCAAGCTGGCGCCAACTGTCGATGGCGTCGGCTGAGCGGAGTGGAGTTTGGATATTGGCGACCATTTCGGGTCCATCCTCGGGCCACTCGAGGTCGTATGACATGTCCAAGCGGACCGCATCATCGCCAAAATAGCGCCGGATGTTGCTCCTGATGTCGAAAAGCAGCGGGGCGGCGTCGGGATGGCGTTCGAGAAACGCGAGGACCTCATCCTCATCGGCGATCTGATATTCCCGCGCGAGCTCGCGCATGAGAGCCCGCGGATGTTTGAGCGTTGATTGCGCCATGACGTGTCCTGCCCCATACACGCGATCTGGAACCTCCGGTGACATCGGGAAACTGTACTTCACGGCTCTGAAACCGGCGTCGCCACGGGCGTTGCCTCGCGTTGTGATGGTGTGGCGGCGGGACCAGATGTGACTGGCGGCGTGATCTCGAACGGCGCGTTGAAGTCCCGGTAGTCGTAGACCATGTAGTGCAAGGTAGAAATCATCGCCTCGCGTCGTACCTCGCCGCTGGCCAGTCCGATCCACCAGGCGTACCACGTGGCCGCCCGCGCAGGACGTTCTCGGGGCGGCTGCCAGAAGGTGACGACCTGCGAAAGCTCGCCGGCAACGTCTTCGCGCGGTCCGAACTGGAACCCCGTGGCGTCCGCGTAGAGCTCACCCCAAGCGGCAGGAGAAAGGAACGCAATTGGCGCGGCGCTGGCCCATGCCTCACCGTCCAGAATCCAGCGGCGGTCGCCGACGATCGTCTGTTGCGCGATGGCGTCACCCGCAACATCGACGATCGTCTCGGTGTATTTGGCGGGCCGCTCACCGCCGGCGGCGATGACGGCGATCTGCGACCGCGAAAGCGCCCCTCCGCCGTCCGCCAGGCGTTGCGTGTAGCGAACGGAACGGAGCGCGGTGAGCGACGCCAGTCCGCGCCGATACAGCACTTTCGCCTCCGGATCAGTCGTCGGGACGGGACCGCGGCCAGTGACGTTAGGATCGGGCAGCACCAGCCAGAATCGCGCGCGTGAGGCGATCCCCCCAGGCGGTGTAACGGTGACATCCGCCTGCCACCACCCGTCCCCGGCGAGCGTCGCCGTTCCAATGAACGACGCGCCATCAGGGCCGGGCTGCAATTCAGCAGGTTCGATCGGGTGCTCGGGCGCGGAAGAGGAAAATGGAGTCCAGATCACCTGGACTTCCGGCGCCGGCGTGGCCGCCAGTGGCGCTCCCGCGTCGTCGGTGACACGGACGACGAGAGTCTGTGAGCCGGGAATGGCGAGCTGAGTCAGAAGGTGAATTGTCGCGCTCTCGACGCTAAACGCGGCGCGGTCGACCGGCACGACATTGGCGAGCGCCACCCCCGCCAGGGTGGCCGGCACCGCCGTGCCGGGTGCGGCCATGAGCGCGAGCAGGGAAGCGAGAAAGACGGCGCCGGTCGCCAACAGCCCTTGCCTGCCGATGGAACGGCTCGCTCGCAGCACGGTAGAACGGCGGGGGATGACCATCGCCAGGGATCCCAGAACCAGGACGACGAGGACGAGCGCGCCCTTGGCGGTGAGGACCTGACCGTAACGGCTGGCGACGACATCCCCCAACGATGGAAAGAGCCGCCACGCCGCGGCCAACCCGGTGACGACCGAGACCGCGCCCAGCGCGCCGCCGATCCAGCGCACGGTGCGAAACCGGGCGACGTCAGAACCCAACGCGCGCCAACCTGCCGCCAGATAGAGCAATCCCGAGCCCCAGAGCGCGGTCGACCATTGATGGGCGATCTCGACGGTGAGGGCGACCGGATCGAACGGAGACGCGGCGTGACTGGTCAGCGCGAGCGCGGCGAGCGCGGTCAGACCGGCGCCCACACCCGCCCAGTCGAGCGGGGCGGGGAGGCTTGCCGCGCCTCTCCCGCTGGCGAGCGCGGACAGACAGAACAGCACGAGCACGACGAGCGCGGCAAGTTGCAGCCACCAGCCGAGCGGCATGGCGCGGAGCGCGTCCATCGGGCGGGGCGATGCGCCGCCCAGAAAAAGCACCTGACCGAGCAGCGGCGCGAGGATGGTGGCGAGCACGGCAACCAGCGCCCCCATGGTCATTGCGCCGATGCGGACCGTGATACCGGGGGTCCGCGCCCCGTGCCGTGGCGCGAGCAAACGTGCCCAGGCAAATCCGCCGGCGGCGAGCGCGGTTCCCAAAAAGACGAGCCAGCGCAGAACTGGCGCCCACGGCGCGGGCCATTCACCGGCCAGCCGGGCCGCGCCGGGGTTCTCCGTGATGCCGGTGCGGAACGGATAGGCGCCGGCGAGGATCGCGCCGTCAGCGGCCGCCCGCGCCGACCACACCACGGTGTAACCGCCACCGCCGAGCAGCTCCCGCAGTGGCACGACGATACGGGTGGGATCGCTCGCATCAACTTGCGGTGGTCCCAGCGCCACCTCCGTGCCACCCGTGCGCAGCAGCCGCACGTTGACCTGTAGAGGGTCAATCGCCTCGGCCAGCATCAGCGTGATGCGATCCGGGGCGACGGCCAGAAGCGCGTTGGGTGCGGGATCGGCGGTGACAAGTGGACTCGCCGCTGGCGGCGTTTGCGCCGCGACCTCCCAGCACGCGCCGATCAGTGCCGCCAGCGCAATGATCGCGGCCAGGAGAGCGGGCCAGACGCGGATCGCGACGTTGCGACTGACCAGGGCGGCAGCCTTTCCCTTACGGCTTACCCAGTGGACGCTCCGTGGCGCGCATGCCTGACAGGGTAGCAACTCCCGCGCAAGACCGCTGGGATTGCCGTGTTCTTGGTGTTGAAACCCCGGCGAGGCGATGCTCAGCTCCGAATCTCGCTAATGACTGGCTAACGGCACGCGTTCAGGATGGCCAAACCGGAGAGGATGGTCCGGCGCGGTCATCACCAGTCTCCATACCTGCACCTGGTCATGGGACGTGATGCCAAAAGGAAATGGAAAAGGAGCTGGCATGGCTACGCCACCCCGCGCATCGGTACTGAGGAAAATCGCCGCCCGCCGGCGACGGGGAGAACGCTGGGATACCCGCACCACCTGGACGATGTTCCTGGCTGGTCATACCGCCGGCACCGCGCGGCTGGCTCGCATGGCGCTTCCGACGGGACAGCGCATCCTGACGCGGCGCGAAATGGAAGTTTTGCGACTGGTGGCGACTGGCGACACCGACCGCGGTATCGCCGACCGGTTGTACGTGAGCCGGCGCACGGTTAGCAGTCACGTCTCGAATATTCTGGCCAAGCTCGAGGTTCCCTCACGCCGCGCGGCCGTCGTGACCGCCGCCCGGATCGGACTGCTCTGAGCACAGCGCCGGAGGAGCAAACGATGAGCGCCTACCGTAGCCCATCCACGACGGTGATGTTCGTTCCGGAGCGGCGGCAGATGCTGCCGGGTCGCTGGCGCCAGGCGATACGTGCGGCCGCGCCCAGCATAGGGGATTCCGGTTGGCACTGGACCGAGTTGAAAGGAGCCGCTGATGTGTGCTCATGTGAACGCAACGAGTGTGATGATGCTTGCCGAAATGCGGCGAGCGGATCTGCTGCAACAGGCCGAGCACTACCGGCTGATGCAACAGGCCGTGAGTCTCGATGCCGGCCGTGGACCGCGCGGGATTGACTTGAGAGCTGAGTTGATGGCGCTCCACGCGCGTATCAGCGTGATGGCCCGGCCAGTTCCAGCGCGGCATCGCGCGCCTGATCCAACGTGAGCGCCGCGCCGCTGGCCAGATGTTCCGCGGCATCACTCCCGGCGTCCCGCATCGCGCGATCGCGGCCGGTTGCGACGAGTGCGGCGTCGATGGACAACGGCGTCAGACCCAATGCCTTTCGCGCCGCGTCCGCGGCGCCAAAAAGCCGCAGCGCGGAGGATGCCTGGCCGGCACCCGCCGCGCTGACGGCGAGCCATTCGATCGACTCGATGGCGCCCAGGGGGGCGCGGACCGCGTCGAAATGATGCAATGCCTCACCGTGCAAGCGAAACGCCTCCGCGGTGTGTCCGGCATCCTGTTCGAGCAGCCCGCGATGGTTGGCGATGACGCCGAGAGCAAAACGATCGCCGAGGCGACTGTACAGGGCGGCGCTTTCATCGAAGCAGGCACGAGCCCGCTCGGCATCGCCCGCGAGCCGATGAGCATCACCGAGGTTGCTCGCGGTGGCGCCGATCCAGTGCGGATCGCCCAGTTGCCGCCAGATGGCCATCGCTTCCTCGAGGAGATCGATAGCGCGGCCAAGGTGGCCGTTCTCGCGCGCCAGCATGCCCAGGTTGTGCAGCGTCGCGGCCATCCCGCGTTCGTCGTGCTCCTCGCGGGCGATTGCCAGCGCCTCCTCGAGCAACGATTGCGCTTCATCGAAAGCGCCACGGTTAGTCCTGGCGATCGACAAGTCATAGAGACCCTGGACCAACGCGGGGCGATCGCCGAGCTTCCACCACAGATCGACACTCTCCCGATAGTGCCGATCGGCGGCGTCGTAGTCACCGAGATCGATGGCGAGACCACCGAGGGCATCCAGCGCCGCGGCACGCGGGCCGGGCCGAGGATCGTCAACCAGTTCCAATGCGCGTTCCAGCCAGCTGCGCCCCTCGACGGCATATCCCCGCGCCCGCCAGAACGGAGCGATCCGGGGCGCCAGACTGAGCGCCGCCTCGCCGTCGCCACGATCCACCATGCGGCCCAGCGCGGCGCGGACGTTGTCATGCTCCTCTTCCAGCCGCTCCAGCCAGTTGAGCTGGTCTGGTCCACGCATTCCCGCTTCGGCCCGTCCCGCCAAGCGCAGCAGAAACGATTCGAAGGCGCGCTCGATCGGCACGATCTCACCACTCGCCGCGAGTTGCTCGATGGCGAACTCGCGGATCGTCTCCAGCATCGTGTAACGCGGCTCGACCTCCGCTTTCTCGCCCTCATGTCGTGCATTGACCAGGCTGTGATCGATCAATCCGGCCAGCGTCTCGACCGTATCGAACGCCGGTTCGTCAGCGCTGGCGGCGACCGCCTCGGCGCCCTCCAATGTCCAGGATCCGGCGAAGACACTCAAGCGGCGAAACAGCATCTGCTCGTCCGGGTCGAGCAGAGCGTGACTCCAGGCGATCGTGTCACGCAGGGTGCGCTGCCGCGCCGGAACATCGGCCGCGGTCATTCCCAGCACATCGAGCGGACGCGCCATGCGCCGCAATAGGTGATCGGGAGTCAACACCCGCACCCGCGCCGCCGCCAGTTCGATGGCGAGTGGCAGACCATCCAGGCGGTGGCAGACGGCTGCTACCGCGGAGACGTTTTCGGGAGTCAACCGGAAATCCGGGCGCGCGGCCTGCGCCCGCCGCACGAAAAGCGCCACGGCAGGAGTTCGTGCCAGATCAGGCATGAGCGCAGCGATGCCGGATGTGGGCAGATCGGGCAGCGGCAAGGGCGAGACGGGATATTCCTGCTCGCCGCGTACCCGCAGCCGCACCCGGCTCGTCGCGAGAAATGTCAGGTTCGGGCAGGCCGTCATCAGCGCCGCGATGCCGGGACCAGCCTCCGCGACCTGCTCCAGATTGTCCAGAATCAGGAGCAGGTGGCGCTCGCCGATGCTTGCCGCCAACAGTTCCCCGATCGGCTGCCCCGCGGACTCTTCCACCCCTATCGCGCGGCTCACGGCCGGCAACACCAATGTGGGATCGCGCAGCGGCGCGAGATCGACCAGGGCGGCCCCGTCCGGGTAGCGCGGCTCCACCACACGGGCCGTTTCCAGGGCCAGCCGTGTTTTGCCGATGCCACCGGGTCCGGTCAAGGTGACCAACCGCGAGCTGGCGAGGAGACGTTGCAGCTCGGCCAGCTCGCGCTCGCGGCCCACCGGGATGTCGACCGCGGCCGGCAACCGGGACGCGGCGGCTATACGGACGTCCGTCAGAGGCGGCGCTGGTGGTGGGGGGGCCGGTGTCAGGCGGCCCTCACGGATCGCCGCCGCCAACTCCCGTGTTTCCGGTTCCGGCGCGGCGCCCAGCTCCTGTTCCAGAACCGACTCAAAACGGGCATAGTGGGCGAGGGCGAGGCTCGCGTTCCCCATCTGGGCATGGAGCCGCATGACCGATGAGTGCGCGGTTTCTTCGAGGGGATCGGCCGCCAGCACCCGCTCCTGCGCCGCCATCGCGCGGGAGAAATCCCCGCGCACTTCGTACATCCCGGATAGCCGCGCCAACAGGGTCAGGTAGCTGGCACGGAGGGCTTCACGCCGGGCAGCAGCCCAGTCTTCGTAGGGATCCTCCGGCAGGAGATCGCCCTGATAGAAACTGGCCGCCCGTTCGGCTGTCGCCGGGTCGGCATGTTGCCAGGCCCGCGTCACCGCCTGATCGAAACGGGTCACGTCGACCTGGACGGCATCGTGCGGACCCAGCACCAGGGAGTCGCCATCGCGAACGAGAAATACCCCCGCGGGCGCCCCGGCCCGCTCCAGTCCCTGGCGGGCATGGTGCAAGGCGACGCGCAAGTTATTGGCGGCGCTCTCGGGATCGCGGTCCGGCCAAAGGGTCTCCAGAAGCTGCTCGCGGTGCAGCCGGTGACCGGGCTCCAGGGCGAGGAGTTTGATGATGGCCGCGGCGCGGCGTTGCCGCCAGACCGTGGCCGGAACCAGTTGATCGCCGACGCGCAGCGCGAATCCGCCCAGAAGCCGCACGTCCAAGCTGAGGTTTCGGTCCATGACGAAAGCGTAGGAACCCCCCGCGATACCCGTCAAGCGGATTGGTGAGGGCCACTAATGGCCGGCTAACGGCGGTCACCGAGGATGGGACTACTGGTGTCGCGGGTCGATGGACGCCCCGCACCGCCGGCGCCGCGCGAGCGGCGCGAAGTTCACGGCAAAGGAGCACGCCATGCAGTTCCATCCGAATCCGGTTTCCATGGCTATTCACGTCGAGCATCACCGGCAGGAGCTTCTGGATCAGGCGCAGCAATACCGGTTGGCGAAGGAAGCCGCCGGTGACGGCGCCCCCGGTCTCGGCCGCGCGTGGTCTGGGCTGAAAGCCACAATCAGCAGCGTGCGGACTCTCGCATCGAGGCAGCGGCCAACCCTGAGCGCCACGCTGGAGCTACCGCAATCGGCGCCGGGAGAAGCGACGTGACGCGATGACCGGCGCCCGACAGGAGATGTATCGTCATGACCATGACAGACGCCATGATGGCGGCGGCGGTGATGTGGCTGCTGTTTGCGTTCTGCGGCGTGCCGGGGCAGCGGTCCCGCACGCCGGCAATCTCGTGGGAGGCTTCGGCAGCATCCGGTAGTGCATCCGATGCCGGCGCTGCCGCTCTCTATTCGACCTCGTATCAGGAGGCGCCGCAACCGCGCTATGTCACGCCCCCGCGTGCGGAAGACGACACGATTGGCATGTCCCCGGAGCGCTCGGTGACGGAAGTCACCATCGCTCCCGGAGAACGGCTGGTGTTGGCCAATCTCAGCGGTGCGGAGTCGATTGCGCTCTGCAACCGCGGCGAGCACCCGGCCGAGATCGTGGCCGCATCGATCGTGCCCGTAGCGGAAGGCGCGGGATAGCGCGAATCGTCAATTACGTCGGCCCCTCACACGCCATCCCGTCGCGATTGCCGTCGAAGTTGTGTGGATCGGGAGGGAACGCCCGGAATCTGGTGTGCGGTATGTCGCCGCACTCCAGATCCGGTGGTGGCGAGAGGATGCAGACGTCCGGATACGCTGGGTCGCAGGGCGCATCGGGATCACTCATGGGTGGGACCGGAGGCAGCACGACATCGGTGGTGAGCCCGGCATTACACGCCGCCCAGAATCCGAGTTCGTACTGCCGCGCGAACGATTCCGCCGCGATGAGCTCGCCGACATAGCGGCGGTTCGGGGTGTCGCGAAAGCGTTCGGCGTATCCGGCGCGAATCAGCGCTTCATTCAGCAGATAGACCTCCCCGTCGCCGCGATCGAGCCAGACCCAGCGCAACAGCCGGTCGAAGCGGTCCCGCTCCTCCTGATCCTTCTCGATAAATAGCGTTCCGCCGGACCTCACAAGCCAGGTCAGAAAATCCGCGCCCTCTAATCCAAAGCACTCCACATCCCGATAGGGACCGCCCGCTTCGGGCGCGTCGACCCCGACCAGCCGCACCGCCTCCAACCGGCCATTGACGATGACTTCGATCGTATCGCCGTCGGTGACGCTGGCGAGGTCCGCCGGGATCGCAGCGGCGGGCACCGTAACGGTCCAAAGGGCCGGCGCCGCGCCAGGGGGCAGCGCTTCGCAGGCGAGCCCATCCCAGTCGGGATCGAGCGCCGCATGTGCTCCGGGATCGTCATCGAAAACCGCCTGCGCCCAGATGCGGCTGTCGAAAGTGGCGCAGGCTGGCTCGATCTGCGGCTCCGGGGGTGTCGACGGGACAGTTTTGGCGGGCGCGACCAAAGGACTGCAGGCTGCGAGCAGACCAGCTAGCGATACGACGACTAGGCGCGTTCCGATCGACCAAAGCCGGGTGAGCGGCGGTGATTCCACTGTCGAGGGATTCCCTTCTCCGCGCGGGAGATGACGCTGCTCCGCGCGGCAGTCTGGTCCGATTGGATACAATAGTGTCTACGTCATTGTTGACGATTCAGACGATACATGAAACGGAGGAACGATCTATGGCCACGCTGACCGTCCGGGTGCGGCCACATACGTACTGCATTTTGCAGGACATGGCCAAGCAACGTGGGGAATCGCTTCCGGACGCGCTTGAGAGCATCGTCGAAGAGACGCGCCGGGCTCGCATTCTGCAAGAAGCCGCGGAGGCCTATGCGGCTATCGCCGCCGATCCGGTGGAGGACGCGTCATGGCGAGCGGAGATCGCCGCCTGGGACGTGACCGTTGCCGATGGCTTGGAACCGGAGCCTGAGCTCGAAGATAAACCATAGGTGGATGCGCGGCAGATTCCCCGCTTCGGCGAGGTCTGGCAGGCTGAGCTCGACCCCGCTGTTGGCCATGAGCAAGCTGGCACGCGTCCCGTCATCATTGTCTCGACTGACGGCTTCAACCAGAACTCGTCGCGTCTCGTGTTTGTCGCCCCAGTGACGCGACGTGATAGACGCAACCCGCTCCATGTGCCGATCAGTGCGTCACAAAGCGGATTGCGGTACTCGAGTTTGGCGCTCTGTGACGCGGTTCGTTCCATTTCGACGGACCGGCTTCGATTCTGGATTGGCACGATCGATCGAAGCGTAATGGACGAAATCGGCGATCGACTTAGGATTGTGCTTCGGCTCTGAGCCAAAAGACTAGCAACCCCGGATTGCACCTCGCCGTTCGGCGTCGTGAAGCGCCCACAACGTCTCCAACCACTCCGGCACCGTGGCGTCCGGGCGCAGATCGTCGCGCGGCGTATACCCCTTGATGTCGAGAATCGGCGTGCCGGGCCAGGCGTCGCTACCGCTGACCCAGAGCGTGGCTCCTTCGCGGCGGAGCAAACGCGGCGCACTGGTGCCGATCGGGTTCGGGCGGCGCGGGGTGCGGGTGGCGAAGAGCCCGACTTCCGGCAGTCCATCTCGACCCTCCGGTACAGGGAAGCGCGGTTTGCGCGCGCGCCGGACGCGGTCGAGCCAAAAGATCACGTACAGATGGCTGTACTCCTCGATGCCCGCGAGCGCGTCGACCCAGCGGGGCAGAATCTCGAGCGCCGTTTCTTCCCAAGGATCGTAAAACACCTCGGGATCAGGCTCCGGCGCACCAGGCCGACGTACATAACCGATAGGTTGCACGCGGAACCAGCGATTGGCTCTCTCTTGCTCGTCAGGCACGCGGGTCTCCACTGGTGAAATTGATTGGCGGGCCGCCTTGGCTAGCTACTCGCCCGCGGCGAAAAACAAGCGGGCAATCTGTCGCGGGTTGCGGCCAATCGCCAGACTGAGACCAACCAACTGTCGCTCGTCAACCGGCAGTCCGCGGCGGTCAAGCTCCCTGGCCACCCGGCTGTCGATTGGAAAGCAATTCCCTCCCACACAGTCGCGGACGAAGACACTAAGTGTTTTCCATCCCGATGCGCGATGGTCGGCAACGATCGCGTCCAGGGCCGGCATCGCATTCTCTGGCGTTGCACCGCCCTCGAGCTGTCGCAGGTGTTGCACGTAGTCCGCCAACGATATCTGGCGTTCGACCAGAATCTGCGCCATGCGGGAAAGCCGTGACTTCATCCAGCCGGACCGGAGCTTCCAGGCGTGTGCCATTTCAGGCGTCACCGCGCGCATGTCACCCCGTGTTGAACGTACCCATTGTGGAAAAAACGTCCGAATGTGGGTTCGCTGCCCGTCCAGGGTCATCTCGCCGTAGAGCGTGGTGATGAAGAACCACTCGTCCGGCGTCACGCCGCCACTGGCCCAGGGCAGGGTTCCCGCCTCGTCCAGCCACCCACGAACAGTGGCATCCTGATTTTCGTCGACCATGATGGCCGCGTCAGCGGTGTACCGCTGGTCAAGAGAAGCAACCGCATTGGCAAACCGCTGCCGTGATTCGGGAGTGAGAAGAGGGGCGGTTCCCATCGTGAGGCTCCTTCTGTTTTGCATCTCACCAAGGTCATGCATTGTCGGCGATGGGGGCGGTTGCCGCATCACGCCAAACGCTGGCCGGGCAAGCGGCTAGGTGGAGGGTGTTGCCGCCGGAGCGGCCGCCGGCGGCGCCGAGGCCAATGAGACGCTGATATCACTCACCACGATTGGTGGAAATGGAGTGATCCCGGCGGCATCGACTCGTCGACGCACCCGCGCCGGGACGGTCACGTCTCCAGCGTGCGCGAAGTGCAGTGTGAGCGAGAAGGTGTCGCCTTGGACGAGACCGATGCGTAATCCAATCAGCATGAGATGAGTCGCTCCCGGTTCGAGCACGAGGGTTTCGCCAGCGGGGACGACTAGTCCATCAGGAAGCAACTGCATGGCCCGGCGACCGTCGATGAGCCGCGTGCGATGGACCTCGATGCGCTCTCCGGCCGGGGAGCTTGCGCCGAGCAGGCGGTCGTCCTGATCGCCGGCGTTCTGAATCAGGAGGGAGAGCGGGACCGCGCCCGGGACTTCGAGGGGATCGCCGCCAGGCAATGGCGTTGCCGCCGGAGTGCGGCCAAATCGTGAATGTGTCATTCCGAGGAACGAGGAATCTCGGCCGAAAGCCGCGTTCGTTCGCGAGACACGAGATTCATCGCCTGCGGGCTCAGAATGACACGTGGTGGCGGGTTCAGAATGACGCATTGTGGCGGACTCAGAGTGACACTTTCCGTGAGCAGGAGCAGGAATGGCGCCACAAAGCGTCAAAGCGTCAACGGCTAACGCAAGCGCCAATCCGCAGGGGATGACCGCGGTCAGTACAGAGAGGCGCGCGGTGCGGATCATCTCATGACGCGGCGCGGGTGGCTTCCTCTTTGGCGCGGAGCTGCCCGCAGGCGGCGTCGATGTCGAGTCCGCGCGAATAGCGGACGGTGGTAGCAATAGCCGCCTCGCGCAAAATGCTCGCGAAGCGCTCGATCCCCGCCGCATCGGGGCGCTCGTAGGGCAGGACGTCGACCGGGTTGAGCGGGATGATGTTGACGTGGCAGAGACGGCCGCGCAGCAGCGCGGCCAGATCGCGGGCGATCTCCTCGCTGTCGTTGATGCCGCGCATGAGCGCGTATTCAAAGGAGACGCGACGTCCGGTTTTCTCGATATAGCGGTCGATGCTGGCCATCAGCATCGCGATCGGGTAGCGCCGGTTGATTGGAACGAGCGAGGAGCGCAGCTCGTCGTCGGGAGCGTGCAGGGAAACCGCGAGATTGAGCTGGAGCGGCTCCATCGCCAGGGCGTCGATCTTGGGCACGATCCCGGAGGTGGAGATCGTAATGCGGCGGGCGCCGATATCGAGACCATCCGGGTCGTGGATGATGCCGATGAACGCCATCGTCGCGTCGTAGTTGTGCAGCGGTTCGCCCATCCCCATCATGACGATATTGGTCAGGGTTCGCCCTCGTTGATGCGCCTCGCGGGCGGCGCCCGCCACCTGGGCCACCATCTCGCCCGCGCTCAGATTGCGCGCCAGACCCATCAGCCCGGTGGCGCAGAAGGCGCAACCGACGGCGCAGCCGACCTGGCAGGAGACGCAGACCGTGGCGCGGTCGGGGTAGAACATGAGCACGGTTTCCAGCACCTGCCCATCGCCGGTGCGATAGAGCGTCTTGATCGTCTCGCCGTCGTCGGCCGTCAGGGTGCGCACCGGTTCCAGCAGGGAAAGTGGCGCCGCTATGCTCAGCGCCTCCCGCAACGCGGCGGGAATATTCGTCATCGCGATGTAATCGGCGACGAGCTGCCGGTAGACCCAACTCCAGACCTGACGCGCCCGATAGACCGGAAACCCCAGATCCACGACGCGTGTTTCGAGATCGTGAAGCGTCAGATCATACAAACCGTGCGGACGCGCGCCGCGCGGCGCCGCGATCCGGGCGATGCCGCCGGAAGGCGCAACGGAGCGAGGCGAAGGGGTAGCAACGGGTGTCGTCATGCGCGCAAGGGTAGCATCCGGCCTATGTCAAACGCGCCGCGAAACACCACGCGTAGTGCCGTAAAATGATGGATAACTGGCGTGCGCGCACCGAGGCGGCATGTCGCACCAGGAAAGGAACACCGCCATGGCCCAGACTCCGCAAACCGAAGAGGCCGGAGGAACCGGAGAAACGCCCCCGCCCGCCACCGAACAACCACAGGGACTTTTCGGCAATTCCACGACCATCTTGCTCATTGTCTTCGCGGTGGCGGTTTTCTTCTGGAGCCGGCGACGGCGCGCCGCATTGGAAGAGCGGATGCAGGATCAGCGGCGCGAGCGGGAGGCGACCGCCGAGGAG
>JACCXM010000129.1 GCA_013697005.1 Chloroflexia bacterium | reverse complement strand
GGAACGACACGCGCCTGGAGCCGGGGCGCTCGCTGCTGGCTGGTTACGGGAGCATCGAGTAGGACGAAGGGTGACGTGGTGGCCGGGTGTCTGGGTGTCAGGTGTAGATCCGGATTGCGTCGGGGGGAACGGTGACGGTGATGACTTGTCCCGCTTCGAGATGGGCGGCCGCGGCGGAAACGAGGTCGACCAGAACCGGTTCGTCGTCACCATCAACCCGGACGTCGAGCCGGGTGATCGGACCGAGGAAGGTGACCAGCTCGATGCGGCCGCGCAAGGCGCTCGGCATGGCAGCGGTCACGGCCGATTCAGGCAATAGAGCCGACACGGCCGCCGCTTCCGGCCGCCAGACCGCCAACACGGTCGAACCGGGATTCACCGCGCCATTCGGGGTGACGGGAAGCCGCGCGGTCCCCCAGGAAATCGTGGGCTCTCCGTCGACCAACTCGACCGTCGTAAGACGGCGGTTGCTGGCGCCGATGAAACTGGCGGAGAACCGCGTGGCGGGACGGTCGTAGAGCTCCTGCGGGGAGCCGATCTGATTGACCGTGCCGCGGTCCATGACCACGATGCGGTCGGAGATCGCCATCGCTTCGGCCTGATCGTGCGTGACATAAATAACGGTCAATTCGAGTTGGCGTTGCAGGCGGCGAAGCTCGGTGCGCAGCTCGTCGCGGATGGCAGCATCGAGCGCGGAGAGCGGTTCATCGAGCAGGAGCAGGGGAGGTTCCGCGGCGAGGGCGCGGGCCAACGCCACGCGTTGCTGCATACCGCCGGAGAGCTGGTGTGGGTAGCGCCCGGCGGCATCTTCGAGGTGGACCACGGCGAGCAGCTCGCCGACGCGGCGCGCGACCTCGGATTTGGACTGGCGGCGAACCCGCAAGGCGAAGGCGATGTTTTCGTAGGCGGTGAGATTGGGAAAGAGTGCGTACTGCTGAAAGACCATGCCGAGCATGCGTCGCTGCGGCGGGACGTTGGTCACCTCGCGACCATCGATGACGATTTCACCATCGTCCGCGCGTTCGAGTCCGGCGATCAGGCGCAAGGTGGTGGTCTTGCCGCATCCCGATGGGCCCAGGAGCGAGAGGAACTCGCCGGGACTGACATCGAGCGAAACGTCGTCGACGGCCACCGTGTTGTCAAACGCCTTGGAGAGGGCGCGGACCTGAAGATTGGCACCCATGCGTTCTCGTCTACCCCCTGTGCCGAGTGTCGCGCCGGTGGGCTATTTGTTCGCGGCTATCGGCAGGCCCGCGGTTCCGCCCCGGTTCTGGTTGCGGCCGGCGATGAAGAGCAGGCTGAGTGAGACCACCAGGGTGTAGAACAACCCGATCACCGCCAGGGCGCTGGCGATGCGGCCATCCACGCTCTGCGCCTGGGCCTGGTAGATGGGAAATGTCTTCCAGCCAGAACCGGCCATCAGCGAGGCGAGGGCATATTCACCCGCGCCGAGCGCGGCGATGAGGAGGATGCCGCTCATGAGACCCGGCATGATCCCCGGTAGCAATACCCTCCGGCCAATGTCGAACCAGCCGGCCCCCAGCATCTGCGCCGCCTCGGACAGGGTGCGCGCATCGATGGCCGACAGCGCGGCATCGATGGAGCGGAACATGAACGGCAGCGAAAGCAGCACGTAGGTCAGGATCAGCAATCCGGGCCGGCTCACATTGAACGGGCTGATGTAGGCCCGGATCATGGCCAGCGCCAGCACCACGCCAGGCAGCGCCCAGGGCACGATGGAGAGAAACTCCAGCCAGGGTTTCCAGCGCGGCGCGCGCAGATGGACCATCAAGAGAGCGGGAACGACCAGGAGCGGGCTGATGATCGCGGCGGCGGTAGTTGCCTGCAACGTGCGGATGGTGGTTGGCCAGAAGCGATCGTCGGCAATTGCGGCGTTATACCAGTCGAATGTGAAGCCCTCGGGGACGATGGTCCGGCTCCAGACGGTGGCCAGGGAGAAGGCGACCGTCGCCAGCAGGGGGAGGGCCAGATAAAGCGCGGCCGCGATGAGCGCCACCCGCAACAGGACCGCCCCGGTCGAGCGTCGCGATCGCCGCGACCCGGGGAGCGCGGTCTCGGCGACGGGGATCAGACTAACCATCGTTGTGTCCGTCGCGCCAGCAATTGCGCCACCAGAATACTGACTGCCATCAGCAGCGCCAGGGTCAATGACATGGCGCTGGCTTTGCCGGGATCGAAGCTCACATCGCCGTTGACTTCGAACGCGATCTGGATCGTGAAGAGGCTCAACTTGCCGCCGGAGAGACCCCAGGCGGTGGCATAGGCGCCGAGGGCGTTGGCGAAGAGGAGCGCCAGCGCGGCGGTGAAGGGCGCGGCCATCACGGGCAGGCCGACGCGGCGCCAGAAGACCCATGAGGACGCCCCCAGCATAGCGGCGGCCTCCTGCCATTGCGGTTTGAGCCGGGCGATCGCGGGTAGGAAGAGGAGCACCATCAGCGGAATCTGGAAATAGAGATAGACGAGTGTCAGCCCAGTCCACGAATAGAGCGTGAAGTTTTGCGGATAGAGGCGAAAGCCAAACAGGGTGCGCACCAGGAGCGTGATGAAGCCGCTTGCGCCGAGGACGGCGATGAACGCGAGCGCCAATGGAATTCCCGAAAAGTTCGAGGTCGTGGCCACCAACCCCATCAACCAGCGCTGGGCGCGGCCACGTTCGCGCACGATCGCGGCGGCGACCAAGGCTCCCCAGAATGCGCCGAGGAGGGCGGTGCCCGCCGAGAGCAGCACGCTGTTGCGCAGCGAGTGCCAATAGAGCGGTTCGGCGAGCGCCGCGTAGTTGCGCAGCGTAAATGCCCCCATGCCCAGCTCGCGGAAACTGTCGCGGATCAAGATCGTTACCGGCACGATTTCGAGAACGAAGCAGAAGATGAGAAAGGGAACGATCGGCCAAGGGAGACTTCCCAGCCGCGTCCGCCACGGCGAGACGCGCGCGGAGGTGGATGATGCGAGACCCGCATCATCCACCCTCGCCAGTGCGTCGGCCGTCAGTTCCGTGGGGATTGCCATGCGCGAACCCTGCCGGCGCTCCGTCGCCTACTACTGACCGAGGACGTCGTTGCCCCAGCTATCGGCGATCTGCTGGAAGGAGGCGACCGCCGCCGGCCAGTTCTCAATCGGCGTGGCCACCGCATAGGCTTCCTGCGAAGGCCGCTTCGCCTGAATATCGGCGGGAATTTCGACCGATGGCAGGATCGGCGTGGCGTAGCCCTTGGTGTAAATGACCTGGCCCTCGGGGCTGAGGATGAAGTTCCGCATCAAGCGGGCGGCATGCGGATTCGGCGCCCACTGGTTGATGATCGACACGTACGGTCCAACGGTGGTGCCGTCTTCGGGGATGACGACCTCGAGATTCACCTGGCCCGCCAGCGTATCGCGCCAGCCAAGACCGAGATAGTCCCAGCCAATACCCAGCGCGACCTCGCCCTTCTGCACCTTGCCGATATCCAGGCCCGTCGGATTGAGATTCCCGATATCGTTCATCTCCTTGAAGTAGGCGAGACCGGGGGTGACGTCCGTTTCATTACCACCGTTGGCGAACGCCGCGCCAATGACCGCGAAGTTGCCCTGCGCCGCCGTGCGCGGATCGTCGATCGTGACCAGGCCGGCGTATTCGGGCTTGAGCAAATCCTCCCAGGTGCGCGGCACCGGATCGACCAGATCCGTGTTCACCCAGAATGACAGCGTGCCGTAATACTGCGTGGCCCACAGCCCATCGGGGTGCTTCGCCCAGTCGGGGATTTCGTCCCAAGTATCGTTCTTGAACGGGGCGACGACGCCGAACTGGACCGCTGACGGCGCGAAGAGGATACCGATATCGCCGATGTCGGCGACGGGGTTGTCCTTTTCGGCGAGGAACTTCGCGATCTCTGTCGCGGAGCCCATGTCGGTGTCTTCCCAGGTTTCGATCGAGTATTTCTCCTGGAAGGTGTCCCACATCTCGCCAAGATTGGCCCATTCGCGGGGCATCCCGTAGGAGACGATCTTGTTCTCCTGTTGCGCCCCTTCGATCAGAGCGTCCATGTCGGAGGCGTCGGCCGGCAAGTCCGGCGCATCCTGGGCGGCGGCTCCGGCCGGCATCCACAATGGGTTGAGCGCCAGCGCGGCACTAGCGGCCACACCGCTCTTGAGGATACGGCGGCGATCCAACGATTTCTGAAGCACGTTGATCATCGGACACTCCTTTGACGCGAGAGCCGGACACTCCAATCGACCGCATGGTGCTTCGCGGACAATATCATTATCTGACCGAGTTGGGGAGGCATGGCTAACGCGAGATCAAATTCGGGTGGGGAAATAGCGAGATGCTGTCCCATTCCGCGGCACACGGTATCGGCGTCACAGAGAGAACGATGCGTAGTGAATTTTCACTATATCTATTGTTCGCGAAACTCCCTACCGTCCGTGGGTCACACGAGGAGACTGTCTCGTGCTCCGCGGAGGAATCGATCATAGACGCCAACCGCTTCGACACCATCCTCCGTTCACTCTCCACTGGCGCATCACGGCGCGCTCAAGTGGATACCGCGAACTCAGCCTCCCTCGCGGCTGATTCCTCGACCTCGTCCAGATAGAGTGAGCGGGATGCGATGCGGGGGAGCGCCAGATCGAGGAAGGTGGCAACCGGCATCGCGCCCAGGTCGCGGCCGTTGCGGAGACGGACTGCGACCGCGTCCTCGGCGGCCTCGCGCTTGCCGATGACGAGCATGTAGGGAATTTTCTGCATCTGCGCTTCCCGAATTTTGGCCTGCATGCGGTCGCGCCGGTCGTTGACCGCGACGCGCAGGCCGGCGTCCTGAAGCCGGCGCGCGACGTCGCGGGCGTAATCGATCTGGTCGTCGGTAATCGGAATCAGCGCGGCTTGCGTTGGCGCCAACCAGAGCGGAAACGCTCCGGCGTAGTGTTCGACCAAGCCGCCGACGAAGCGCTCCATCGAACCCAGCAGCGTGCGGTGGATCATGGCGACGCGATGGCGCTCGCCATCCTCGGCGATGTAGTTGACGTCGAATCGCTCTGGCAGATTGAAATCGACCTGGATCGTGGGGCCGGTCCACTCCCGGCCGAGGGCATCGACCCACTTGATGTCGATCTTGGGACCATAGAAGGTTCCCGCGCCCTCATCGATCTTGTACGAAAGCCCGCGTTCCTCCATGGCCCGGCGGAGGTCGCCGGTGGCACGGTCCCACACCTCGTCGCTGCCGATCGTTTTTTCCGGGCGGGTCGAAAGATACGTCTGGAACTCATAGCCGAAGACCCCCGCCATGTGAATGGCGAGGTCGATCACGCCGCGCACCTCGGCGACGACCTGCTCCAACGTGCAGAAGATGTGCGCGTCGTCCTGGGTGAACCCGCGGACCCGCAACATGCCGTGGAGGGTCCCGGAGCGCTCGTAGCGATAGACCGTGCCCAGCTCGGCGAACCGGATCGGCAAATCGCGGTAGGAGTGGATCTGGTTCTTGTAGATCATGATGTGAGCGGGTCAGTTCATCGGTTTGAGGTAGTAATCGACCTCCTCGATGCTCATCGGCGAGTACATGTTCTCGCGGTACGTTTCGAGGTGACCGGATGTGCGGTAGATCTTTTCCGAAGCAATGTGCGGCGTGTTGACCAGATCATAGCCGCGCGCGAGCTGTTCCTTTTGCTCGAATTGCTCGACCAGATAGCGGATCATGGCGCCATTGGGGTGCCAGAGAATGAGCCCAGGACCGATCTCCTCGTTCACCGAGAAGAGATCGAGCTCGCGCCCAAGCCTGCGGTGATCGCGGCGCTGCGCCTCCGCGAGCCGCTGCACATGCGCGTCGAGCTCTTCTTGGGTCGGCCAGGCCGTGCCGTAGATGCGTTGCAACATCGGCCGCTTCTCGTCGCCGCGCCAGTAGGCGCCGGCGATGGACGTCAATTTCCACGGACCGATCTCACCCGTGCTGGCAACATGGGGACCGCGGCAGAGATCGAGAAACGCTCCTTGCTGATAGGTCGTGATGATCTCGTCCGGGGGCAGACCTTCAATCAGCTCGACCTTGTAGGGGCTGTCGCCGAAGATGCGCAGCGCCTCGTCGCGGGAGACGACCTCGCGCACGAACGGCTCCCGCTTCTGGTGGTTGGCCGCCATGCGACGATCGATCTCTTCCAGATCTTCCGGTGCAAGTTGGCGGGGAAGCTCGAAATCGTAATAGAACCCGTGCTCGATGGCGGGCCCGATACCGAATTTGGCGTCCGGAAACATCTCCAGCACCGCCTCCGCCATGAGATGGGCGGCGGAATGGCGCATCCGTGCCAGCTCGTAGGCGGGAGCGTCCTCCAGATCGACGGCGATGTCCATGTGCGCGACGTCGTCGGGTGTTTCGTCCATGCTGGTGTCCTTGTTGTCGCACGTCGCCGCGGGTGGGTTGCCGCGGCGGGCATGAAAAACGGCCCGTGTCCCCACATAGGGACGCCGGACCGGCGTGGTTCCACCCTCGTTCCGGGTCAGGTCGCCGCATGCACCTGCCCGCTCGTCGTAGCCGCTAACGGGGCCATCCGGACCAGCCTACACCCCATCAGGGGATCGGTGGTCAGCTCCCGGGTGGTTTTCGCCGAGGCCTTGCCGAACCGGACTCACAGCTGCAGCCGGTCTTTCTGGCGGTGGTCCCGCGGGTACTCGTCCCGATCGACGCCGTACTGCGTCAATTGACACGCTAAGAATAGAAAGATCGAGCCGGGGGTGTCAATCGCTCGCTGACGCCGTTCCGGGATTCGCCGGTGTCACCGCACGTCGCGCCCGGAGCCGCCAGATCGACGCCCCGTGAAGCACGGTCAACGCGGCCGCGACGGCAGCGGCGGTGGTCCACCCGGACGCACTGGCGCCGATCGCGTTCCGCGGCGCGAGGGACATTCCCGGGGCGCCGGGCGCAAGAATCTCGGGAGCTGCTTGCGAGATGGGGATGGGCGCGCCGACCGTGGCGCCGGCGGCGGCCATCGCCAGAATGACGGCGGCGTCGGGGTCGCGGAAGCGGACGATTTCGCCGGTCATTCCCGCTACCCCCGCGGCGCGGAGCGCCTGCTGGTCGAGGGCGTAGTCGAGGAGAACCCGGTTGTCGTCGTACCAGTCGTCAGGGGCAACGCCGTTCATGGTGACGGCGATGACGCGGCGCCCGTCGCGCTCGGCGACGTTGATCAGGCACCAGCCGGCGTCGTCGTCGTAGCCGGTCTTGCCGCCAACGATCCCCTCGTAGGTGCGGAGCATGCGATTGTTGTTCCGGAACTCGTAGCGGCCGTCGGCGGTCTCGTAGGTTCCGGACGAAAATGCCTGCACGAATCGCGGATAACGCAATGCGTACATCATCCACGCCGCCAGATCGTATGGTGAGGAGTAGTGTCCGGGAATACCCCAGCCGTCGGGGTTGAGCAGCTGGGTGTTGGCGAGACCCATGTTCTGGACGCGCTGGTTGAGCCGCGCCAGGAAGCGGTTGAGCGCTTCCTCGTCGCTGTCGCCGTCCTGCGCGCCGAGCCCTCTCGCCAGGGCCCGCGCGGCGTCGTTGCCCGACGGCAGCATCATGCCGTAGAGCAATTCCTCGACCGTGAACGTCTCGCCGGGGGCGAATCCAACCTGGCTGGCAAACTCACTGACGAGGTCCGCGTCGCTGGTGATCACCTGCGCGTCCGGCGGCGCCGATTCGATCGTTTCGATGGCGGTGAAAACTTTGGTCAGACTGGCGGGAGCGCGCCGCTCGTGGGCGCCGCGTTGGGCATAGATTTCACCGGTCTCGGCGTCGATCGCGATGTAATTGGTCGAGGTGATCCGGAGCTCCGGTGCTTCCTGGGCGAGGGTCGGGAACGGAAGCATCGCCACGGCCACGATGAGCATGGCCATGAGGGAAGCCGCACGCTGGGCGCGGCGAAACCGGAGCGAATTCGAAATGGAGATAGTCGCTGACGCCCTCACGCGGCGGATGCTAATCAGTCGCGCACGGGGACGTCAAGGACACGAATCTCAGAGAAAGGAGCCCTGACCATGGATACTGGACTCGAGCCCGCGATCGCGGCGCTGCTGCGAGCAACCGAGTCCGCGCATGGCGCGTACGAAACGGAGATTCTCGGCGGCGTCCGCGACGAATCTTGGCCCACGTGGATTCATGGGTGAAGATACGGCGCCACGGAAGGAGCAATTTCATATGCGGTGGCGAGTTTCCATCAGATTTCTTCGTCTCGGAATGCTGGTCACGCTCATCCTCGGTGGGTGGCTGCCGGTTGGCGGTTTCGCTCAGACGAATAAGCCCTTCACCGTCGTTGCCACAGGGTTGGTCAATCCGCGCGGATTTGCGTTTGACGATGAGGGCGGACTCGTCGTCGCCATGGCCGGGGCTTCCGGGCCGACCGCGGGCGTGGCATTGATCGACGATGCGGGGTGCCTGACCACGATCGCGAACGAGCTTCCATCGTATCGCGTCGTCTTCGGCGGACCGGTGGGAGTGGCCGATGTGGCCGTTCGCGACGGCGAGCGCTATTTCCTGCTCGCGGGCGGAAACATCGACGACGGCGGGATGGTGAATGGACTCTATCGCATCGAAGAGGGCGGGGAGAGCACGCTGATCGCCGACGTCAGCACGTTCATCCGGGATAACCCGGTCGCGGAGCGCCCGGGGGATTACGACACAGACGGCCAACCCTACGCGATGCTGGCGATGGATGATGCCTTCTGGGTGACGGAAGGAAACAGCAACCAGCTCCTGCGCCTCGGACTTGATGGTTCCGTCAGCCGCATCGCCGATCTCTCCGCCGGGCACCCGATACCGACCGGCATCGCTCCCGCCCCCAATGGCGGCGTCTATGTCGCCTTTTTCACCGCGGCTCCCTATCGAGATGGCGCGGCCAAGGTGGTCGAGGTGGCCGCAGATGGAACGGTGACCGAGGTGTGGTCCGGATTGACACTCGTCACCGCGCTCGCGCTAGGACCGGACGGTTCTCTGTACGCCCTGGAAATGGCGACCGGGATCGACCCGGATGATCCTGCCTCGGTCGTGACTGGGAGCGGCCGGGTCGTCAGGCAGACCGGTCCCGATAGCGCGGAAGCGATCGTGACCGGTCTGTCGTTGCCGGTGGCGATGGAGTTCGGTGCGGACGGCGGGCTCTTCATCGCCTTCCCCGCGTTTGGCGCCGATAGTGGCGAGGGGGCCATCGTGCGGGTCGATCTCGCCGCTGGCGCTGCGGTCGCCGCGCCGAGCGAGCTCGAGACGTCAGCGCAGCCTACGGTTTGTTCTTGAGTTGTGGATCAATATACTAGAGATTCGATTCGATACGCGAAAGGAAACAGGTCATGGCAGTCGTTGAGGAGGTCCGCGCCGCGAACGAGGAGTATGCCCAGGGATTCAGCAAGGGTGACTTGCCGATGCCACCGGGGCGCAAATTCGCGGTCGTCGCTTGCATGGATGCCCGGCTCGATCCAGCCAAGGCACTCGGACTGGAGGAAGGGGACGCGCACGTCATCCGGAATGCCGGCGGTCGCGCCGCGGACGCGTTGCGCTCGCTCGCAATTTCTCAGCGCCTCCTGGGCACGCGGGAAGTGCTGGTCGTGCATCACACCGATTGCGGCATGCTGACCTTCGACAATCCGACGATGTACGGTATCTGCCAGGAGCAGCTCGGCGCCGATGTCTCCGACATCGATTTCCTCCCCTTCAGCGACCTCGAACAAAGTGTGCGCGACGACGTGGAGATCATTCGCTCCTCGCCGTTGATCCCGAACGACACCCCGGTGACCGGGTTCGTTTACGACGTAAAGACGGGCAAGATTCACGAGGTGGCGTAGCGGGCGTGCTGTAGCACTGGTCGCTCTTGAAACGTGACTCGAGGCTGCCTTCGCCATTTACAACCGCTTCGGTCGCCGCAAGCGAAGTGCATTCATCCGGGTAGCGGCCCGGCAGAAGTTGGACGGGCTGCGCCGCGCCGAGGCAGTAGTCCAGGCGGACAACGTTTTGACTGATGATGACCGCCCCGAATTGCAGACGCGAATTGCAGCCCGTAAAACAAAGCCCACATATGTGTGCTATGATCGGACCAGGTAAGGAAAGACTGGTGGACGATACGAGAAAGCAGCGCCGTATACACATCGTCATGCCAGGCGATCTTGTCGCGGCAATTGATGCCCTGGTCGGACAGCGACGGCGCAGTCAATTCATTGCCGAAACGATCTCTGCGGAACTCCGCCGTCGCCGGCTTGACGCGGCGTTGGCCGAAATGGATGGAGCGCTGGCCGACTTTGACATCCCTGGATGGGAGACACCGGAAGCAGCGGCGGCCTGGGTGCGTGCCTTACGTGACGGTGATGAGGTGCCGCGGACCGCGGAATCGGCGGCCTGAATACGATGGAGCGATATCTCCTCGACACGACAGTGCTCATCGACCTCTCACGGGGGATCGCGGGAATTCGTGGACGCTTGGCGGTGTTGAACCGCTCTGGCGCTGAGCTCGGAGTTTGTGCCGTTAATGTGGCCGAATTCGCCGCTGGTGTCCCGAATGGACAGATGCCCCGCTGGGATGAGTTCTTGAGCGAGTTTCTTTTTTGGGACATTACCTACGAGACCGCGGCCCGCGCCGGAGCCTACCGTTACGCGCTGCGTCGGCGCGGTACGGCGCTGCAGATTACAGACGCTCTGGTTGCTGCAGTGGCGGCAACGCGCGGCGCAATAATCCTGACCGACAACGTTAAACACTTTCTGTTGATCCCAGACGTTCAGGTCCAACCCCTTCGCACGTAGAGCGTTTCGAACCGGATGAGGAGGAACCTTCAGGAGATGCCGGATCGCCAACCGATGCCGAGCCCGCGGCCGTCGCACTTCGTGCGCTAACCGCCGGTTCATCGCGCCTTCGAGAGGAAACAGGGAGGACCAATGACATCACGGCCGCGGCGCATCTTGTTGGCGGGGGAGTCGTGGATCATGCACACGATCCACCAGAAGGGACTCGATTCCTTCACCACGACCGACTATGGCACCGGACACCAATGGCTGCAAGCGGCGCTCGAAGCCGGGGGCTGGACCGTCGAGCATCTCCCTGGGCATCTGGCGCCGGCGGCCTTTCCCACCACCATGAACGAACTGGCGGGCTACGACGTCGTCATCCTCAGCGACATTGGCGCCAACTCGTTGCTGCTCTCGCCGGACACCTTTGTGCGCTCCCTCGCTGCGCCAAACCGGCTCGCGCTCCTGCGCGAGTGGGTCGCGGGCGGTGGCGGGCTGGTGATGGTCGGCGGCTATCTGACATTTCAAGGGATCGAGGGCAAGGGACATTACGCGGGTTCGGCGGTCGAAGAGGCATTACCGGTCACCATGCACTACCACGACGATCGCATCGAGGTCCCCGAGGGCGTCATTCCCGAGGTAAGCGCCGCGGACCATCCCCTGGCGGCAAATCTGCCCGCGCGCTGGCCGGCGCTGTTGGGCTATAACCGGCTGACGGCGCGGCCGGAAGCAGCCACGGTCGCCGTCGCGGGCGTCGATCCGCTCGTCGTCGCCTGGGAGTATGGGCAGGGCCGGGCGGTGGCGTTCGCCTCGGACTGCGGACCCCATTGGGCGCCGCCGGCGTTCGTGGCGTGGGAGGGCTACGCGACCCTCTGGCAGAACATCGCCACCTGGGTTGCCGGAACGAGCGCCTGAGATTCCATCATGTTCTGGTGGTTCTTGATGAAGAACTCTAGAATAGCACTCCGACGCCGCGCGATGTGAGAACGCAGCGCGTGGCGGTGGTTCGTCGCATCATCAGCGTCAGGAGCCTGCCATGGTTGCCACCGATCCTCGCTTTGCCGACAGCGGATACTCCAATCCCGACGTGCTCGTCTCGACTGATTGGGTCGCCGAACATCTCGATGATCCTCAGGTGCGGATTGTCGAGTCCGACGAGGACGTGCTCCTCTACGACATCGGGCACATTCCGGGCGCGATCAATCTCGACTGGCATACCGACTTGCAGGACCAGGTGCGCCGCGATTTCCTCAACAAAGCGGGGTTCGAGGAGCTCCTGAGCCGCAGCGGAATCGGCAATGACACGACGGTCGTCTTTTACGGTGACCGCAACAACTGGTACGCCACCTATACCTTCTGGCTGTTCACCTACTTCGGCCATCCCGATGCGCGGGTCATGAATGGCGGCCGCGCCAAGTGGGAGGCCGAGGGGCGGCCCATGACGCGCGACGTGCCGAGTCACCCCGCGGCGACCTACACGGCAAAGGAACCGGATGAGCGCATCCGCGCCTACCGCGACGACGTGTTGAAACAGGTCAATTCCGGGGCGCCGGCGCTGGTCGATGTCCGCTCTGGTCCGGAGTACACCGGCGAAGTGCTGCACATGGCGGGGTATGCCCAGGAGGGGGCCCAGCGTGGCGGTCACGTGCTGGGGGCGCAGAGCATCCCCTGGGCAACCTCCGCGAACGAGGACGGCACCTTCAAGAGCGCCGCGCAACTCAAGGACATCTATGCCGGCAAGGAGATCACCCCCGACAAGCACGTGATCACCTACTGCCGCATTGGCGAGCGTTCGAGCCACACCTGGTTCGTGCTGCGCGAGCTACTCGGCTACCCCGACGTGCGCAACTACGATGGCTCCTGGACGGAGTGGGGGAGCATGGTTGGCGTCCCGATTGCCAAGGGGACCGAGCCGGGCCTGTAGGGACGACGCCTGCGTCGCCCTCCGCGAGGCTTGCCTCGCCCGTCATTCTTCCGTCTTTCGACTGACGACTCGCCGGAGGCAATAGGCCAGCGTTGCCAGCGCGACGGCGGCGCATGACGAATTGCGAACACCGACAGAAAGAGACCACCGAACCAGATGGATCCCGCTGATCTCGAGCGCGAGACATTCGACCTGGTTGTCATCGGCGCGGGAGTCAATGGCGCGGGGATTGCCCGCGACGCCGCGATGCGCGGGCTGAAAACGCTGCTGGTGGACAAGGGGGACATCGCCAGCGGTACGACGAGCTGGTCGAGCCGGTTGATTCACGGCGGATTGCGCTATCTGGAGCACGGCGAGGTCCGGCTCGTGCGCGAGTCGTTGCGCGAACGAGAACGGCTGTTGCGGAATGCCGCTCATCTCGTGAAACCGATCCCGATCATCGTCCCGATCTACGAGGGGAACCGGCGGCGCCCCGCGACCATCCGGGCGGGGATGACGCTCTACGACGGGCTCTCGTTTGACAAATCCCTGCCGCGGCATCGCATGTGGTCCAAACGGCAGGCACTGCGCGAGGCGCCGGGGCTGAATCGGGAGGGGCTGTTGGGCGCCGCGCGCTATTACGACGCCCAAGCCACATTTGCCGAACGCTTGGCCGTCGAGAACGCGATCTCGGCGCACCAGCACGGCGCTGTGGTGCTCACCTATCACCGTGTCGACGGGATTCGGCAGAGCGGCGATCGGGTCACGGGAGTAACGCTCTCGGGGACGCGCTCCGGCGATCGGATCGAAGTCGCGGCCAGGTGTGTGATCAACGTCGCTGGTCCCTGGGTGGATGAGGTGCTCACCGGGATTGAGAATGTCCCGCGGCTGATTGGCGGGACGAAAGGAAGTCACCTGGTAGTCGATCGCTTCCCCGGCGCACCTGATGCCGCCTTCTTTTACGAAGCGCGCGCCGACGGCAGACCGATCCTGATCGTCCCCTGGAATGGGCAGTACCTGATCGGCAGCACGGACATACGCTATGACGGCGATCTCGATCGGGTCCAAACCGCTGAGCGCGAAATCGCCTATCTCCTCAACGAACTGAATGAGGTGATCCCCAGCGCGAAGGTGACACCCACAGACGTGCATTATGCCTATGCCGGGGTGAGACCGCTCCCCTACCAGCCAGGCGATTCCGAAGCCGCTATCAGCCGCGACCACGCGATCGTCGACCATGGAAAAACGCATCGCGGTCTGCTCTCGATCACCGGGGGCAAGTTGACGACCTACCGGGCACTGGCGGAACACGCCGTCGACGCGGCGTTCCGGCAGCTCGGTCAGAAAGCGCCACCCTGCGAGACGGCCCGGCTGCCGCTGCCAGGTGCAGCCGGAGTGTCGATTCCCGCGTTCCGCAATCACTTCCTCGCCACTTCGGGACTTCCAGAGAAGACGGCCAACCGGTTAGTGGACGTGTACGGCGCGCGCGCGACGGACGTGATCGCGCTGGCGAAGCGGAACGGTGCTCTGCTCGAACCGCTGGGTGCGGGGAATGACGCCATCGGCGCGGAGGTCGTTTTCGCGTTCGAGCGGGAACTGGCGCAGACGCTGGCGGACGTGATGCTGCGACGGAGCATGCTGGGTCTGAATGCCGATCTCGGCGTCGGCGTCGACCGCGCCATGGCCGTCGTCGCGATCCGTCACCTCGGCTGGAGCAATGCGCGCGCCAATGCCGAGGCGGACGCCTACCGTGGCTACATCGCTCGGTTCAGTCCTTGGCGAAATTCTCCTTCCTCCCGCGCATTCTCTTCCGCCGAGACGTGACAAGGAACGTCTCGGCCATGGAAGCGACTCTGCCCCCAAAACGATCCCCTCGCCCTGCGCACAGGGAGAGGGGTTGGGGTGAGGGTTTCTCAGAGGCGGGGATGCGTCAGGTCCGCGGGGTGATCAATGCTCGTGAACCCGGCCATTCTTGGATTCGCCCTGAATTCCGGTGTCGAGAACCGCGAGCGTGCGGTCAGCTTTGGCCGCGCGTGATTGGCGCGCACGCACCGGTGTCTGGCGCAACAGATGGTCGGCCGTAGCGTCTAATTGAGGTTCCGGGTCCCACGGAGCGGTGAGGGCGGGCGCGGTTTCGGTCGCGGCAATGCGATAGCAGCCCTGGCTGCCGGGGGATGCATAGCCGAACACATAGCCGCCGCGGGCGTACCAGCGGATGCCGGCGCCGGCGTTCCCGAGGACGCTAGCCCCTTCTGGGGGATCGTCCGGCTCAGATGGCGCCTGCCCCGTCCAATGCGCTTCGATCCAGGACGCGAAGGTATCGGCGGTCTCGTCCTCTCCCCGCCAGCGCGCCGAAATAAACCGATCGTAGTCCCGGGCCAGTTCCCGCGGATTGATTGCGGGACTCGAGTTCCCCTGTGACGTGTTCATCAGCCGTGCTCCTCGATGGTATAACGCGATGACGACGACCGGGTCCAAGATGCGGGGTCGATACGCGACGTGAGTTCGGACGTGAACCGTCGACCGACGGCGGCCACTGCACCGGGGAGACCGGGGCTATGGCATACGGTCTGCGCACCAGGGCCTGGTGCGGGCCGGAGTAGCGGGGGCAACGACCGGACACGCCAGGATGGTTCGAAGGGGATGAACGGTGACTCGCTGTCACCGCACCGAAACGCGAACTCCGGCAGTGCGAGGACCGGATGCGAACCAACCTGTGCTGCTCAGTATACGCCCGCGCCAGCACGGCGGATGCGTGACGCGTCTCGTTCATCCACTTCGCTTCAGACGGCCTGTCCGCTTGGCGTAGCGTTCGCCCCAGCCGAAGATGGCGATCCCGATCGGGAGTGTCACCACACCGAGAATCGAAATCGGCAGAATGGACGGGCCGAGCGCCATTGTCGGGGTGCCATCGAGCAGCGCGGCGCGCATGCCTTCCAGCACATAGGTTGCCGGGGAGATCGTGGCCAGTGGTTCCATCCAATCGGGGAGCACCGAGATCGGATAGTAAACCCCCGACACCAGCAGCAGGATCGAGGAGATGACGAAGGTCATTTCCTCGCCTCGCTCCGGAAAGAGGAGCGGCAGCACCGCCGCCATGATGCCGAAACCGAGGAAGCTGATGCTGCCTACGAGTAGAATCACCGCCGCCCCCCCGAGATTGGCGTTGCTCAAATCGACGCTGAAGAACAGCGCGAGCACGCCGAGCAACAGCGCCGAGCGAATCAGCCCGTAGACGATGCTGAACAGCGAGACCCCGAGCATGTGCGCCAACCGCGAGATCGGCGCCATCATCGTGTACTCGATCGTTC
This sequence comes from Chloroflexia bacterium, assembly GCA_013697005.1. Lineage (GTDB taxonomy): Bacteria > Chloroflexota > Chloroflexia > Thermomicrobiales > UBA6265 > JACCXM01. The sequence goes on along the minus strand of JACCXM010000129.1, from coordinate 16,491 downwards.
CTTCCCAGCGCTCCCAGGCGACCATCTCGCCGACGTTGGAGAAGACCGCGCGCAGGTAGGCCCAGACCACGGTGCCGATGCCGAGATAGAGCACCAGATCGAACCGGCCCTCACCGGTGCCGCCACCGGACTGCATCTGCGCTTCACCGATATAGAGCACGCTCATCGCCGAGGCGACGTTGAAAATCAGGAAGGCAAGCTCCAGATGCCAGTAGCGGCGCACCAGGTAGAGGTTGCGTTCGACAAACGCCAACGAGGCACGGGTCTCCCACCAGATTCCGGCCCCTGGCAGCGTGCGCTGCGCCGGACCTAACGATTGGTTCATTCGTTGTCATCCTCCGTATCTTCTGCCAGCGATCGGCCCGTCAAGTGAATGAAGATTTCTTCCAGGGATGGGTCGCGCATGCCCATCTCGGCGCCGAACCGTCGCTTCAAACCGTCGACCGTGTCGAGTGCAACCAGTTTGCCTTTCTCGAGAATGGCCACGCGATCGCAGAGGGCTTCCGCCTCGGCCATGTCGTGGGTGCAGAGCAGAATCGTCGCATCGTGGCCGTGGCGCAGCTCACGCACGAAACCCTGCACATCGAGCTTGGAGCGCGGATCGAGCCCGGTTGTCGGCTCGTCGAGCTGCAGCAGCACCGGCGACGTCAGCAGGGCGCGGGCAATGGCGACCTTCTGCTGCATTCCCCGCGACAACTGCTCCAGCGGCTCGCTCACCTTGTCGCGCGCGATCCCCAGCCGCTCCAATACCGCGTAGGTTTCGGTCCGCACTGCTGGTCCGCTGCGTCCATAGAGGCGCAGGGCGTAGGCCAGGTTTTCGCCCGGTGAAAGCTTCTTGAAAAACGAAGCCTCGACCGAGACGCGGTTGATCAGCCGTTTTACCTGCGCTTCGTCACGGCGCACGTCGTAGCCGAAGACCTCGACCCGTCCCGAATCGGGAATCAGCAGCGTCGAGAGCATGCGGATCAGCGTCGACTTTCCGGAGCCATTGGCGCCCAGGATGCCGAAGATCTCGTTGCGGCCGACCGCAAACGAGACATCGTCGACGGCGCGCACTTCTTTGACGGCGCCACGCCGGAACAGGGGACGCTGGATGAAAACCTTGGAGACGTGTTCGACGATCGCCGCCGGTTCGATGACGCGGCTCATAACGATCGCGCTGCCGATCTCGGTCTCGGTATTAATACGGTGTTCTGGCGATGGCCGTTCGAGTGTCGCAACCATGATCGTCCCTTTCTGTCGTCTCTCGTGAGCGCTCTCGGGTTGATGCGGGCAAAAAAGAACCGCGGGCGAGAGGTTGATCCTCGGCCCGCGGTGGGAAGTGCTGCGTGACGCTATCCGCTCACGTCTCCCCGCCGACAGGCAGAATCCGACCATTAGCGCCGGGCGCAATGCCCCACACGCGTGGGCACACCGCGGGCCGACCGCTGTAGCGGCCGGAAAGCCCGGTGTTGGTCAAGAACCGCTCCATCGCCTGTCTCCCGAATCGAGACACGAGCCCCACATCGAGGCCGGATGACAGAGTAAGGGTGAGATGCCCGGATGTCAACTGGACACCTGGAGTTTTCGTCGCGTGTTGTTGGTCTGAGAGGATATCACCTGGCTTGGGGCTATGATTGCGAGTGCCGGTACGTCTCCTGTCTCATGCCCAATACCGGGAACAGTGTGGGACACGGGGAATCGCTCGTGACATACCGGCTCGCGCATGCCGCGTAAGAGCCGCCACCTCAAGGCCGACCTGCGCAAAACTGGCTTCCGGCCGGCCCGGCAGAAGGGCAGCCAAGTCATCTGGCAACACGAGCGCTACCGCGATATCACCGTGAACCTCGCGCTGGGGGATGGCGACGATGCGCGGTACTATCAGGAAGATACTGTCCGCGACGCCATCGCGGCGATCCGCGACAGAGATGATGAGCGCCAGTCATGAACCGATACGCACACAACGACCTCGACCCAAACGCCCAAATGACTCAAGAGGACTACGAGGCCGCGAGGCCCTATGCCGTGGTGATCGAGTGGGATGAGCGGGACGGCATTTTCGTCGCCACCGTGCCCGATATCCGAGGGTGCCGCACTCACGGCACAACTCGCGCCGAAGCGGCCGCCAACGCCGAAGAAGCGATCGCCGCCATCCTGGCCACGTTCGCGGACAGTGGCGTGCAGTATCCAGAACCCCACTTCACTGCCTTGGGTGACGTGATCTACGCCCGCGCCGCCGTTCGCAGTGCATAGTCCGGTCACCCCCACTCGCTCTCATTCTGGGGCTCGCCACTCCGGATTCGTCAGTCCAACCAGTACCTGATCCTGCCAGCGTCCCTGGATCAGCAGATAGTCGCGTGCGTAACCCTCGACGACGAAGCCGAGCCGGCGCAGCAGGCGGCCGCTCCGCTCGTTGCTGGGAAGGTAGGCCGCTTTCACCCGGTGCAGATGAAGCTCATCGAATGCATAGCGAATCGCGGCAGCCACGGCCTCGCTCATCAGACCCTGCCCTTGCCGGTCGGCGGCGAGTGAGTACCCCAGATCGCAGGAATAGGCGGCCCCGCGTACGATGGTGTTGAGACTGAGCCCACCGATGACGACGTCCGGGTCATCACGGAGAAAGAGAAAAAACTTTACCGCCCGGCCCGCGTCGAAATCGTCGCGATTGCGGACTACCTGATCGCGCCAATACGCCCCGGTCAGGAAGCCGGGTGGGAGGAGCGGTGAGGTCGGCGCGAAATGGCCGGCGTTCGCCGTGAAGAAGTGGATCAGCGACGGGACGTCGTTGGCCTCGGCAAGGCGGAGGATGAGCCGCTCGGTCACGAGCCTGGGCGCGGACGCCATGGGGTGTCTTTCCACCTGGACGCAGACCGCGATCAGATCTGGTCCCGTTCTCGACCAAGATAGCGATGCGCCGCGACTGAGCGCGCCCAAGCCGTGACCATGTCACCCTGGCTCTCCACCGACGCCAGGTCGACGCACGTTACCGTCAATTCGCCGGGAACTGGCCGCGTGATGACCCAGTCCGGCATGACTGAAGGACCGCCAGTTTTGAGGCGCGCCACGGCGGCATCTGCTTGCTGGCGACCGACACCGCGGGGATGGGTCTCCATTAGGGCGTCGCTCCAGTTTTCGCCCCGCACGAAAACGCGCCGCATCACTTCGGCCCCAAAAAGCTGATACCACGGTTTGGACAGCGACGGATGCTGCAGGTTATAGGTGAGTAACGTCAGGCCGTGCATCCGGCGCAGCTCGTCGTTGTCGACCTCGGCCGCGAAAAGGGCATGGAAATAGTCGAGGCATGTCTCCGCATCGGGGACGTCAGCGCCGCATTCCTGGCAACCCATAGCCGTCCGAACGTCATTAGCCAGCGGCAAGCATTGATGCCGCCACTGGGATGCGGCCGTCACGATGATCGATGCGCGCCAACCAGAGGTCCGGTTGGCGAATCTCGGCCATCGTCGGCATGGAGTCCGGGCCATCCCAGACGCGGCGGGCAAAACTGTGGCCGCGCTCACCCACGACGCGGTCGATGAATTGCTCACCCAGCCGGTACTGCTCCATCTTGACGTCGAGTCCGGTCAGTTTCGCCAACAACCGATCCGCCTGTGAGCGCTGCTCCAGGCGCTGCGCGAAGCGGCGCGAAATGAGCGCGTAATTGGGCAACAGATCGCGGCCGACGGCGTTCATGACGTGGTTGGAGTACCCCTCGACGATACACATCGTGGCCTGCATGGCGGAGAAGAGGGCACGCTGCTCGGCATTCATCAGCGATTCCAGCCAGCTCCCGGAATCGCCGCCGCCGGTGCGGATACGGTCGATGTACAGCCGCAGACCGCCGAGACCCTGGCTGCGCAGGGCGACCGCATCCTCGCGCAGAAACCCGAAGTAACGCTCCAGCATCCCGTTGAAATGGTCGCGCAGCCAGGGGTGGGCCTCGAACTCGAAGGCATGCGTCGTTTCATGCAGGGCCAGCCACATGCGGAAGTCGGCGCTGGGCAGATTCAAGCTGCGTTCCGCGGCCTGAATATTGGGGTGGACATAATAGAGACGACCGGGGTTCATCGGCTCGCGGCCGAGGAGGGTCAGATCGTACTGACCGAGCACTTTGCGAGCCAGGTAGCCGAGAAGCAGTCCAATCTCGGTGCTGAGAATCTTCTGATTGACCGTGCCCATCATCTGCCCGGCGACCGTGCGCTGCGCGGCATCGCCGAGGAGTTGGATGCCGTCCAGAGGGGCCAACATTCGTTCGAAGGCGTCGATATTGGCATTGACCCAGTCGACACGGTCGAAGGCAAAGGTTCGCTCCGGGGCGTCCGGAAGCTGGTCGCCCGTGTAATCACTGACGATCGGGACGCAGCGGGCAACGAGATCGCGATACTCCGCATCGAGCTTACGCCGCTCGGGCATCGATAACGCCTCGTCGCGGCTCATCATCAGGGCCATGTCGCGGGCGGCGCGCCAGTCGATGAGCGCCGGCGGTTCGGTGGCGCGGGTGGGGGCTTTGGCCTGTTCCTGCAGGCGTTGCCCGGCCCAGACGCCGGCGGCGGCGGCCAGCACGACTCCTGCCGCCAGCAGACGGCGATCCGGACCGCGGCGGCTATGGTTTTCCGTTGGCGGAGCGACGGGCATGATGATGATCTCCAAAAGTAGTGGCGTCGTGTGCTTTGTTGCAGGGGTGAAAACGTCGCTCAGCCGGTTTCGGTTCCTGGTTCGGCGCCGGTCCCGGTGCCGCGCATGGTGGTATTGCGGGAAGGGGCAAAGGAACTGAAGATCGAATCTTCCAGAATGACTTTGCCATCGTCCCGCACCAAGCGGTCGATGCGGACGTCGAAACCATCCTGCGCCGATTCGACGAGCCGTTCTTGCCCGAGCGGCATCTCGGGGGAATCGGTGTAGCGCATGTCGGTCGGGGCTTTGACCTCGTTACTGATCGTCGGCTCGGGTACGACGACGTCCCACCCAGGATCGGTGCCGACAATCCGGGCGTAGACCATCGCGCCGTCGGGAATCAGGATGACCGCGATCCAGCGCCCCGTGGTATTCCGGAACTTCAGGTCGATCCGCCAGTCCGGCTCGATATTCACCATGGCGTCCAGCCCGGGGAGACCGGTCACGGCCTCACCGTAGGTGCGCAGGTAGTACGGGTGCTGATACCGCTCTTCGAACGGGAGTCCGCTCCAGAAGGCGGCCTGGAACAGTGTCGTCGAAACCTGACAGATACCGCCGCCGGTGACCGGAGCAGTGGTAAACCCGCCTTTCCCGTCGTCGACGATCCCGAGTCCGGTGACGAAGCCGTTCTCCTCGGTGATCAGTCCGACGCTATCGGCGTAGGAAAAGACTCCGTCGGGGGGCACCAGCCAACCGGTCAGATAGGATGAGGCCAGCTCGACATTCAGGCGGCGGGCATCGCTGGAATCGCCGTACCATGTCCCGCCTTCGCCCAGGATGTCGTCGCCAAGGGTAATGGCGCTGCCATCGGACCCTTTCCAGCGGGGGAGCAGCGTTTGCACTTCCAGGGTGACGTCCGTTTTCTCCTCGAGGAAGGCGGTCATGACGCTGCGCACCCCGCGATCGAGGTTGATCTCGCGTCCTTTGCTCTCGGGAACGGCAAGCTGAATCTTGCCCTCGATGATGCGCCAGCGCGCATCCTGGACGGGGATGTCGAACTCCGCGGCGTAGACGCCGAGGCTCTCCCCCACCAGATCGGGATCGAGCCCGAAGGTGAACGGTTCCTGCTCGCCAGGATGGGAATTGATGGTCAGCGCGCGCAGCAGGTCGCCGCGGTCGAGCACCCCTTCGCCGCCTTTCCAGGAGAGGGTAATTCCGGGGTCCATCAGGTCCTCGCCGCGATCGACGGCGGCGGCGGCTGACGCATCCGAGATTGCGGCCGGGGTTTCGTTCACGATTAGAGCGATGTCGTTTTTTCCGCCGAGGAGTCCGTCCGCGATCGCGGCGACCGACGCCTCGACATCGACCTCGCCGGCAGCCACGGCGGGGACGACGGCGAGCCGGCCGTTACCATCGACCGTGATCCCCGCGTCGGTGGCCTCGCGATTCACCTCGGTGGCGAGACCCGCGACCAGCGTGCGCAACGGTCTGCGGTCGATGCGCAGGCTCGCCGTGGCGGGATCGACCGCGATCAGTGGCCGCAAGCTTTCGACCGGGATATGCCAGAAGCTGTCGCCCGCGGAAAGAATCAGCGGCGCGTCGACGGTGGCATTCGCCACGGGGAGACCGGACGTCAGAGACGCGGTCGTCACCGCCGCGGGGTCTTCATGCGTCACCAGCGGAACAGGATCGCTGGCGAACGCTTCGATGCGCTCCGTCAGCCCCGCCATGGTGGCGACGTAGTCGAGGCGAATGCCCGTGGAATCGGGAACGATTTCAGGTTGCCCCGATGCCTTGAATGCCAAGCGCGCGTCGACGGCGGGTCTGACGACGTCCGGCGCGATCGCCGCGATCTTGCTCCGCACGATATCGGGATCGAGCGAGATGACCGGGGCAATCGACGCGCCGTGCAGCAGAGCGCGCGCCCAGGCGCGGGATTGATCCCAGAACGTGCCCTCCCGTCCCCAGGCCATGGCGTGGTCGACCGTACTCGCACTATCGAGTCGCGCGCCGGCCGCAGCCGGAGTAATCGCGAAGGTTTGCTCTCCTGCGGAAAGGGTCAGCGGCGTTTCTGCATAGGTGGCGAAATGGGCGTCGAGATCGGCCTTGGCATCGGCCGCGGAGAGACCGCCAATGTCCAGTCCGGCGACATGAACCCCTTCATAGATGCGGCCGGCATGGGATGACGCATAGAGTCCGAGACCCGCCGCTCCGGCCGCAACGAAGAGCCCGAGGATGAGGAGGATTTTCGTCAACAGGCGCGCGAGCTCCGGCGAGGGGACGGGATGTGGGAGCGCCAGTGCGACAGGTCGGCCCGCGGCAGCGGTGCTGCCGAGCCGGTTGGTCAGATTCATCGAGTCTCCGGCGGGTAGGCGCGGGTTGACGACGATCACGCGCGATCCTCGACGCGCGAAGTATACAGGGTCAGACGAGGGTGATCCTGCTCCTATCGTTCAACTCCTGGTGGCCGATAAGTGATCGACGAGGCCTTTTGCAAGGCGGCGAGCGTCTCCTCGACCGTCAGCAAGGCAATCGTCTGGTAGGAGCTCAGGGCTCCCCCCGCGCTGATTGCGATCGCCATGGCTGCCATCGACACGTTATCCGGAGCCTCATACAAGGCGTATGCGTCGTGATCGCCGAAGGCATACCAGTACCCGTGCATCGTTCCGCCGATCGCTTCGACGTACTGGGTGGCTGCCGCGCGGCGGTCCTCGGGGTTCTTGACGAGCTTCGCCCACGTCGCTGGCGTGTAGCTGAACCGGGTCAGGTAGAACGGCATCGGTCTTCCTCCTTCCGCTCAAATTTGTCGCTCCGCCGCTTGGCGGCGCAGTCCCGAGACGCTCCCAGCGTGCGCCGCCGGGGTCTTGCCAATTCTAGATTATGGGAGCCATCAGCGTGGACGGAGAGTGTATTGCAGTACGTGGGCCGAACTGGGCTCCACTTTCTGTCCCGACGACTACACTGACGTCGAGGCACGAGCGGCAATCGTCGGCATCACGGGAGGAAGAGACGGTGTCGGACGTTCGGGCAGAACGGTCGATCGTAGCCACGGATGGCGCGCCTGCCGCAATTGGACCGTATTCGCAGGCGATCGTAGCCAATGGGCTCCTCTACACCGCGGGACAGCTTCCGCTCGACCCGGAAACCATGACCCTGGTTGAGGGTGACATTTCAGCGCAGACGGAGCGGGTCATGCTGAATCTGGGGGCGGTGCTCGCGGCCGCCGGCTCCGGGTTCGACCGCGTCGTGAAGACGACCTGCTTTCTGGCCGATCTCAATGATTTCGCGGCATTCAACGCCGTTTATGGGCAGTTCCTGGGAAGCGCGCCGCCGCCTCGCTCGACCGTTCAGGTGGCGAAGCTGCCGCTCGGCGCGCTGGTCGAGGTGGAGTGCATCGCGCTGACGCCGTAGCGCAGGAGGGGGTCAGGGTTTGCCCTTGCCACCGCCTTTCTTCTTCCCGCCTTTGCCCTTCTTGCCCTTCTTGCTCTTTGGCGGCGCTGCCGGCGCTGGCGGCGTTGTCACGGTGGGCACGTCCACGGTCATCGTCGCGGTACCAACGAGTCTATTGCCGGCGAATGCGTCGATCTGATTTTCGCCCGCGATAGCATCTCCCGGCACAGCCAAAGATCCGAGAGCGATCCCATCCGCCCCGGCAACGGCGGCGCCCAGCGGGTCGGATTTTCCGCCCCGCTCCCACCGGAAATCGACCATTTCGCCAGAGGTACGACCGACAACGGTCGCGGTGAACGCCTCCCTCCGCTGCGCCTCGGCCGGTGTGAGGGACATGTCGCCAAATGCGGACCCGCCAGCTTCGGTGATGGAGAGGGAATAGCTCTTGTCGAATCCGGCGCCAGGGCCGACGTTGGCGATGCCGACCAGGAACGAACCGTTGCTGGGCGCGGTGAAGGTGATCACCGATGAGAGATCGGTACCTGATCGGTTGTTGTTGGCTCCGAATTCCTCCATACCGTCCCAGCCCATCTCCTCGAACCCGCGGTAGAGCACCAGATTTGTATCGACTTCCGGGGCGAGATTCTTTGTTTCGATCGTGTAAGCCGTGCCGCCTGTGGCGTGGATAAGCACCCAGTCGGTGTCACCTGACTCCGCGCAGAACGCGTGTTTCTCGGTCAGACCGATCGGAAACGCGCGCAACGGAACCTCCCAGTAGTCGTACCAATAGGCATCGTCTGGTTCGAACCTCGCATCAGCGCATGCCGGGCCATTACCGGGGGTCAGATAGATGCTCCGGGCCATGTTCCAATGACTTGCGAGATATGAACTCTTGGGCTGCATGGCAAAGTAGTCGTCGCTCCCGCACTCGAGGCGAAAGTCTTGCAGACCAGGATCGCAATCGATCCGCATGGCCGGTCGGTACGGTGTGTCGGAGTAGCACATGACGTCCCACTCATCGATGCAGTGCGCGCCGCCGCTGGTGTTGGGCGCGGAATACTGCACCGCGCCCAGGTTGTGCGAGAGCTCGTGGGCCATGGTCCCGGCGTCCCAGCAGGGGAGATCGACCCGGGCGTAACCGGTGAAATTGTGGGCCTGGGTGGTCGGGCTATCGGCGCCCGTCCCGCCGGAAAACGTGCCGACCCCACAGAACACGCTGTCATCGACCATCATCAAATATTTGCGGTCGATCCGATTAAAGCCGGCAGACTGCATTTTGCCGACCAGGGAGTCGAATCCGCTCACCTCAGCAGAGGTCGCTTGCAATTGCTGAATGTCGACCTGGCAACCGGAGCCGGCGCTGGTCACAAAGCGAACACGGAGGGAGCCCCCGGTCTTGCGGGCACTTTGGTCGAAAATGGCATCCATCTCGGTGGCAAGCCGGCGAAATGTGGATTGCAGCTCCGCCAGACGGTTGGGTTGGTCACTACGATAGACGTAGACGAGCTGTACGCGCGCACCCGAGGCGCCGTCATCGATGCAGAGCGCCCGCGACCCCGTCTCGCCGGCGCCGGCCCCGCGAACCTCTCCACCGGTCCCGGTCCTAGCGCGATAACGCTCGGGATCCTCACCGTGCGTGCAATAGACGCGGCCGTCCACCCGGATCGCGGTCAGGTCGCCGTCGCATTGCAACGCCGCGACGGTCTCCGCATTCGCCGCGGCGATCTGGCCGGCATCGAGCGAGCCGGACGCCTTGCCGCGGCGCTGCTTCGACTTGCCGTTGTTCTTGCCCGCGTTTTTGTTTTTGCCTTTGTTGGGATTGTTGGATTTGCCCGGCTCTTTTGTGTTCTGGCCGTTCTTCTTGGCGTTCGATTGCTGGCGCTGGGTGGTGGACTGCGTTCCCTGGTTCCTGGCGTGTTTGTTCTTCGCCACGAGGGCGGCGGCCTCAGATGGCGACCTGGATGGATCGGAGACAGGGAGATACCCAGAGATCACGGTTCCCGCAATGAGAACCATGACGAGGAAGAGGCGCGCCGCCCCACGGAGATGCCGGAACTGCATTGTGTCTACGCTCCGCTGCGCTCGAGGTGCAGCCGGCAGTGCCGGCACCCTACTCCAACGGCGAATAGTAGCGTGTTATGACGCGCTGCGCCATCTGAGCCGGAAGCCGGAAGCCGGAAGTCGGGAGTCCGACTTCTGACTCTCGGCGGTCCACATCGGCCCGGCGCCGGTGTTGGGCGGATTCTTCGCCCCGACGCAGTTGAAAATCCAGACACTGGCGCGCTCGCCGGCCTCGACAATGACATTGCCGTCCCGGTTGACGTTGTCCGATTCGGCGTGGCACCAGGTGGCGTCGACTTCCGTCAGTTGATAGGTCCCGGGTTGCAACCGCGTGAAACGCAGGATGCCGTCGCCGTCGGTGGCGCCGGTGACGACTGGCAGGAACTGGTCGCCATCGGGCACGGAAAGCGTGAAGCGGACGCCCTGACCCTGGGGATCGCAGCGGCCATACCAGTCGAAGGTGGTAGGCGGCACGGTGATCGGGCAGGCGTATTTGTAAACCGTCACCGCCCCGGTGTCCCCGGCCAGATCCTCCGGTACGTTGAACCAGTGGCAGGTCACGATCTGCCCCGCGGCGAGCCGCAGATTCACCGCGTTGCCCACCCCGCGCCCATTCGGCGAGGCCGGATCGATTCCGCAGAAGGCGTAGACCGCCACCGTGCCGAGGGGCGTTTCTTCGCGCAGGCGGTAATCGCCAGCGGGCAGCGCAGTGAATTGGGTCACGCCGCCGACTCCTGCATCGCCAGTCACCCGCCGCGCCGAGACCGCCCCGGAAATCCGGAACCCGACGTTGTTGGTGAGGTTTTCATCGCCGCGGCAGGACTCGGCGAAATCGAGCCAGACGCGGCCCTGGAAACCTGGCCCGCAGGTGTACTTGATGACGTCGATCGTCGCCGGCTGTTCCCCTTCCGGTTCGACGTAGTTGACGACCACAACCGTGGTCAAGACGTTGACCGACACGGTCAGCGCTTCCGCCGCGCCGGTGGCCAGCTCGGTGAGCACGTACTCCCCGGTCTCGAGGGTGGTCTGGAAGCGCCCGCCGGCGCCGGTGCGGAACTCGATCGGCCCCGCTGGACCGTCGAGCACGAAGGCGGCGTCGCCAACGGTGCACCCCGCGGTGCGGGCCAGACCGCCGCCGTCCGGATTGGACGAGTCGACGAAGACGATCCCGCCGCCACCCGGCTCGACCGGACAGACGAACTTCCTGATCTGAATCGAGCCACTGTCCGGCGGCGGCGGCGCGGGTTGGTTGACCACATCGACCGTCGTCGTGCTTCCCGGCCGCACCGTGACCGGATCGAGCGCTGGTCCACCGAGGTGGCCCGGCGGCGCTTCGGTTTCGACCACCCGATAGATGCCCGGCACGAGACCGCTAAAGGTGACCGTCCCGTTGGCATCGGTACACGATTCACCCGCCGCGTCTTCGACGATATCGAAACAGGCGCCTGCCAGAGGTGCTCCATTGGGGTCGATCTTGCGGATGAGGATGCGGCCATTGCGGAGTCGATTTTCGACCTCGACGTCGACCGTCCGGTTCTCGACGATCGTCACGGCGACGTCGGCCGCGAGTTCGTAGTCCGCGGAGGGGCGGCGCGTTTCGCGCAGCGTGTAGTTGCCGGGGGCGATACCGGCGAGGAGGATCACCCCATCGTCGGCGCCGTCATTGGCATCGCAGCGGGGAACGAGTACCTGGCCATTGCCGTCGACCACGGCAAAGCAGGAGCCAGCCAGGGTGCGGCCGCGGGTATCGACTTTGAAGACCCGCAGATCGCCGGTCCGCTCCGGCGGCGGGGCCAAGGCGTCGACGACGGTGAGCTGTCGCCGCTGGTTGGCGGAGATGACAACCTCCCGGTCAGCGGCGGCGAGATACCCCGCCGGTGGTTGGGTCTCGCGCAAGAGATAGGTTCCCGGCGCGACGGTGCCGAAGACGATGGTCCCCACGCCGCGATTAGCATCGCGGACATCGTTGTCGCAGACGGTATAGATGGCGCGGTCGCCACTTCGTAGGGCGAAACAGGCGTCCGCCAGAAGCTGCCCGGCGTCGTCGGTCTTGCGGATGGCGAGACTCCCGGGCCGCGCCTGGTTGACCACGGTGACGACCGCCGCCTCGCCCGGTTCGAGCCGGGTGGCCGTGTCGCCCGCGGTCGTATAGCCGCCCGTGGGTGGCTGGATTTGACGGACGAGGTAGCTACCGGCAGCGAGATCGGCGAACTCGGTAATACCTTCCAGAGCCCCGTCGTCGTCGCAGGCCTCGACCGTTGTCGTGCCGAGCAGGAGTGCGTAGCAAGCCCCTGGGAGCAGATTGCCCGCGGCGTCGACCGTTTCGACGTCGAGCGTGGCGGTCAGCTCCGGTACGGATTGGTTGATGACGGCGACTTCGCGTACATCACCCGCCGCCACGCGAACGGATTGATCCGGGGCGGGGAGATAGCCATCGGGAGGCGTGGTTTCGGTCAGGGTGTAGCGTCCGGCCCTGATCTCGGTGATGAGGATGCGGCCGGCGGAGGTGTTTTCGTCGCCGTTTTCGTTGTCGCAGACCTCTTCGTTCGGTTCAGTTGCGCCAGTTTCGATCAGTCCGAAACAGGCGCCGGCGAGGTAATCGCCGTCCTGGTCGCGCACCCGGATGAGGAGATCGCCGCGCAGGTTTTGCCGGGCGCGGAGTCTGAACTCGGCCCGCGTGGGGCGATCGCCGCGCCGCACCGACACGGACCGGCGCTGCCGGGCCTCTTGTCCCAGCTCGACGTCTGGCGCGTCCGCCGTGGTCTCCAGCATCGCCTCGTAGGTTCCGGTGGGGAGATCCTCGATGATAAGCAACGCGGGATCGCCGGAGGCATCGCCTTCGCCGTTGTCGCAGAAGGGACCAAACGTCCCGGCGTCACCGGCGAGGGTGTAGCACTGACCGGCGACCGGGTTGCCGGCGTCGTCGAAGGTGGCGAACTCGACGGCGCCCACTTCTGGTGCGGCTGCTTCACTGACCAACTCAACGGAGGCGCCTTCTGCGCCGAGATCGATCTGGACCGGCGCGGCCGGGGTGAAGCCCGGCGCGGATTGGGTCTGCGTCACGGTGTACACACCGAACGGGAGTCCACCTAGCTGGACGACGCCCTGGGCGCCATCGAAATCGGCGCTGTCGTTGTCGCAGCGCTCGGCGACCACGGTCCCTGCCGTGTCGGTGACGCTGAAACACCCTTCACCCAACGGGCTGCCGTCCGGGGCAAGACTGACAATCGAGATTGCCCCGGATTCCGCCGGCCGCTCGACGGTGGCCTCGGGCACGGGAGTGACCACGGGTTCCGGGGACGGCGTTGCGGTGGGTTCCGGCGTCGTTGTTGGAGTCGTCGTCGGTTCCGGCGTCGGGGTTGGCGTTTCTGGTTCGCCTGGGTTGAGCAGCGTGATCTCGACGGTTTGCCCTGGTTCAACCGTGACGGCCTGCTCGCGCGCGAGCTGCCGGTCCGCGGCGGCACGGGTCTGGATGACCGTGTATTCGCCCGATGCCAAATCGGGGAAATTGAGACGGCCGTCGTCCCCCTGATCGCAGACATCGGTCAGGGTCTGGGTTTGGCCCTGGCTCTCGATGGTAAAGCAGGAGCCGCCGAGGGGTGTGCCCGCTTCGTCCTCGACGAGGATGACCAGCGTCCCCAGACCGGAGACGATCGCGAATGTGACCGCTGTCGTTTCGCCGGACTGGACCTCAATCGTCTCGTCGTCTGGCGCGGTGATGCCATCGGGGAGATCGGTCAGGGCGACGGTGTAGGGGCCGGCGGGAACGGCGTCGAACCGCACCTGACCGGGCCGGTCGTCGCTGTCATCGTCGCCGTCATCGCAGGCGGTCAGCGTGTCCGTTTCGCCAGCGAGTTCAACGCAGGCGGCGAACGGTGCGCCGGAGGGATCGACGATACCGACCTCGACGCTGCCAGCCGCTTCCTGCTCCTGCGCGGCGGCGTGGGCGAAGATCACCTCGGTTTCTTCCCCGGCGGCGATCTCGGCATTCTGCACGGCGGGGTCGGCCGCCGTCGAATCGGTTGGAGGCGTCTCCTCGCTGACAGCAAGCGGGCCAGGGGTGACGCCTTCGATAGTCACGGTGCCATCGCCATCGTCATCGCAGAACGGTCCAAATGCCTGCTCGCCGAGTGCCACGGTGTAACAGGCATCCGGCAGAGGATTTCCCGTCTCGTCTTCGGCGAGAATGACGATGCTGCCGGTATCTGGCGGCGATTGGAACAGGACGATCTCGACCGGCACGTCCGCGCCGGAAGTGACGTCGATCGTTGAAGGCTCCGGTGCATCGAAACCGTCGGGCGGTGTGAGATCGAGTGAGTAACTCCCCGGAGTCACCGCGGCGATCGCGATCTGACCGGGCGCAAGGTTCTCGTCTCCCTGACTGTCATCGCAGACGATGTACGAGTCCGGTCCCTCGCCCGTGAGCTCGACGCACGCGCCGGGCAGCGACGCGCCGTCTTCGCCCTGGAACGTGAGGAGGACTTGACCAGGGTCCTGGTCCTGGTCCTGAATGGTCGGGACCGGGGTCACGTCTTGCTCGGCATCGCTGCCCACGGGGACATTGACGATGGGAAGCTCGATCGTGTCGCCCGGCGGCACCTCCACGGTCGTCTCATCCGCGGGTGTGAAGCCAGCTTCCGTTTGGGTCTGGGTAACGGTGTACTCACCGGGCGGGGTATCGGGAAGGTTGAGCTGGCCGTCGTTCTGGCGGTCGCAGACGTCGAGCAACTCGACCGGTCCGCGCAGATCGAAACAGGTTTCTGCCATCGGATTGCCGTCTTCATCGGCGACGAGAATGACGAGCCGCCCCGGTTCGTCATCGGTTGCGGCGGTCTGCGGGGTCTCGACAGGCTCGGCCGTCGCCGTTTCGGTTGGTGCTTCCGCGGGCTCGGTTGGCGTTTCGGTTGGTATTTCCGCGGGCTCAGCCGGCGTCTCGGCGCTGCTAGATCGATGCGGCACGAGGAGGCGCGCGCCGGTCGGTTCGATGTTGATGGGAAGATCGCCGACGGGTTCGAAACCAACCGGGGGCACGGTTTCACGCAGGGTCAGCGGTGCGGAGGGCACACCGTCGAAATCAATCGTGCCGTCGCCGTCGTCATCACAAAGCTCGAATCCGAACTCCACCACCGCAAAGCACGCGCCCGGCAGCGGCTGACCGGCGTCGTCGACGGCCACAATGGTAAGACGCCCTGGCTGCTCACCCGGCTCGGCGATCGGGTCGTCTGCCGGTCCGGTTCCCGCGGGTGGCTCGTCAACCGGTTCTTCGGTCGCCGGCACGATTCCAGGTACTTCGGTTGCCGGCTCAGCGGAAGGCTCCCCGGTTGCTGGCACGCTGAGTTCGCCGCCGGCAGAAGCCACGGTTGTCTCGAAGCGCCCGGCGCCGAGGGGGATCCGCTGCTCGTCCGTCGCTTCGCCGCCGTCCGGAGTGAACGTTTCGCGGAGGAAGTAGTCGGCGTCCTCGAGACCGTTGGGCACGCGTAGTGCGACGAAGCCATCGACCTGCCCGTCGTCGCCGTCGCACGCCTGCGTCCGCAGCCGGTCATTGGCGTCGACGATGGCGAAACAGGCGCCTGGGCGCGGAGCAGCGGCGGCATCAACCGCCGCGACATCGAGCGTGGTATCGCGCAGGGTGTCCTTCAGGGTCACGGCGCCGGCGTCATCGACCGCGACGACGACCCGCCGCGGTCCGTCGAGAGCGATGCTGTCCTGCGCCACGGGTTGCCCATTGAAGAGGATTTCGAAACCGTAGTTGCCGGGTTGGGCGTCCCAGGCTATCTCATAGCCGCCACCCACTCCGGGAGCGAGGGGGTACTCCTCGCCCAGATCGGTCACGAGCGTGGCGGCATTGGTGACCGGGACACCGACGATATCGCCGGTGAGACTGTCGTAGCGGAAGTAAGCTCCCGCGGCATTGCCCGGCACGCTCAGCGTGAGATCGGCCCCGTTCGGATCGCCGCCGTCGCCGAGTGAACGCTCCGCATCGCTGGAGGCGACGACGCGAAAGACGTAGTCGCCGGGAGGGACTGGCAGCACCGCTGTCCACGAGCCGTCCCCGTCGTCGCCAAGCTGCGTCTGCGGGCAGGTGGGATCGAAGTCGGCTGGACACCCGAGCGCGGTCTGGAAAGACCCGGCCAGGGCGACGCGTCCGGGAGTCGGCAGCGGTGGGGGAAACTGCCCATTTCCTTGAGCGGCCGCCACCGGCTGGGTTAGCGGCGCCAGCGGCGTCAGCAGACTGACCAGCAGGGAGAGGATCAGCAGCCACTGCGTGGGCACACTACGGAGCGATAGTGCGCTCCGCCGCGCCGCTCGGGAGCCACGATGTGGAGAGCGACTGAACGGCGCGCGCATGCAACCCCTCCGCAACTCGCGGCATCGCGGCGCATGGGCGCGCGAGGACCGCGTTGTACCCTAGCATGGCCGGCCCCGGCGTGGATGGGTCCCGGCGAAGAC
>JACCXM010000114.1 GCA_013697005.1 Chloroflexia bacterium | reverse complement strand
TCGTTGTTCTCGGCCAGTTCGACGGTGTCGCCGACGTGGTCGTTGTGGGCGTGGGTGAGCAGGATGGTGTTGGGCTTCAGCTTCTTGATATCGAGATCGGTGACCGGGTTGTCCTTGATGAAGGGATCGATGGCGACCGTGTTGCCATCGTCGTCTTCGAGCAGAAAGGCGGCGTGGCCGATAAAGGTCAGTTTCGGCATGAACTCCTCCGGAACGATCGACGTCGTGCGGCGTCTTCGCCACCTGGGGTCAGTATCGTACGGGGGTGACGGGACGTCAGGGTGTCAAGGTGATGGGGTGTCAGGGTGATGGGATGCTATTGCGGGGAGCCGGACTTTCGCCAACGTTCGACGGCGCGCAGCATCGCCGCATTCGGAGGCGGCGGATTGGCGATCGCGTCCAGCAATGCATCCATATCACGATCCGACAGCTCCGGGAACCGCGGCTCCCAGGCGGTTGAATTCCTCTCTTCGATCATCTCCTCAGCATCGCGTTTGGCGACAATTGCGTCATCCGTACTCACGACTTTTCGACTCCTCGACTATCGCTCGTACACCACTCGTCCATCAACGACCGTCATATCAACCGACAGCGACGGTAGCTCTTCCGCCGGGATGGCGCGGGGGTTTCCGGAGAGGACGACCAGATCGGCCAGCTTGCCGGGGGTGATCGTGCCTTTGAGGGTCTCCTCGAACGAGGCGAAGGCGCCGTTGATCGTGAACATGCGCAGCGCCTCGTCAATGGTGACGCCTTGCTCCGGGGCCATGCGCTGCCCGGTGGCGGTCAGCCGGGTCACCGCCGAACGCAGGTTGACCAGCACATCGCAATCGACGACCGGCACGTCGGAGGAGCCGACAGCGACGATGCCGCGGTCGAACCAGGTGCGGCCGGGGTAGGCGCAGGCGAGCTGCTCCGACGTGAAGTTGCGAATATAGGAATCACCCAGCTCGTAAAGGGCTACACAATGCACCGCTCATCTCCCTCCGCTGTTCGCCAGATGGCGAGGGCTGGGAGATGGCAGGCTGAACGGAGAGCAGTCTTTGGAGTTCAGGCGTTCCATCACTGACCTGGAGGATACTCTCCGAGCATTGCCTCAGCGGGGAGCCGCTGGCTCGATTCCCGGAGCATGCGAACGGTAGACCCGATCTGGACTACCGCAAAGCATGGGCTTCACCGCGCGCCACATCGATCCCCACCAGGAGTCCACCGATCATCGTGCCGAGAACCGACCCCGCTTGGCTTCCACAGGAACGCGACGGTGGCGTCGAGCTCCTCACGCTGGGTCGGCGACATCGTTAGCTGCATCGCGGAGCCTCCGTGCGAGACCGCGCAGCTTACACTGTCCAGCAACTCATGGCCATTGACGCCTTGGCAACGCCCTTGATACTGTACCGGATACCTCAATGATTCCGGGGGAGCCGCTGGATCATCGGTGAACCAGTGGCACGTATCTGTCGTGGAATTCGGAGGAGGACACATGAACCGCAGACTTCCCCGTCGCTCGGTTCTCAAATGCGCGGCCGTCGGCGCGGCTGGGCTCACCGCTTTTTCGTTCGCGGGACGTCCGACCTGGGTGCGTGCCCAGGAGGCGAGTTTCGACTACGCATCGGCGGCTGAGCCGTATAAGGGCGTGACCATTGGCGCGCCGTTCCTCGACCGGCCAGGCTACAAGGCGGCGCTGGCGATGTTGCCGGAGTTCCAGGAGACCACTGGCATCACGGTCAACGCCGAGACCATGCCCTACGAGAACAGCCGCGAAAAGCAGGTGCTCGACTTCACAGGGGGCACCGGGCTTTACGACATCGTCCTGGTCGACGTCGTCTGGATCGGCGAATTCGCCGCGTCGCAGTGGATCACCCCGCTGAGCACGTTCACCGACAACCCGGCGCTGGCCGACCCGGCGCTCAATCTGGAAGGGTTCTTCCCGATCCTGCTCGAGTCGTTCGGCACCTGGGATGGGGTTGTGTACGGCCTCCCCTTCGACAACTACTCGGGGCTCATGTACTACAACACCAAGATGCTCGCCGACGCCGGGTTCGATACTCCGCCGAATACCTGGCAGGATCTGAAGGATGTCTACGGTCCCGCGCTGACCGCCAACGACCGGTACGCCTACGCCCTGCAGTCTCGCCGTGGCGAGACGCAGTCGGCCGACTCGTTCATGCGCATGGTCTGGGCCTTCGGCGGCAGCCTGCTCAATCCGGACACGTTTGAACCGAATCTCAGCTCGGCGGAGTCGATGGCCGGGTTGCAATTCCGCCAGGATCTGAAAGCGGTCATGCCACCAGATATCGTCGAGTGGGATCACGACGAGACGGTGCAGGGTCTGGCGCAGGGCCGGGTCGCGGTCATCAACGAGTGGAGTGCCTTCTACGAGACGCTCTCCAATCCAGAGACTTCCACCATGTCGGCGGATCTCGGTATCGGCATCGAACCGGAAGGACCGGGAGGACGGCAACCGGCGCTAGGCGGTTTCTCGCTGGCGGTCAATTCCCAGAGTGCGGAGGAGAAGCAGGCCGCGGCCTGGCTCTTCATCCAGTGGGTGACCTCCGAGGCCAAGGCGGCGGAGTACATTGAGCAGGGCGGCGTCTCCGGGCGCACCAGTCCCTATGAGGTGCCGGAGTTGCAGAAGAAGTTCCCCTACTTCGCGCCGCTCGTCGAATCGTGGAACAACTATGGCAACCCGGTGTTCCGGCCGCGTTTCCCGGAGTGGCCGCAGATGTCGGAGATCATCGCTCAGTATGGGAGCGAGATGGAGCTGGGCAGCACCTCGGTCGAGGAGGGGGTCAGCGCGATCGAGGAGGCGCTGATGCCACTGCTTGAGCCCTATATTTCGGGCGCGAAACCGAAGCTGCAGTAGTTGCCGCGAGCGGCAGCCTCAAGCCGTGTCATCCCGAGGAACGAGGAATATCGTCCCGGTGTCGCGTACGGCTGCGGAGAGACGAAATTCCTCGTATACGCTGCAATGACACGGCTTGCGCGGATCGGCGACTCACGCGACGATGAGCGGCTCCAACACGGCACCCGATGTTTCGGAACTGGCGCGGCGGGCGTTGGATGAAGTGGCGGGGGTCTTTACGCCCGCCATTTCCGATGCCGCTACCCGGATGGGTGATGAGATCCTGGGCGCCCGTCGCATCGCCTGCTACGGCGTCGGGCGCGAGGGGCTGATGATGCGGGCGCTCTGCATGCGCCTGATGCACTTGGGGCTCGATGCCCATGTCGTAGGGGACATGACCACGCCGCCGGTTGGCAAGGGCGATCTGCTGATGGTCAGCGCCGGGCCAGGGGCATTTTCCACGGTGCTCGGGTTGCTGAGCATGGCGCAACCGGTGGGAGCACGGACCCTCGTCGTGACCGCCCAACTCGAGGGCGAGGCCGCGCGGGCGGCGGATGTCGTCATCCATCTTCCCGCGCAAACGATGGCCGACGATACCGGGGCTGGGGCCGGCCTGCTGCCGATGGGGAGTCTCTACGAAACGGCGCAATTGATCTTCTTTGACCTGCTGTCTATTCTGCTGCGGGAGCGCACCGGGCAAACGCCTGAGCAGATGCGGGCGCGCCACACGAATCTGGAGTGAACGGCGCGGTGTGCCCTCAACCCAGTCCCGCCGCCCAGAGGGCATCCAGCCCAATGTGCTGGGCGACGGGGAACGATTGAAGCATGCTGAGGTTTTGACCGCTCATCTTCCGAAATTCGTGTGAATCCACGAGGACACGGCCGCATGAGTCGAGCGCAGACCGATCCGACACCAGCCGCGGTCGTGCAGGCGGCCGGGTCGACATCGACTACGACGCGGCAGTGGTCGGCTCGCGGTCCGCGCGTCAATTGGACGCCCACGCTGATGATCGCCCCCGCGGTGATCGCCCTGCTGTTGATCGGGGTCTATCCCCTGTTCTATGCACTGCGGACCAGTTTCCAGCTCTATCAGGTAACCAAGCCGTATCTGGGAACGCCCTGGGTCGGGTTCACCAATTACGCCACGGCGCTGCGGGATCCCTTGTTCTGGTCCGCTCTCTCGCGGACCGGGC
>JACCXM010000226.1 GCA_013697005.1 Chloroflexia bacterium | reverse complement strand
CGCCGAAGGTGTGGCAAACCCACTCGTCCTCGCCACGGCATTTATCGACAGCCGGTTTCTGAATTATATGACCGGTGTTTTCCGTTTCGATCTGGGTCCTTCGTACGCCTCCAAGGGAGCCGAGTCGGTCCAGGAGCTGATCGCCCGCAAGTTCCCGATCTCTTTGAAACTCGGTATCGTCGCTATCGTGTTCTCGGTGGTTGTCGGCATTCCCCTCGGCATCATTGCTTCGCTGCGCCAGAATACATGGCTTGATTACCTCAGTCTGGGGACGTCGACGTTGGGTGTCTCCGTGCCGACCTTCGTCAGCGGATTATTGTTACTCCTTTTGCTTAGCAGTACCTTCAACTTTTCGCCGATTCGCGATCCCGAAGAGTGGGCAGGATTTGGTCCCGCCTATTTTCTGCCGGGGATCGTGCTTGGCCTGGGGACGATGGCCTACATGGCGCGGCTCACCCGCACCAGCATGCTGGAAATCAAACGGCAGGATTATATCCGGACCGCGCGCGCCAAGGGTCTCGGCGATCGCAGTGTGGTCAACCGGCATATGCTGCGTAACGCGCTGATCCCGATTGTCACCATTCTCGGACCCGCCGCGGCGGACCTCGTCACCGGTTCGATCATCATCGAGTCGATCTTTGGCGCACCCGGTCTCGGCCGCGAGTTCGTGGAATCAATCGCCAAGCGCGACTACTCCGTCATCATGGGCACAGCGATTTTCTATGCCGTTCTGGTCGCCGTCGCCAACGTGTTCGTCGACCTGTCATACGGCATCATCGACCCTCGTATCCGCGTGCGCCGGTAGAGTCGAGGAGGACTCGATGTCGCAGGCAACCATGACACTAGCGACCGAAACCGCCGCCCCCACTCTTCCCGGCGCCCTCGGCGCGGTGCGCGCGCAGCGCGGTCTGTGGTCGAACGCCTGGCGCCAGTTTCGACGGAACAAGCTGGCCATGGCGGGGTTGGTGTATCTGACCATTCTCACGTTCGTCGCGATTTTCGCTCCCGCCATCGCGCCACACAACCCCGTCCAGAGCGATCTCGTGGTCGCTGGGAAATACCGCAACGCGGCCTGGATTCAGACCGACAATGTCAAGACGACCGGGGACTGGAATTACCCACTCGGCACGGACAGCAATGGGCGAGACGTCTTCAGCCGATTGGTCTACGGCACGCGCATTTCTCTCGTCGTCGGGTTCATTCCGATGCTGGTGATCATGTTTATCGGGATTCCGATCGGACTGCTGGCGGGGTTCGCCGGGGGACCGCTCGACAACGCGCTGATGCGTCTGACCGATATCGTCTATGCGTTTCCGGCGCTCCTCTTTTTCATCATCATGCAGATTTCCTTTGGTGATACCGAGTTCGGCAGTTTGCTCAATGGCTTGGTGCTGCTGTTCATTACGCTGTCGGTGATCAACTGGACCAGCGTGGCGCGGCTCGTGCGCGGCGATACACTGGCCCTCAAGGAGAAAGAGTTCGTCGAGTCGGCGCGGGCCAGCGGTGCGTCGGGGTGGCGGCAAATCAGCCGGCACATCCTGCCCAACGCTTTGGGCCCAATCATCGTCGCCGGAGCATTCATCGTGCCGGGAGCGATCATCGCGGAGGCGGTGCTAACCTATCTCGGGATCGGTCTGCGGCCCGACGTCAACCTCGACGCCCCATTCCCGACCTCATGGGGGCAGATGATCCAGGCCGGCCAGAGCGCCTACCGGGTGCAGCCGTGGCTCCTCGTGGCGCCGAGCCTGGCGGTCGCGCTGATCACCCTCTCCTTTACCTTCATCGGCGATGGTCTTCGCGACGCGCTGGACCCGCGAGACCAGCTGTAGAGTGGTTGTCCGCTGCGCATGGGCTGGCAGCGACCCGCTGATGGTTGCCTATCATGACGAGGAATGGGGTGTTCCCTGTCATGACGATCGAGACCTGTTCGAACGGCTAATTCTGGAAGGATTTCAAGCCGGTCTTTCCTGGGCGACGATCCTGCGCAAACGGGAAGCGTTTATCCGAGCGTTCGACGGTTTCGATCCCGCGATTGTCGCCGCGTACGGGACTGAGGACGTCGCCAGACTGCTCACAGATGCGGGGATCGTCCGCAACCGGCTCAAGATCGCGGCCGCGATAAGCAACGCTGAGGCGTTTTTACAAACGCAGCGAGATTTTGGCTCGTTCGCTAAGTTTATCTGGCGGTTCGCCCCCGCGCCGCGTTCCAGCCGCCTGGCGACACTGGACGGTATTCCGGCTACGTCACCAGAATCGGACGCGATGAGCAAGGATCTCAAGAATCGCGGGTTCCGCTTTGTCGGGAGCACGATCTGCTATGCGTTCATGCAGAGCGCTGGTTTGGTCGATGACCACGTCGCGGGTTGTTTCCGCGCCGTCGCGCCCGTTCGCTGCTGAGTCCGCGTGGGAATGGCCGATCGGCCGCGAATTGCTTGTCGCTTGGCCGAGGTTGCCCTGACCGGGGTCGCGACGAATCTCATCGTCCTGCTCATTTCTCCACTGGTGCGGCCCGAGCTCAGCGTGCTCGAGCATTCGCTGAGCTACTACGCGATTGGTCCGTGGTGGGCACTGCAGACCCTCGCCTTCGCAGCACTGGGAATGGCATCATTTGCGCTGGGCATGGCGTTGCCGTTTATCCGTCTTTCCACGACCTGGATCGCGCCGGCATCCCTCCTGCTCGTGATTTCCGGCTTCGCGAGCGTCGCACTCGTAACATTCCCCATGGGATCGGCCGGACCGGCGACGATGCTCGGCGATAGCCATCAGACCGCGGGCACGGTCGGCGCGGTGGCACAGCTCGTGGCGGCCCTCTGCTTCGCAATTGCGATCCGGCGTGATCCTGCCTGGGGAAACTGGTTCGCGCTGTCAGTTGTCCTGCTCACGATCTCGGTGGTGGGAGCGCTCGGCTCCCAAGCCGCCATCTGGTGGCCGGAGCGCGGCATTCCGATGGGAGCCACCATGCGCCTGGTGGTCGTACCCCTGCTCGTGCTGTGGGGACTGGTCGCGGCGCGGCTGCGCAGTAACTGCGAACGAGGTCTCAGCCGATTTGTCGCCGCGAGGTAATGACCCCCGTATTCATCCCGACCAGATTGAGTCCACCGAAGAAGCGGGCGTGCTCGATTTTGACACAGCGGTCCATGACCACTTCCAGACCACCCGCGCGGGCAATCTCGGCCGCCTCCTCACTGATCACCCCGAGCTGCATCCAGAGCACGTTGGCGCCGATCGCGACGGCACTGTGGGCGATGGCAGGGACCTGGTCGGCCTTGCGAAAGACATCAACGATGTCGACCGGCCGCGGGACGTCCTCGAGCGTTGCGTACACGATCTGGCCCAGAATCGTCTGCCCGGCGTAACGCGGGTTCACCGGGATGATGTCGAACCCCTCCGCTTGCATGTAGAGCGCCGCGAAGTGACTGGGGCGCATCGGGTCGGCGGAGAGACCGACCACGGCGATCGCGCGGTTGTCATTCAAGATGCGGAGCCGCTCCCAGGCGCCGCTGGTGGCTCGCACCGTCGCCAGGGGGCGGAGCTCGACGCTCATGAAGACACCGCGGGGGCGGCCGCGACCACGTGGGCCGCCCCCGCTCGCCGCAACGCCCGGTCCAGGTCCCAGCAGATATCGTCAACGTCCTCGAGTCCGACCGAGATACGGACCAGATCGGGCGTGACGCCCGATTCGGCGAGCTGCTCGTCGGTCATTTGTTGATGGGTGGTGGTGCCGGGGTGGATGATCAGGGTCTTGGCATCGCCGACGTTCGCCAGGTGCGAAATCAACCGCAGCTCCTCGATGAACTTGGCGCCGGTCTCGCGGCCGCCTTGGACCCCAAACGTGAAGACCGCGCCGGCGCCCAAGGGCAGGTAGCGGGCCGCAAGCTCGCGATAGGGGCTGCCGGGCAGGGTTGGGTAGTTGACCCAACTCACCGCGGGATGCGCGGCGAGAAACGCGGCCACCGCTTCCGCGTTGCGGGTGTGCCGCTCCATGCGCACGGGGAGGGTTTCCAATCCTTGCAAGAAGAGAAAGGCGTTGAACGGGCTGAGGGCCGGACCGATGTCGCGCAGATTTTCGACCCGGGCTTTCATGAGGTAGCCGTATTCGCCGAAGGTCTCGTAAAAGCGAATCCCATGGTAGCCCGGAGACGGTTCGGTCATGCCGGGGAAGTTGCCATTGTCCCAGGGGAAACGGCCCGATTCGACGATGATGCCACCGATCGCCGTGCCATGCCCGCCAATGAACTTGGTCGCCGAGTGAACGACAATGTCGGCTCCATGCTCCAACGGCCGGCAGAGATATGGTGTCGCGAACGTGTTGTCGATCATGAGCGGCACACCGGCCTCGTGCGCGATTTCGGCGACAGCGGCGATATCAAACACGCTGATGCGAGGGTTGCCGATGGTCTCGCCATAGAGCACGCGCGTGCGCGGTGTGATCGCCTGGCGGAAATGGTCTGGGTCAGAGGGATCGACGAAAACGACGTCGACTCCCCACCGGCGCAGAGTCACGTCGAACTGGGTGTAGGTTCCGCCATAGAGGGCATTTGATGTAACGATCTGATCGCCGGGACCAAGCAAGGTGGCCAACGCGATGAACTGGGCGGCTTGACCCGATGCCGTGGCCAGGCCCCCGACGCCCTGCTCGAGCGCGGCGACGCGCTCCTCGAACGCCGCCGTAGTTGGGTTCATGATCCGCGTGTAGATGTTGCCGAACCGCTGCAAGGCGAACAGCTCGGCGGCATGGTCAGTGTCTTCGAAGACAAAGGAAGTCGTCTGATAGATTGGCATCGCGCGGGCGCCGGTGACCGGATCGGGCCGCTGTCCGGCATGCACCGCCAACGTATCGAATCCAAACATGCGGTCGTCGTCCTCGATGGGACGCGTCGGGTCCTTCCCTACCCGGCCATTGTCGCTAGCCATCGGTTTTGGCTCCGACGAGTTGGCGGGGGGCAATATCGGTGCTCAAGGCCACGCCGTCGCGAAGCGTTGCGCCCACGACGCAATAGCGCTCCGCACGCGCGGCGAGCCGTTCCAGCCGGTCGGGGGTGGCATCGGCGTCGAATCTGACCGAGGTGCGAATGCGCTGAAAGCCAACCGGAATGTCGGCATCGACCCCCATCGTGCCGCGGAAATCGAGATCGCCTTCGATGGTTACTTCGACCTCGCGCAGCGGAATCGCCATCGCCGCGGCAACCATGCGCAAGGTGACCTCCTGACACGCCGCGAGCGATGCCAGCAACAGATCGCCGGAGCAGGCGAGATCGCCCTCGCCGCCCGCCATCGGGTGCGCCCCGGCATCCCATGTGACGAGGGTGTTCCCGTCCGCATCGCAGGTAGCCACGGTGCAGCGCGTCGGATCATTGCCAATGGTGGTGCTGCGCACGGTCATCACCAGCTTGGCGCTCTCGGGATTCGATTCGTATTCGGCTTTCAGGGGCGCTTGCCGCTCGCGCAAGCTGGGCATGGACAATCTCGCTTTTCTCGATTACGGCGCTACGCCTTGAGTGCGCCTTCTTGCAGACCCTTCATGTACCAGCGTTGCGCGATACCAAAGGCAATCAGACCGGGCAAAATCGCCATGATGTAGACGGCCGCCAACCGTGGCCAGACCCAGGCGCCCATACCGCCAGTAGCCGTGGAAAGTACGACCGGCAGTGTCTGCGCCGATTGATTGGTGTTCAACGTTTTCGCCAGGAGATATTCACCCCAGGCGGTGACGAAGTTGACGATGATGACGACGACGATGCCATTCTTGACCATCGGCAACAGGATTCCAGCCAACATGCGCACCGGTCCCGCGCCATCGATGCGCGCGGCGTCATAAATCTCATGCGGGACGGTCTGAAACATGCCCCTCATGACAAACACCGAAAGTGCCAACGAGAGCGTCACATAGGGAAAGATCAATCCAGCGGGAACGTTGAGGAGTCCCAAATCCTTCTGCGTTTCGAAGATCGCGATCACCGCTGTCACCCGCGTGGGGAAGAACATCGACGCCACCAGCAGACCGAACACGAGCGGGATCCCTGGCACCTGAAGGAAGACCATTACGTATCCCGCCAGAACCGCACAGACCGTGGTGATGACGACCGTGCCCAACGTCACCACGATACTGTTCATATAGTTTTGGGGCAGAGTCGGAATCTTCTGCAACGCGTATGCATAGTGCGACCAATCGAATGTTTTGGGCCAGATTTCGTTCTGATAGGCATCGGGGAGTGACTTCACCGACAAGAGCAGCACCCAGA
>JACCXM010000097.1 GCA_013697005.1 Chloroflexia bacterium | reverse complement strand
GCGACGCCGTAGGCGGGCAGCCAGCCGTAGCGCTCGGCGGTCCAGCCGAAGAGCGGGAAGGCCCAGATCATCGTCACCGAGTAGAGAAACCCCTCCACCGAGAGGATCGTGGCGCGTTGCGCGGAGGAGATCGCGGTGTTGACGCGCTGCGCGATCATCGGCTCGAACGCTCCAGCGAAGAGCTCCGCCACGATCAGCCCGAGCAACGCGAACGGCAACGGCGCGCCGCCCAGCAGCAGACCGGATCCGGCGATGGCGCCGGTGGCGGCAACGGTCCAGAACCGGAACGGCCGCAGGTTCGACAATCGCCCCGACAGCCAGGCGCCCAGCGCGGTGGTGAAGGTGGTCGCGCTCAAGGCAAACCCGATCTGCGCCGGGGAGAGACCCCGTTGCGACAGGGCAGCCTGGGAATAGAGGTAGACCAGCGCGGAGACGGTCCACAAACTCGCGGCGAAGACGATCAAGGAGAGGAGCTGGCGATCGCCGCGCACGATGCGCAACGCCTCGGCCATGGTCCCACCCATGCCGCGCCGTCCCGCCAGCTCCCGGCGCGGCTCCTGCAACCCCGCGGCCAGCCAGGCGGCGGCCAGACCGGCGCCAACGGCCAGTCCGAAGGGCAACGCGTAGTCGCGCTCGGCGAGGGTGGCGCCGAGCGCGGTGGTGGCGGCAATCGCGATGTAGGCCACGGCGTTCAGTTTGCCCAACAGCGTCGTGAAGCGGTTGCCAGTCGGTTCACTGCGCATGCTGTCGAACAGGTACGCCTGCTGCGCGCCCGAGCGAAACGCGTACGCCGCGCCATTGAGGTACATCGCGGGAAGCAGCAGCCACAGCGAGTCCGCGGCGAACATCAGCGCCGTGGACGCGGCGATGAGAAGCGCCCCGGCCGTCATCGACCACTTGCGGCCAAGTACGTCGGCGAAGGACCCGGAGGGGAGCTCCAACGTCACCGGGGCGAGATGAAACGCGGACTCCGCGAGACCGATCTCCGCCAATGAAAAACCCCGACTTTGCAGAAAGATGATCCAGATGCCGGCGGTGAAGCTGAAGTCATTGATGACCTGGAAGACATAGAATCGCCGCAGATCGGCGCCGGGGGGAGCGCTGGCGGCGGCGGCCAGCGTTGCCGCGCTCTCGGCCGGGACATGTCGTGTCTGCTCCTCCAGATCCATCCAGGAGTCCCTCTTTGCGTCCACCATGCCGGATAGGGGAGTCTATCAGCCGCCTGGAACCGCTCCATCCCAGGCCGGCTTCGCTACAATGGGGGGGCGCGCGGGGCGTATTTCGCATTCGCCAGGTGAGACGAGAGACGACGTGCCCGATCTCAAGACCTTGCTCCTCATTCTGGCGGTGCTGCTGTGGGCTGGTGTCCAGTACGGTTTGATGACCTGGGCGCTACGCGATCTGATGCGGCGGCCGCGGGTGCGCGGCGAGAACAAGATGCTCTGGGGTCTGCTCATCCTGACGGTGCCCGTCATCGGCGCCGTCTTTTACATTGCCGTCGCCCCGGTCTCCCCGATGGCGCGGGCGCCGCGGCTGATCGTGCCTCCACGACGGCTGGCCGCCCGTGACGATCCTGCCGCCTGAACCGGGGCGGACCGCGCTCTTCCGATCGCCCCTGTTTCGCGAGCACGACACTGGCGCTCACGTCGAAAACGCGCAACGCCTGCGCGCAATCGACGCCGAGCTGGACCGGTTGAATCTGGCGCGGAACCGGCCCGAAATCTCGTTTTCGCCCGCCACGGACGAATCGCTGGCATTGGTCCACGATCCGCGCTACATCGCCGGGGTGCGCGACTTCGCGGCACGCGGTGGCGGCTGGCTGGACGCCGATACCCCTGTCTCCCCGCGCTCGGTGGAGATCGCCGCGCTCGCCGCCGGGGCTGGCATCGCCGCCGTCGACGCTTCGCTCGACGGCCACGCCAACCGCGGCTTCGTTCTGGCCCGGCCCCCCGGACATCATGCCACCCCCACGCGGGGTATGGGGTTCTGCCTTTTCAATACCATCGCAGTCGCCGCCGCGCATGCCTTGCAGCGCGGCCTGGAGCGGATATTGGTCATCGACTGGGACGTGCATCACGGCAACGGGACGCAAGACGCCTTCTATGCAACAGATCAGGTGCTCTTCATCTCCGTTCACCAGTGGCCGCTCTACCCCGGCACCGGAGCGGCGGCGGAGCGGGGCGCGGACGCTGGCGACGGCTACACCATCAATGTGCCACTGGCCGCCGGCGCGGACGATGCGGTCTATGCAGAGCTTTGCGAGCGAGTGATCCTCCCCGCCGCGGCGGCATATCGGCCGCAATTGGTGCTCGTCTCGGCGGGGTTCGACGCCCACGCCAGCGATCCCTTGGGGGGGATGCTGGTCAC
Source organism: Chloroflexia bacterium (assembly GCA_013697005.1). Classification (GTDB taxonomy): domain Bacteria; phylum Chloroflexota; class Chloroflexia; order Thermomicrobiales; family UBA6265; genus JACCXM01. The sequence goes on along the minus strand of JACCXM010000097.1, from coordinate 2,016 downwards.
GAGCGCCGGTTTCGGCGATCTCGCACGCCGCGTGGTCGAAATCGCCGACACCCATGCCGGCGGGCGCGTCGTGGCGTTCCTGGAAGGGGGGTACGATCCGCCGGCGTTGGCGGCGAGTGTGGTGGCGACACTGGCCGCGCTCGACCACCAGGACGCATCATTGGCAGGCGGCGCATCCACCGCGCCGCGCCGCCAGAACGGAGACGCGTCAGCATGAGCGGCACACGGAGCAACACACGGCCCCAGATCAATCCCGGCGCGATGCGCCAGGACGACGAGCGGCGCCGCGATGAAGCGCGATTGGGCACCCTGCAGAACCAGGTCGACGAGCTGCGCCAGGCGATGCGCGAGGTTCTCAGCCGGCAGGGCCGCGAAGACGAGCTGCTCAAACATTACGAAAGCGCGACGGCGCAGAACCGGATGGCCATCGATCAGTTGCGCCAGGACAGCCAGCAGAGCGCGCAAGCCCGCGCTCTGGACGAAAACCGGACCCGGCAGCAGGTGGGCGATCTCGATGCCCGCCTGGAGGACATCGCGCGGCCGATTCGCTCCTTGCAGGCGCACGTCACGGAGATGGTTGAAGCGGCGCGCCTCAAATCGGACGACACGGCCCAATACCATCAACGCGCCGACGAGTTGCAGACCCAGATCGAGCACCTCTCCGCGCACGTGGACCGCACCGGCGTGCTGATCCATCAGGTCCGCGACGCGATGGATGCCAGCCGCGAAGAGACCGATGGACTGCGGCGGGACATCGTGCGCGCCGAAGACAGCATCAAGATCGTGGATCAGGACGCGCGACGCCGTATGGCCGAAGCGACGCAAGACGGGGTGACGGTGGGAGCGCGCATCGACGAGCTGCGCTCGGACCTGGGGCATCTGTTCGATCTCGTCGACGACACCCGCCGCGCGATCGTCCATGTCGATCCTTCACTCGAGGAGTTGCGCGAAGCGGACGTCATGATCCGGCAAGAGCTGGGCCGGGCCCAGACGCAGGGTGGAGAGCGCCATGATTTGCTGCTGGAGCGGGTGGAGGACATGCGGGGGGATATCGATGCCCGCCTCGCCGACGTCCGGATGGCGCTGGAGCAACGCCACGACCGCCTCAATGAGCGCATCGACGAGTTCAATGAGGCGCACCGGGAGCTCGGGTTTCGCTTCAGTCAGCTGAGTGGACAGGTCGACGAGCTGCGGTTGATGAACGCCGGCGCCCGCCGTGATATCTGGCTTTTGAATGAGCAGCGCGTCCGCTTACGTCTGGAGCAGGCGCAGCAGGAGCTCGAGACGATCGCCGCGCAGCGCCGAGACTCGGAAGCGGAGAGTGGCGCCGGGCGCGTACGCCGCCCGAGCGATCATTAGTCGCTGGATTGCGTTTTTGCGCGCGTACGGACGCCGTATGTTTGGGTCAGGGAGGGGGTTCCAGGAGGTGCTGCGGGCAGCGCGGCGCGCGGCGAAATCCCGCGCCCGCCTTGACACCCTCGCTGAGCTTTGATAAGGTCGCCCTAGTCGACCGTCGTCGGACGGTGGATCGGGATTGGCGGTGGGCTGGCGCAAGCCCCGTTCCACCATTCACAACGAGGAGCCGCAAGGATGCGGAAAGCCACATTTACGGCTACCCTCATGCAGGGTCTGTGCCAACCCAGGACGGACATCGATGCCGCGATGAGCGTATCGCGCAGGGACACCTGATTTGATCTCGGCTTCGGCCGCGCGGCGAGGATGAACGCCACGCACCGGAGTCGTTCTTTTCCCCGGCAGACTAGGGATGGACTGCCGGGGAGAGCATCAGCGGTCGAACCCCGTACACAGGAGGATGTAACCAGGTTCTGATAATCCCGACACCTGCGGGCCGGTCGAGGGGCTGCTTGACCGGAAAAGTTGGAGGGAAGGGTCTTGACATTTCGTACGACGATCGTGCGCGGTCGCCTCACAGCGCCGGTCGCATGTTTTCTTTTCGCCACTGTCCTGCCACTTTCGGCGGTCGCCGAGCAGGGTATCCCCGCGGGGGGCGGCGCG
>JACCXM010000093.1 GCA_013697005.1 Chloroflexia bacterium | reverse complement strand
GTGCCACGCCAGGGCTCATTGTGCGCTCCTTTGCCTGTCGGGTGGCCGGTGAGGCCCATCATAGTGTCCTTGGTGGCCGGGTGGCGTGGCGTCTTGAGCTACTCTGCGCGTTATTCCGAGTCGCTCTTCGCCCTGGAGCCCGGCATGCTCGGCCCCGCGAAGCCTCGTCGCCTTGACGAACCAATCTCGGTCTCCCTCGAAGAACTCGTTCCGCAGCGTCATTTCTATCGCCACCTCGAAGCCACACTGGACCTCGGCTTCGTGCGCGACTGGACGCAGGCGGTGTATGCCGATCGAGGCCGTCCAGGCATCGATCCGGTTGTCTTCTTCAAACTGCAGCTGGTGATGTTCTTCGAGGGGATCCGCTCGGAGCGCCAGCTCATTGCGACGGCTAGCCTCAATCTGGCCCACCGCTGGTATCTCGGCTACGCGTTGGATGAGAACCTGCCGCACCACTCCAGCCTGACCCGCATCAGGCAACGACTTGGGGTCGAGATCTTCGAACGCTTCTTCGAGCGGATTGGCGATCTCTGTCAGGACGCCGGCCTGGTCTGGGGCCAGGAGCTCAACGTCGACGCCACGAAGGTTGAGGCCAATGCCGACCTCGATTCCCTCGTTCCCCGCTTCTCCCACGCAGCCAAGACTCATGTCACCGATCTCTTCGCCGATGATGTCCCCACAGATTCGTCCGAGGATGAGCCTGAGGCAGTTGCGGCCGCCCTGCCTACCGGTGTTGTCTGGCTACCGAGCGCGGCCAGCGACGAGGTGGGTCGCGCCGATCCGCCACCCTGGAAGCTGTTGGAAGAGCGGCGGTTGGACCCACAACGTCCATCCTCCGGTGGCTACATGCGCACGAGCGACTTCCGAGTGAGCACAACCGATCCCGACGCCACCCCGATGCGGACCGGTTCCGGGACGGCGTTGGGCTACCATGACCAGTACGTGGTGGACGGGGGCAAGGCGCGCATCGTCCTGGCGGCGCTGGTCACGCCGGCGGACGTGATGGAGAACATGCCGCTGCGGGACTTGCACTGGCGGGTCTGCTTCCGGCGCAAGTTGCGGCCACGACACGTCACCGGTGACACCACCTACGGCACCGTCGAGAACATCGTGGCGGTCGAGGACACGCCTCGCCACGACATCCTTGACACATGTTTGCAGTCAGCCCTGGCAGCGCGGCATTACCCGCTAAGACGGGTACGCGCACCGGCGGTCCGCGACGACGCCGTCGCTTGAGATCGTGTCAGCGTTCGGGATCGACGCCCGAAGCGAGCCGGCCACCGTGCGCCCAGGCGGCGAGATCCGGGCCCACGAGCGCCGCGACCCGCGCCTCGTACGCGACGAGATCGGCGGGGGAGAGGCGGTCGCGCCACTCGCCGGTTCCGCCGCTGCGGAAGAAGGCGCGCACGTCCTTCCAGGTCCCCCGCGTTGCGTTCGGCGCGACGTCGGCAGCGCGCTCGCGCATCCGTGCCAGGCTGGCTTGCGCCGCGAGCTCGCGCGCGTGTTCCGGCGAGCACGGGATGCCGAGGACGCGCGCCAGCCGGAGCAGCTCTCCGGCGAGGTCGGCCTGCAAGTCGGCGTAGTGGAAGAGGGCGACGTTCGGATGGCGCCGACGCTGCCAGCCCGTGTCGAGGTGATGCAGCACCGACGCGAGCGTCACCGGCATGGCGTGCGTCTCGCCGGTGACGAAGGTCCGGAACCGCTCGACCGGGTCCTCGGACGGGACGCGGCGCTCCGGCAACTCGGCGAGGTCCTCGTTGCCAACGGCCGCGGCGCGCAACTCCAGGAAGTGCGCAAAGTCCATGTTGGCGGCGTGATGCTCGTACGAGATGGCGACGTCGCGCGGATCGCGGCCGACCACGAGATAGGTCACGTCGGCGTGCAGGGGAAGGCCGTCGAGCGGCGTGTGCGTCTTGATGACGCGGCGATGCGTCTGGGCGGCGAGCGCCGCCGTCACGTCGGCGAGCGGGCGGATCAACATGTCGAGCCACGGCGACACCTGTTCGAGCGGGGCGGGGAACGCGGGCCCGTCGAAGATCAAGAGCGCGCACAGCATCTGCATCCACGTGGTGCCGCACTTCGGTGGGGTGCTGATCACCACGTCGCCCGGACGGAACGCGAATCCGTCCCAGCGCGCGCTGTCGGCGACGATCGAGCGGTAGCGCGTGCGCGGAGCCTGTGAGCTGGCCATCGCGCGCGATTCTACACCGTCAGTCGACGACGGCGAAGAGGGGCGGCTGCATGGCGCGGTCGGGCGCGACCGCACTCGCCGGCCGGGCGGACGCGAGGAAGTCGGCACCTGAGCCGAGCCGAGGGCGCCCACCACGCTCTGCCACGCCTGATGGCAAATATGTGTCAAGGATGTCGTGGCGAGGCGTGGCCGGAACGAGCGAGGTTCCTCCGCTCCTCGCTATACTCGCGGGTATCGGAGGCACGCTGGCGCCCGCCGCGCCCCGGGTGCGGGCGGGGCGCTCCCTACAGATCAGGAGGCCACACGCATGAGCGACACCGCGCGCGTCGGAGCGCCGTTCTCCCTGCCACTCCTGCCGACCCTCGATGGCGCCGCGTGGGATTCGGAGGCGCTGCGCGGCACGAAGGTCCTCCTCTTCATGTGGGGCTCGTGGTGACGGTGCCGCGAGCAGCTGCCCGGGTGGCAGCACTTCGCGGAGACGCACCGTAGTCCCGACTTTACGCTGGTTTCGATCGCGGTCGAGCATGCCGGATCCGCGGCGGCGCGCTCGTTCGTCGCGGATGCGGGTGTCACGTTCCCGACCATGATCGACGAGCAGGGCATCCTGAGCCGGCGCTTTGACGTCAAGGTGGTGCCGAACGGCGTCCTCCTTGATGAGGCGGGAACCATCCGCTGGGCGAAGTTCGGCGGCTTCTCGATCGACAACCCGGAGGACGTCGCCGTGGTGGAGCGTTTCCTCGCCGGAGAGGATCTGGAGCCAAGTCCGCAACGGGATCCACCCTACGTCCTGGGCCCGCTGGAGCGAGAACTGGTCGCGACCAAGCTTCGCCTGGGCCGGGTTCTCTTGGATGCTGGGCGCACGGCCGAGGCCGTGGCCGCCTGGCGTGAGGCGTTGCGACTGGACCCGGAGAACTTCCTGATCCGCAAACAGATCTGGGTCGCCGAGCACCCCGAGCGGTTCTTTCCGACGATCGATTTCCCCTGGCAGCAGGAGCAGCTGGCCGCGGAGCGGGCGCGAGAGCTCGCGGAGGGGATCTGCGGCCCCGACGGGTGCCCTGTTCCCGCGGCCCTGATGGGGAACGCATCGCCCGCACGAGGCGCCGCCGGCTAAGCGTGCGCCGTGGCGGGTGGGGATGCGGGCGAATGCGCTGGTAGCGCAGCGGGTGCGTGGGCCAGGGGTCTCATCCGGATTGTCGCTGATCCGCGAGCGCGCGATCACCGGGGCGATGACTCGGGGACCATCCACCGCCAAAGGCGGGCTGACCAGCCATCGGTTGCCCGCACGCCACGGACGCTCGCATCGTGGGTCAGCGCGGCAGCCGCGCGCGCCTGGTCGATCTCCCAGGCCGCCGTGATGAGGCCGATATGGCTGAAGGCCTGTGGGAAGTTGCCGAGCAGCTCGCCTGTGGCCGGGTCGATCTCTTCCGCCAACAGACCGAGGTCGTTGGCCGCGCCCGCGAGCCGGGTGAACAATGTTTCGGCGCGGTCGATCTCGCCGGCCCGCGCCAGGCACGAGACCAGCCAGAACGAGCAGATGACGAAAGTGCCCTCATCGCCGGAGAGGCCGTCGGCGTTGAGCCCTGGATCCGTTTGGTAGCGGAGGACCAGGCCATCCTCGGTCAGCTCGCGGGCGATGGTCTCGATCGTCGCCCGCATCCGTGGGTCGGTGGCGGGCAGGAAACCGACCAGCGGCATCAACAGCGCGGCGGCGTCCAACTCGTCGGCGTCGAAGGACTGAGCATACGCCTGCCGGGATGCGCTCCAGCCGCGCTCCAGGATCGCCGCGCGGATCAGGTCGCGCTCGTCAGCCCAGATATCGGCCCGTCCGTAGCCGCCGAGCCGCGGCGCCAGATGGACCGCGCGATCCAGCCCCGCCCAGCAGAGCACCTTGGAGGAGAGATGGTGTCGTGGCTCGCCGCGCATCTCCCACATGCCGGCATCGCGCTCCCGCCAGCAGCGG
>JACCXM010000046.1 GCA_013697005.1 Chloroflexia bacterium | reverse complement strand
CATCACCCCATCACTCCATCACCCCGTCACCCTCAATTCTTAGCACCTCCAGCGAGCGCTCGATCGCCGCGATAGTACGGTCGTAGGCAATCACCAGAGAGAGCATCGCCTCGATCCGTTTCGTGAGATCGACGATCGTATCGACGTCGCGCGGACGCTCTCTCGCCGCCAGCAGCGCCTCGCGCAGCTCGGCAACGTCGTCGGGAGCCATGGCGCCGGGCGGGGTGACCGCCACCTCGAGGTCGGAGACCACTCCGCTCAGATCGCGCCCTGTCTCTCGTGGCAGCGCGGTGATGGCATCCCTTAACTCGTCGAGCAGCGCCGAAACCCGCGCCTCCGCAAGTGTCGCATCGGCACCTGCACTCTGCTCGTCCTCAGCAGTCACCAGGTCGGCATCGGCGTCGACTGGCTGAGGCTCGGCATCCACTTGATGCGGATTCGTCGGAGTAGCAACGGACTCTTCGCCACTAGGGGAGGGTGGCGCTGGCCAGGGGTCGACCGGTTCTTCGGCGACCGCGTTTACTGAAACCAGGTCCGGTTCCCAACCAGAACCAAGATACAGTTCTGCGGCCGTCGGACCGGACGGCCAGGAGGCATCTCCGTCATTCCGCTCGTATACTCTCGCGGCCGAGCCGGCGAAGAGTGTGTCGTCGGGTTCGTGTGCTTCCAGCTTCGGCTGCGGCTCCCCGGCGTCGCCTTCGGCGTCTGGAAACCGGTAGCCGCAGGTCGTGCAAAACTTGGCCCCTGGGCGGCCAGGCGTGCCGCAATGAGGACAGCGCTCCATCAATCTCGTCCCTGACTTCGTCGATGCCATCGGTGACGGCGGTGCCGATCTTCCCCTCGGCATGGTACATCGGACTGAGCTCACTCCCATTGCGTTCCGGCAATCGACCCAGGTGGCCGGGATGCAGCGGCGCTGCGACAATCTCCCTGGTGGGTGACAAGAGGCACGCCACCACAATCATTGCGACACGCGATACGGGGAAGAAGGGCAGTCCAGGGTGAACGAGTTGCTCAAAGACAAGACACCAATGCAGGCGCGGCATATCCGCCCCGGACAGGGGCAAGCGGTGGAACTGAAGACCGGCCAGCTCCTGCAAATCCAGACGGTGAAAGGCAAGCAAGTCGCCGACTTCGTGGCATTTACGCTCGGTGACACCGGGGAGTACCTCTCGACGTCGGCCACGCGAGCGACCAACGCCACCATCGTTCCCCAGCTCGGGATGACGTTGTACTCGAATCGAAGACAGCCGCTGTTCGAGATTGTCGAGGACACTGTCGGCCGCCATGACATGCTGTTTGCCTGCTGCGACCCAGTGCGCTACGAGATGCTTGGGGCGGAGCCCGGACACGCCAGTTGCCGGGCGGCGCTGACCGACGCCCTGACCGACTACGAGATCGGATTCGATCGTATCCCGTCGCCCATCAACTGGTTCATGAACGTCGGCATCCAGCAGCGGGGCGAGCTCGAAATCCGGGAACCGCTGGCGGACGCCGGCGATTACGTCGTCCTCCGCGCGTTGAAGGACGTCATCGCCGCCGTCTCGGCGTGTCCGCAGGACATGGGTCCGACCAATGCCTTCAACCCCACCGCGCTCATGATTCGTGTTTTTCGCGACGCACCGTTACCGGACCCGCCGGTGATCAGCAATGGGGTCCCGCCGCCGACGCGGACGGGGACCGCCAGCCCAGCAACGCCGCCGGGACGGCTTCACGATACGCCGGAAGCGACCGTGGTCCGGGTCGAATAACCTGGGTCGGCAATGATGAGGGCATCCCCCGCCGCGTGATGAAGCGCCGGCAACCGCGAGCGCGGTCATCGGCGCTTCATCCTGAAGATCGGCGGTGTTCGGCAGGCGTTCGCGCCCGGCCGTGACCCGGTTTGCGACGGCGGTCCCCGGTGGCTCGCCGGCTCGCATGAACCTCGGCAGGATCGCGTTGGAGCGCGACTGCCGATCCGCCGCTCGCATCGCGGAAAAGCTCCGGAGTGAGCCGGCGTTCGCCCATCACGCCCATGGACGCGGCGGACGAGTTCCCGGGTGAACGTCCCCCACGGGGTCAAGAGGAGAACCGCAGACAGGGATGCGAGGCGGATTCCGTTCCCTGCCCCCATGGTCTGGGCCGCACCACCTCAGTACGTACACCCTAGCGGAGCAAGGGCCCGGCGTCAACTCCCCTCGTCCGAGAGCGCTTGCGCAACCTGCCAAAAGCGTTCCGTGAGGATGCCGCCGCTACCCTCCGCGGCGTATGTCCCCAGCGCCGCGCTGATTTCATCACGGCTGGTGCCGACACCGACGTAGTTCCGAAAAACCATCTCGAGCTGGGTTGGGTAGCTGAGGATGGCATCGAGCTTGGTCTCCCAAACCGATTGTACTGGAACCCACGCGACCTGTTGCAGCGGAAAACTCTCGGAAATCTCGGCGAGCCGGTTTTCCAGGGCATTCGGTTTCAGCGCATAGGGGATGTCTTCGTAAAACCACACCTCCCAGCCGCGCGTGGCAAGCTCCATCCCCGCCAGAAACACAATCTGGTGGTCGACGTGACGGCCGACCCCCAGCGGGGCATAGATGCGCGTGCTTGTCGTGGGTGTCGCGCCGAGCACGAGCGAGCCGATGATCTCCTCGGGAAGTGATGACTCCGCGGCGGCTGGGGGGCCGAACAGATCGTCATTAGAACGATACCGATTGCCACGGTAGATGGCGTCCCGGAACGGAAGCACTCCGGTCTGCGCGCCCATGACCGATGCCGCCTGCTGTTCTTCCGCCTGGCGGCTGGCGATAACTTCCTCAGCGTTCAGCCCCCACGCGTCATGCAAAGTCCGCGCAAAGGCGGATAGCGGTTCCGTGGTATACGGTTCCGACCCGAACACGACCCAGGTCTCCGGCGCCAGTCCCTGATCCGCCAGGAGCCGCACGGTGGCGCCAACCGAGAGCGCGATATCGTCGTAATGGGGAGAGAGGAAGAGGTGCCGGGTGGTGCCGGCGAGAGCATCAGGCAAAGCGCTAATCGAGGACATGGTCTGCTCCTCTTCCAGATAGGAACTCATGGCGTGTCTGGGCGGCGGGGGCCACGCACCCGATCATCTCCCACGCGCCTCGTGAATTGCCGTTGATCGAGATATTCGAGCACTGCCTGCGCGTATTTACGGCTGGTGCCGAAGTGATCCCGGAACTGCGACAGCGTCATCGAACCATGATTGTCGATGAACTCGAGCGTCCCCGTCAGAAGCTCCTCCCACGCTGCCGGGCTGAAATAGACGCCATCCTCGATCTTCGCGACCTCTTGCAGGTGTTCCAAAGCAGCCAGTGTTTCCACATCGAGCCCGTGTTCCTGAGGTCCCGGCGGCGCGAACGGCTGCGCCCGAATGGCCGCGAGGAATGCGTCGGCTTTCGCTCGCCGGGCGGGATCGAGCGTCATCCGGAAGTCGGGCAATCGCAATGTCGCGCCGTCGTCCCGAATGGCCCCGGCACTTCCGGCCATGGCGATCACGTCGTCGAAGAGACGTGGATGGGTAATACCCATCCGATTGCGCGCTTCCTCCCGCGCCATCCCCGGTCTTAACGGCCGAAGGCGATGAAAGTCGCGCAAAACGTCAGTCAAGCGGTCACGCAGCGACGGCCACACCGTGGCCGCGATCGCGAAATCGGATGGAGCGCGCACCCGGTCTCCGCCGCCAATGACCAGGACGTCGCCTTCGGCGATCAGTTGCGTCAGCGCCTCGTCAACCTGCGTCGCGGTGAGTCCCGATGTTCCCGCTCGCAACACGCGAATCTCTATCGGCCGTTGCTCGAGCGCATGCAGCACGATTTCATCCGGACTCCCTGCCGCCAGGGTCTCCAGCGCAGCGAGCGTCTCCGGCCGGAATCGGTGGTGGCGTGGTGGGTTGGGGTCGATCACCTCGCCGCCTCCGATCGTCTCGCTGGGCGATGCGCGCCGCACGATGAACCGATCGTGCTTGAGCACCGCCACCGGCGCGCGAAAACGAACCTGAACCCATCCGGTTTCTCCCGGCTCCAACCGCTCGCGGTCGAGCAAGGTGATACGCGCGGGGAGTTCGCTGGCTCCGGTGAAAAAATCGACCTCGTCGTTCTGCTTCAGCGTCAGCGGCGCGCCAGGAAGAAGCCGCAGCCGGGCGTCGATCCGCTGGCTCGGAGTCATCAACCCAGGTGGCGCCAGCACATCGCCGCGCCGGATGTCCTCCGTCGCGACTCCGGAGAGATTCACCGCCGTTCTGCTGCCGGGGAGGGCCCGGCTGACTTTTTCCTGATGGGTCTGCAAACCGCGCACCCGCGACCGGCGGTCGCCAGGATAAAGACGCAGCTCCATCCCGGTCGCGATCTCCCCGCCGCCGAGCGTGCCGGTGACGACCGTCCCGAAGCCGTCGATCGAAAACACGCGATCGACCGGCAATCGTGATGCATTGGTGCTCACAGTTTCTGGGGCCGCCGCCAGAACCGTGGCCAGGGATTCCAGCAGCGAAGGCAGTCCCTCCCCAGTCAACGCCGATACGGCGACGATGGGCGCTCCGGCGAGAGTCGTCTTCGCCACCAGATCACGTACTTCCTCGCGCACCAGTTCGAGCCAGTCGGATTCCACCGCATCGGCTTTGGTCAGCACTACGACACCGCGATCGACACCCAGCAGGTCGAGGATGGCCAGGTGCTCCGCGGTTTGCGGCATCGGACCTTCGTCGGCGGCGATGACCAGCAGCGCGGCATCGATCCCACCGACCCCCGCCAGCATCGTCTTGATGAATCGCTCGTGGCCGGGCACATCGATGACGCTGACGCGCTGCCCGCCCGGAAGCGTCAGCCAGGCAAACCCCAGCTCGATCGTCATCGCCCGCGCTTTTTCTTCGGCCAGGCGGTCGGGATCAATTCCCGTGAGCGCCTTTACCAACGTCGACTTCCCGTGGTCGACGTGCCCCGCCGTTCCAATCACGAACGGGCGATGCGGCCCGTGTTCGAGATGGGGGAGAGTGCCGCCGGTGACGCTCGTATCGGCCATCGTGTCAGCCGCCAACATCGTTCCGTCGCAGCCCGTTCTCGATAACGGCGAGCTGATTCCTCGCCAATGGGCGGTCGGTGAAGACGTCGACAATCCGGAATAGCCACTGCTCCACGAGCCAATCCTATGCGTGCAGCGTAACGGATGAGGAAACGTGCTCCCGCTCATTTTCACCCGTCCCGCCGAGTAACGCCGCGTGCAGAATACGGCCAGATTCGATGATAGACGCGAGCTCCGCGGGGGTGATCGTCTGCGCTGCGTCACACTGTGCGCTGTCCGGATCGGGATGCGCCTCGATGATCAGTCCATCCGCCCCCGCCGCGAGCCCGGCCAGCGCCATCCGCGCCACGAGAGAGCGGCGGCCGGTGCCATGACTGGGATCGACGATGATCGGCAAGTGCGAGAGTTCCTTGACCAGTGGTACGGCGGTCAGATCGAGCGTGAACCGCGTTGTCGTATCGAATCCACGGATGCCGCGCTCGCACAGCACCACGTCCGGATTGCCATGGGCCAGGATGTACTCGGCGCTCATCAACCACTCTTCAATGGTCGCCGAGAACCCGCGCTTCAGCAGTACCGGCGTGTTGGCTTGGCCGACCCGGCGCAGCAGCGGGAAGTTCGCCATGTTCCGGGCGCCAATCTGGATCATGTCCGCGTAATGGGCGACGAGCGGGATGTGGTCCGGTTCCATGGCCTCGGTGACGACCGGCAAGCCGGTTGCCTCCCGCGCTTCGGCGAGATACTGCAATCCTTCTTCGCCCAGGCCCTGGAATGCATAGGGCGAGGTGCGCGGCTTGAAAGCCCCCCCGCGCAGGATGTCCGCCCCGGCCGCTTTCGTTGCGAGTGCCGCTTCCAGCAGCGCCTCGCGCCCTTCGATCACGCACGGTCCGCCGATGACAACCGGCCGGCCACCGCCGATGCGGACACCGCCGACCTTGACGACCGTGGGCGCATACGGGCGTCCCTCCCGGCTCGCCAGCATGTACGGCCGGTGCTTCTCCAGCACCGAGCTGATCCCCGGGTATTCTGACACTGACACCGTGCCCACGATCCCGACCACGGTTCCCCCATGCCCATCATCGAATGTGCGCGAATCGCATCCCGCGGCGCGGGCCGCGGCCACAATGGCGTCGGTCGTTGCTACCGGCGCCCCGGCATGCAGAGTGACGATCATCGATTTCCCTCCGCTCGTGGGCCCGCTCGCGGGGCGGCCTCGAGAAAACAAAAAAACCGAGGCATCTGCCTCGGCCCCGGCGCTGCGTTCTGGTGATCTTGGACGTTTAGCGGCTCATCGCCTTCCGTCCCGCCAGCAGCGCCGGGGGAAAATAGCGAAAAAAGACGTAGCCGGACCACAGGGCTGATGGCCCCTGATCGCGGATCGTCCCGTTTGCTGTCCCGACGCCTCTGTGCATGGCGGCACGGTACCGGCCATCATGCAATCTGTCAAGCGGTTAATAGCCGTTTGTGTCCGGTAGACTTCATTTCGTTGTGAGCGATTCGACTGGAGAGAATCCGTGTCGCTGATGGACGGGGCACCATCACCGCTTCAGCTGACACGGAGTCCGCGTCTCGACAATGCCTTGCGCCTTGGTTGGGATGCATTCTCGCGCACCCTCGCCGGGGCAGGAGCGGAAGACGCGGCGCGCTGGCTCGCCGCCCGCACCGGGGACCCGGAGCTGCGCGCCGTTGCCGAGCCGCTCCTGCTGTTGGCGCTCGATCCTGACCCCGAGGAAGCCGCGGAGGCGCTGTTCGCGCTCGCCGAGCTCGGGGAAGAGACCGATGACGATCTGCTCGCCGATACGTTGTGGGAAGGCGCGCTCGACCGGGCCCAGTCCGCAGCCGACGGCGACTTGGTTGCCGAAGCGACCCGCCGCCTCGCCTCGCTGGCGGAACGCCTGGACGATCCGCTGGCGGCGGCGGAGTTCTTCATCGGCTTTCTCAACTGGCGACGGCAGGCTGGGCACTCGGGCGATCCGGAAGATGTCGAGGAGGCATTCGAGCAGATCGTGCGGCTCGCCATCGTCGACGGCGCTCAGAAGGCCGCGGCGGAGTACCAGTATCGGCAGATTCAGTTCACGCGACTTCTCGAAAACGAGGATGAACGGGCAGTCGAAGGGGACTGGGAGGTCGGCTCCCAGCCATACGAACCGTGGGCATAGACTCTGGCTGACAGGGGCTCGCGCTGTCGCGGGCTCCCCGCCCGTGGCACAATGCGAATTAGGATTTGCGCCAGCGATGTGGAGAAGTCCGTGAACGTCCTCGAAGGATTGCAATCGATCCGTGTTCGCCTGGTAGAAAATGGCGCCGCGCCCGAGACATTGGCGCTCGTCGACACCATAATGCAGCGCGCCGCGCTCCCCGCGGCATCCTCGGCTTCGACCCAATCGTTGCTTCAGCTGGCGCGCATGTTGGCGCGCTCGCCCGCGGCCAGCAATAACATGACGGTCTATAACGATCTGATGCGTCTCGAAGAAGACTTGCAGTCCTCGGCGGTGCAGTATCGCGAGCGCCTCGAGGCCGAGGAAGCGAAACCGGTGCCAAAGACGAAAAAGTATTACCGGGAATTGAAAGAGCGAGAAGAGCGCAAGAGCGGAACGTGATCTGAGGTCCAGCGCGCGAAAACCGTCGTGACCGCGTTGCTGTCGAAATTGCCGCGAAAGGAGCGTTAGTAATGGTGCAGGTCGTCGAACGCCAGCAAGAGCGGCTCAACCCGGACGAGATTATGCCCCGCGTCATCGGGCGGTACTCGTCGCTGCACATCGACCACGGCGAGGGAATCTATGTCTGGGACGTGAACGGCGAGCGCTATGCCGATTTCACCTCCGGCATCGCCGTGGTCAATACCGGACACTGCCATCCCCGGGTGGTCGCGGCGATCCAGGAACAGGCCGCCCGTATCATCCACGCCCAGGCCAATATCCTCGCTCACTCACCGATGTTGCGCGCGGCGCAGCTCCTGACCGAAACGACGGCGCCGAACCTGAACCAGGTCTTTTGGACCAATAGCGGCGCGGAGGCCACGGAAGGCGCCATCAAACTCGCCAAGGTCGCCACCGGGAGACCGGCTATCATCGCCTTTCGCCACGGATTCCACGGTCGCACCCACGCCGCGATGGCGGTGACCTCCTCGCGGGTCAAGGTGCGCGGCCACTACGAGCCGCTGATTCCCAGCGTCTACCACGCGCCATTTCCCTACATGTTCCGCAGCCCGTTCAAAGGCGCACCCGAGGACGCGGATCTCTACTACTTCGCCGAGCTCGAGGCGCTCTTCGACCACATGGTGATGCCGGACGACGTCGCCGGCATGATCATCGAGACGATCGTCGGTGAAGGCGGCTACCTGGTGCCGACCAAACGCTGGCTGCAAAAGGTGCGGGCGCTGTGTGACAAACACGGCATCATGCTCATTCTCGACGAGGTGCAATCCGGCATGGGCCGTACCGGCAAGATGTGGGCCTACGAGCACTTCGACGTCGTGCCCGACATCATGACCGCGGCCAAGGGCCTTGCTTCTGGGATGCCGGTAGCCGCCGTCGTTTCCGATCGCGCCCTGATGGACAAATGGGCGCCTGGTTCCCACGGCGGCACCTATGGGGGCAACGCGGTCTGCACGGCCGCCGCGGCCGCCACGCTCGAAGTGATGCGCGACGAAGATCTCCCCGCGAACTCAGTGCGCATGGGCGCCATCCTGTTCGAAGGATTGCGTGAGATTCAGGCCGACCACCCGGTCATTGGCGATGTCCGCGGTCTTGGTCTCATGCTCGCCACCGAGTTCGTCCATCCCGATGGCACGCCCCATCCGGACGCGGTCAAGCAGGTAGTCGCCAGCGCCTTCGCCGACAGAACGCTCCTGATCACCTGCGGCGCCTACGACCAGGCTATCCGCATCGTCCCGCCGCTCGTGGTCAACGAGGAGCAAATCCGCGAATTCCTGGGCGTCTACCGTCGCGCCGTCGCCTCCGTCGCCTGACCTCGCGGCACCCCTCTCCCCATGCCACACGAGCCCCTCTCGCTGCGCCCAGGGAGAGGGGCTGGGGTGAGGGTGTCTCAGAAGTCGGGGTGAGGTCAATCCTCGCCGTAAGTACGTCCACTATCGCAAAATGTGTCACTTTTCGCCCCCCTCAAAGGGTCTTATTAAGGAGAGGGGATGAACACGGACGCGGTCGGACACCGTCGACACCGCCGCGCCACGCATTCCTGCCCCGGCCCAACGCCCTGGTCCGGGAGCCCGCCTCGGTCAGCAGTGGCCACGGGAGGTACGGCCGTACCTCCTTCCGGTTGCTGCGCGCACCGACGCGGTCCCGCTCCTGACTCAACCCGTCGTGTTGCTCATGGCTGACGTATTCCGCCACCGTGCTGGGTCGGAACATTTCCGGGCGCGCGCTCCCCGTCGTGGGGGGTCCGCTCCTCTTCCCGGCCTGCTCCAGCAGGTAGCAGCCCAGGGCGTTGGGCGCCGGGGGGTCCCGGCGGTCCCGGCTCGGTGCGGTGGCCACCTCTCCTCAACGCGTCGTCTGGCACGTCGCGGGATGGGCAAGCTGCGCCCGCCTCCCGCCTTCCGCCTTCCGCCTTCCGTTGTCCGGCGGTATACTCCGCGCCACGTGATCTGCCATTCCCACGCGTCGTGGGACGCTCTCCTGGGATGACTCGTCGTGCCCAAATCTGGCGCGTACGAGCATTCTCGTCAGCCAGACTCTGCCCGTGGCATGAACTGGCGGAGCCGGCGCGGCGCTGACGTGCGTTGGCGGTCGTGAAAGTGGAGCCGGGCGCTGGTGCCACGGCGGTGAGTGAGCGGAGGAGTGCGGGGACTATGGCGACAACCATGACGGCGCCCGGGCGGGTCGCGGTCCGGATGAAAGTCAATGGGGTGGAATATGCGGCGGACGTCGAGCCTCGGTTGCTGCTCGTCAGCTTCCTGCGCGACAACCTCGGGCTAACCGGCACGCACATTGGCTGCGATACCAGCCAGTGCGGCGCCTGCGTCATCCACCTCGATGGCGAACCGGTCAAGAGCTGCACCCTGTTGACGGCGCAGGCCAACGGGGCGGAGTTGACCACTATCGAGGGGGTGGCCAAGAACGGCGAATATGACGCCATGCAGATGGGGTTCTGGGAAATGCATGGTTTGCAATGTGGGTACTGCACCCCCGGCATGATCATGACCGCGAACGCGTTCCTGGACCGTAATCCGGACCCGACTGAAGCCGAAATCCGCCATGCCCTGGAGGGCAATCTCTGCCGCTGCACCGGTTACCAGAACATCGTCAAGGCGGTCCAGTACGCGGCCAAGCAGCGGAGCGGCGGCGCCATGGAGCCAGGACCGGGAACTGATCTCGACTTCGAGCACAAAGACGTGATCGAGCACGCTCCCGAGGACCTGCAGGACTGGGGCGATCAGCTCGCTGGACAGGAAGAGCGCTAGCGGTTCAGCCGACGCCCCATCATCCCGGAGGACCCTGACATGGCTGCAACGATCGAGGCTCCCGAACTACTCGTCGGCCAACCCATCCGCCGGCGCGAAGATCCGAAATTGATGACCGGCAGCGGCAACTTCCTCGACGACATCCGCTTGCCGGGCATGTCCTACGCCGCGATTCTGCGCTCACCTGTCGCGCACGCCCGGATCACGAGTATCGACACCACGAAGGCGCGGAATATGCCCGGTGTCATTGGTGTCTTCACCGGTGAAGATCTGGCCGACGTCAACCCGCTGCCTTGCGCGTGGCAGGCGGCCGGCGTCGAAAACAATGTCGCCACACCGCGCCTCCTCGCCCTGGGCGAGGTGCGCCAGGTCGGTGATCCCATCGCCGTCGTCGTCGCCGAAAGCGTCTATCAGGCCAACGATGCGCTGGAAGGCATCGAGGTCGACTTCGAGGAGCTGCAGGCGGTCGTCGATTCACGCGAGGCAGTAAAACCCGGCGCGCCACAGCTCCATGAAAATGCACCAAACAACATCGTCATGCACTGGACCTGCGGCGCCGACGCCGAGACCGTCGACAAGGCCCTGGCCGGCGCCGAAGTGCGCGTCAGCCAGAGCGTCGCCAATCAGCGTTTGATCCCGACCGCCATGGAGCCACGCGGCTCGGTCGGCCTATACGAACCGGCTACGCAGGAGTACACTCTCTGGGCGACCTCGCAGGCGCCGCATGTCCACAAGCTGGTGGTCGCCGCGTTCGTCCTCGGCATCCCGGAACAGAAAATTCGGGTGATTGCGCCAGACGTTGGCGGCGGGTTCGGGTCCAAGATCTTCGTTTACTTCGACATGCCGCTCGTACTGTGGCTGTCCAAAGCCCTGGGCCGGCCGGTGAAGTTCTTCGAGGATCGGACCGAAAACTATTTGCACACCACCCATGGCCGCGATCATCACACCGACATCGAAATCGGCGCGACCAAGGATGGCAAAATCACAGCACTGAAGGTCTCGACCCTGGCGAATCTGGGCGCATACCTCTCGACTGTGGCGCCGGGTGTCGCGACGACCCTCTATGGCCGGATGGTGGCCGGGTGTTACAAGATTCCCAACATCCACGTCGACGTGAAGGGTGTCTATACCAACACGGCCATGGTCGACGCCTACCGCGGCGCGGGCCGGCCGGAGGCGACGTTCGTCATCGAGCGCGCCTGCGATCTCGTCGCGGATGCGACGGGCGTCGATCCGGCCGAGGTGCGGCGGCGCAACTTCATTCAACCCGCCGATTTTCCCTACGATACCGGGATCGGCATGTTGCCCTACGACAGCGGCAACTACGTTCCCGCACTCGACCTGGCGTTGCAGCACGCTGGCTATGCAAGTCTGCTCGAGCAGCAGGCGGCGCGGCGCGCCAATGGCGGCAGGAAGTTGCTGGGAATCGGGGTGTCGTCGTACGTCGAAGTGTGCGGGATCGCCCCTTCGAAATGGATCGGACTCAGCGGCGAAGGCTGGGGGGCCGGGCTCTGGGAAAGCGCCGACGTTCGCGTCTATCTCACTGGCAAGGTCTCGGTCACCTCGGGCTCGCTGCCGCACGGGCAGGGGCATGAGACGACGTTTGCCCAGATCGTCGCCGATCGCCTCGGTGTTCCCTACGACGATATCGAGATCGAGCACTCCGATACCAAGGGCACCCCATTTGGGTTCGGTTCCTACGGCAGCCGCTCGCTGACCGTCGGTGGCACGGCGATCTACAAGAGTGTCGACAAGGTGGTCGAAAAGGCGAAGCTGCTGGCCGCGCACATGCTGGAAGCGGCTCCGGAAGACATCGTCTACGAGAATGGCAAGGCGTGGGTCAAGGGTTCGCCGGACGCCGTCAAGACGATTCAGGATATCGCCCTTCAGGCGCACGTCGCTTACGACCTTCCGTCCGGGATGGAGCCGGGGCTGGAGGCCGTGACCTATTACGATCCGCCCAACTGCACCTTTCCGTTCGGGACGCACGTCTGCGTGGTCGAAGTCGACCGCGATACGGGCAATGTCGAGATCATCAAGTACGTGGGTGTCGACGACGTCGGCAACGTCATCAACCCGATGATCGTCGATGGCCAATTCCACGGCGGCATCGCGCAGGGGATCGCGCAGGCGCTTTACGAGGGCGCGGTGTACGCCGACAATGGCGAGCTGATCACGGCCACCATGAACGATTACGCCATCCCCAAGGCGAGCATGCTACCCACGTATGAGCTCGACCGAACCGTCACCACGACCGACGTCAACCCGATGGGCGCTAAAGGCGCGGGCGAGGCGGGAACGATCGGTTCGACGCCAGCGGTAGCGAACGCGGTCGTCGACGCGCTATCGCACCTCGGAGTGAAGCACCTCGACATGCCATACACACCGGAGCGCGTCTGGCGCGCAATGCAGAACGGCAACGCGTGATCGATCGACGACGGCTGTAGGGGCGACGCCTGCGTCGCCCGCGTAGGAAGAAGATGGAGGGATTGCGGTGTTTCCCAATCAATTCGAGTACCAGCGACCGGATAGCGTTCAGGCCGCGGCCGGGCTCCTCGCGGCCGACCCCGATGCAAAATTGCTCGCCGGAGGACACTCCCTAATACCGGCCATGAAGTTGCGGCTGGCATCACCGTCATCGCTGGTCGATCTCGGCGGAATCGAGGGTCTCGTCGGGATCGACGCCGCGGGCACTATCGCCATCGGCGCCATGACGACGTACGCCATGTTGCGCGATTCGCGTGAATTGAGCCGCGTCCTGCCGATGGTGACCGATGCCGCCGACAACGTCGGCGATCCGGCGGTGCAAGCGCGTGGCACCCTCGGTGGCGCGCTGGCGCATTCGGACCCCGCGGCCGATTTTACCGCCATCTTTCTTGCCTTGAACGGCAGCGTCGATGTTACCGGCACCAACGGTACGCGCACGATTGGCGCGGACGATCTGTTCGTGGATCTGTTCACGACCGCGTTGCAACCCGATGAGATCATCACGTCGGTATCGTTTCCGGCTCCCGATTCCGGCACCGGGATGGCGTATGAGAAATTCCGGCACCCGGCCTCTGGCTACGCGGTGGTTGGGGTGGCCGCCGTGGTCACGACCGGCAGCGACGGAAATGTCGCGTCGGCACGGATCGCCATCACCGGTGCGCCGAGCAAAGCGACCCGCGCCTCGGAATCCGAGCAACTCCTCCAAGGCAAGAAGCTGAATGATGAGTCGATCGCGGCCGCCGCCGCCGCGGCAGCCAACGGACTTGATATCAACGGTGATCATTTCGCCTCGGAGGAGTACCGGCGGCACCTCGTAGGCGTGCTCACTGGCCGCGCGCTGACGCGTGCCGCCGCTGGGATGTAGGAGGAAAACCCTCACCCGAGCCCCTCTCCCTGTGCGCAGAGAGAGGGGCTTTGCGTGCGCGTTCGCGCCGGTGTGCTCAGCAGGAGAACAGAGATTGTGTCATTCTGAGGAACGAAGAATCTCGTCGCACCCCGCGCACCCTCGCGAGAAACGAGATTCTTCGCCTGATGGCTCAGAATGACACGATCATGGGTCGCCGGTCTAAACACTGGCACTCACCAGCTCCCTTGAACGCAATGGCACACCAGATGCCATGAGATTACGAAAACACTTTGCTGTCTGGCGCAAGCCCTGGGCGAAGATTTCCGGGGTATTGCCGATTCCGATCCGCAGGTACCCCTCGAACCCGAATGCCGCGCCGGGGGCCAGCATCACGCTGTACTCCTCGGCGAGGCGGTTGGCGAGCTCGTGCGACGGCATGTCCAGCTCGTACTTCATCAGCGCCAGGATGCCGCCCCGCGGAGGTGTCCAGGAGACGATATCGTCGTTTTCGGCGAACCAACGCTCCGCAACCGGCAGATTCTGGGCGACGATTCTCTGCGTCCTGGCGACGATCTGGTCGCGATGGCGGAAAGCGAGGACCGCCAGCTCGTCATTGAGTTTGCCTGGGCTGAGGCTGATGTAGTCGCGCAGACCCCAGCAGCGCTGGACCACCTCGGCCGGGGCGGCTACCCAGCCGATCCTCAGACCGGGGAGCCCGAACGGTTTGGAGAACGTGCCGGTGCAGATCGCCCGCGGGCCCAGATTGCGCAGCGGCGGAGCCAGAGGATCGCTCCCCGCCAGATCGAGCCAGCGATAGGCTTCGTCACTCAACACCCAGGCATCCAGCGATTCGGCCAGCGCGTAGATTTCCCGCAGCTCGTGCTCACTGAGCATCGCGCCGGTGGGATTGTGGGGCGTGTTGATTGCGATCATGCGCGTCCCCGGTGTGGCCAGCGACCGGAGATCATCGAGATCGAAGCGGAATCCGTTTTCCGGCCGCAGTTTCCACGGCGCCACGTCGCAGCCAATCGCCCTGGCGACACTCTGCAATTGTTGATAGGCGGGATCAACAATAACGATTCGATCTCCGGCTTCCAGCAGTTCATTCAAGAGGAGAAAATTCGCCTCGATGGCCCCCGTCGTGACCAGAATCTCGTCCGGCAACGTGCGGTCGTAGGTAGCAGCGATGAGACCGCGCAGCTCCGCGCTGCCACAGGCTTCGCTATACCCCAATCGCAGATCGAGCAAACGATCGAGTATTCCCGCGCGCTCATCAGGCGGGAGCAGATCGAGTAGCTCGCGGGTAGACATGGGGAAGATACCGCTCTCGGCGATATCCCATTTCACGTTCATCTCATACTTGGTCATCCAGCGCTCGAGCTGGAACGGCTCAATTCTCATAACCATCACCTTTCTTTCAAGGGGATCGTCCGTTTCCGGCATCGTACCCGCTCGTGGGGGGTTGACGCGCCGGGCTCCGGTTCCTACGATCCCGGTTCAGTCGATTCGTTCGATGTGGTTGCGGCTACGGGAGGCAGATGATGTCGGTCCACGTTCCCATGGCGGTCGATTCGCGTACGCGCTCCGAAATCGAGGCGGACGTTGTCGCCGATTACCGGGCCAGCTCGCCGCGCTCGGCGGCGCTGCATGAAGCCGCGCGCAAGGTGATGCCCGGCGGGGACACCCGCACGGTGGCCTTTCACGCGCCGTACCCGCTCGCGGTGGCGGAGGGGCAGGGCTGCCGCATTCAGGATGCCGATGGGCGGACCTATATCGATCTGCTCAACAATTACACATCGCTTATCCATGGTCACGGTCATCCCGGGGTCGTGGCGGCGGTCTCCGCGCATCTGCCCACCGGCACCGCATTTCCGGCGCCCAACGAGGCGCAGACGAAACTGGCGGAGATCATCGTCGACCGCGTGGCGTCGGTTGATATGGTCCGCTTCTGTAACTCGGGAACCGAGGCGGTGATGAACGCCCTCCGCGCGGCGCGGGCGTTTACCGGCCGTGAACTCGTGATCAAGATGGAAGGCGGCTACCACGGCACCTATGATGACGTCGAAGTAAGCGTGCATCCCGATCCGCGTGATCCGGCATCGGGCCCGGATCATGCCCCGATTGGGGTGGTGGGAACGCGTGGGGTGCCCCGCAATACGACTGAGAACGTCATCGTCACCCCGATGAACGACGTCGATGCCGTATCGCGGCTGATGCGCGAACGGGGCGACGAAGTGGCGGCGCTAATCGTAGAGCCGGTGATGGGTTCGGCGGGAATGCTCCCGGCGGATCACGCGTTCCTGGAGGCGCTGCGCGCTCTGACGCTGGAGCACGGCGCTCTGCTCATTTTCGATGAGGTCATGAGTTTTCGGCTGGAGGCGGGCGGTGTCCAGGAGCACTACCGGGTGCGGCCCGATCTGACGACATTTGCCAAGATCATCGGCGGCGGATTTCCGGTCGGTGGGTTCGGTGGCCGCGCGAGCGTCATGGAGCAATTCGATCCGCTCGGTCCGACGCCGCTGTGGCAGTCGGGCACCTTCAACGGCAACCTGATCACCATGGCCGCCGGAGTCGCCGCGATGGAGGCGTATCCGCCGTCGGAGGTGGCGCGGATCAACGCCCTCGGTGAGCGGTTGCGCTCCGGTCTGCGCGACACGCTGGCCGAGAACGACGTCGAGGCGACCGTGACCGGCTACGGATCGTTTGCCGGGGTCCATCTTGGAGCAAGAGAAGTGCGCAGCTATCGGGACGCTGCGGCGGTTGACAAGGGGTTGGCCCGCCTGCTGCATCTGACGTTGTTGCTGGAGGGCGTCTACGCCGCGCCGCGCCTGATGATGTGTACGTCGACGGCCATGAACGAAAAAACTATCGATGATGTCCTGGCGGCGTTCGGGCGCGCGGTCAATGGGATTCGCCCGGCCCTCGCTGCCTGAACCGCTCGTGCTTTCCTGCCAACTGGAGGGGAAGGAGCGTGAACAGACATAGCGCCCGGGTTGACGGCGAGCAGGCAGACAGCGCCGTGGAACTGGCGGCGACCGAAATGCTCGGCGCCGGCGCGCGGTCCGCGGGCACGACGGAGTATCGCAATCTTGCCCCTGCCGAACTAATCGAGCATGCGATTCGCCGCGGTGAGGGAGAGCTGGCGGACAGCGGAGCATTGGTCGTCGCCACTGGCGCACAAACCGGACGCTCGCCGCAAGACAAGTTCATCGTGCGCCACGGCAGCCTTGCCGGCGAAATCTGGTGGGGCGACATCAACCGGCCAATGCCGGCGGATGCGTTCGCGCTTCTCCACGCCGATATCTTCAATCATCTTGCCGCAAGCGATGGCTACCGCATGGATCTCTCCGCGGGCGCCGACCCGGATCACAATCTTCCGGTTCGTGTGATCACGGAAAACGCCTGGGCCGCGTTGTTCGCGCGCAATTTATTCCTGCCGGCCAGCATCTATGCTCCTGACGACGTCAGCGGCTGGACCGTTCTCCATGCCCCAACGTTTCCAGCCGATCCGGCGCGGCACCAGACCCGAAGCGAGACGGCAATCGCCATCGACTTCGAATGGCGACGGATCCTCATCGCCGGTACGCAATACGCCGGGGAGATCAAGAAGGCGGTATTCACCGTCTTGCAGGGGCTGTTGCCGGGCCAGTCGATCGCACCGATGCACTGTTCCGCCAACGAGGGGGCGGACGGTGAGACGGCGCTTTTCTTCGGGTTGTCCGGAACGGGTAAGACGACCCTCTCCACCGACCCTGCGCGCCGTCTCATTGGCGACGACGAGCACGGTTGGTCGGAGCGCGGCATCTTCAATTTCGAGGGCGGATCGTACGCCAAAACGATTGGACTGGCGGCGGATACCGAACCGGAGATATTCCGGGCGGCGCAGCAGTTCGGGTCCGTTCTCGAAAACGTCGTTCTCGATCCGGACACACGCCGTCCCCGTTTTGAGGACGATTCGTTGACCGAGAATACGCGCGCGGCGTATCCGCTCGCCTTTCTCGATCCCAAGGCCGGCGGCGCCGGCCGGCACCCCTCGCGGATTTTGTTTCTCTCCGCGGACGCGTTCGGGGTGCTGCCCCCGGTGGCCAGACTCGACCGCAATCAGGCGTTGTACTGGTTCCTGTCCGGGTACACCGCCAAAC
>JACCXM010000426.1 GCA_013697005.1 Chloroflexia bacterium | reverse complement strand
GTCTTCTCCCGCGACGTCGGCGGGCGCATACTCCGTTTCTCCCCAGGCCCGGAAGACGGCTTCACGGATGCCGAGACCGACTCGACGTGGGACGTTTCCGGACGGGCGACCGCTGGCGAGCTGACCGGGGAGCGCCTCTCCCCTCTTCCGCACACCGTCGTCTTCTGGTTCGCCTGGGCGGCCTTCCAGTCGGAAGGGCGCCTCTGGAACCCGCCGACAGGCTGATCGCACCCCATCGCGCGACGAAAGCAGGAGTCTGCGGTCTCGCGCTAGTCGACGCGCAGGCTCTCCATCATCACCCAGCAGTGGCCCTCGGTGAAGACATCGGCCCCACCGAGCCTCTCCTGCCATGCCGGCACGGTTGCATCGGTGCAGGCTTGCGCGCCCGTCCCCAGATAGGCGTCGAACAGGGCCCACGGATTGGCGACCCCCACCTCTTGAGCGATCACCCCGAAGTCAACCGTCTGCAACCCCTCAGCCACGTTGGTCTGGACATCGAGTCATCAGTCAGCCGCGGCGCCGCCATCCTCGAACACAAGCTCCGTGGTGATGTCAACGCACCCACAGATCGTCCGGTAGACCGGACAGTTGTCCGCGTGAACAGCGTGCGCACGCTCTGCCGCCGCGCCCTGCTCGGGGCGCAGTCGAAGTCGGTAGGTCACGTGGATGCGGCGAACGAGCAGGACATTGCCGTCCTTCTCGATCTCACCGGTTGCCTCCGACGAGAGATACCCCTCGCCTGCTGGGATCTGGCGCGCTTCCAGCGCACCGCCAAAGGTGCCGGTCAGTCAGCCCGCTGCCGCGGCGACGAGGTAGTCGAGTGTCGTATCGCGCGGCTCGTGCACCTCCGGGTCGACGCCATAGTGCTCGGCGACGGCGGAGTGGACACCGAACTGGACAGGGTCTGCTTGGATGGGAAGGAAGGCGCGGCGATGGGGCCCCTTGACCCGTTCGATGCGTACCCGCGAGCGGTAGACAACCGGGTCAGTCATGGTTGTGCTCCAGGCGTTCGCGCTCGGCACGGGCGCGCTCTGCTGTCTCGCGTTCGGTCACCCCGACGAGCCGTCCGTCCGGGGTGGGCATAATCATGCGGCCCATGCGCGGATCGCGCAACCGGGGCACGAGCCGCGCGAGGGGCGCATCTCAGCACCCCTGCTTGCGGAGCTGGCGATAGCGCAGATCGTCCCGATCCCACTCAAACCCACTATCGCGGATCCCCCGATGCGTCATGGTTGCCGCCGCGTCGAGCATCGCGTCCAGGACACGCCGCTGGGTCTCACCATCCCCGACGTCCCCGAAGGTGAGGCCGAAGGGGTGGCCGACATAGAGCGCCCGCGAGGGCATGATGATGGCCGTGATCTCCATGTTTTGGGTGATGGAGAGCGTGCAGAGCCCGGCCTCGTCGAGCGCCCGCTGAAGCAGTCCCACGGACTGCTGGCAAACCGGTCAGGTCGGCGCGAGTAACACCAGATCGACACGATCCGCGAGGAGAAACGCCGCGACGGCGAGGGCCTCGTCCCGCAGCAGCCGATCGGTGTCGGCGACGTACCCCATGAAGGAGTACGTATCTGGGGAGAGCGCGCCAATCCGTCCCTCGGCCGCGAAGGACCGCAGGTGATCGAGTGGGAGGACAACGTTCGGGTCCGCGCTGGCGCGGCGGGTGTCGTACCCGCCATGACTGAGGACCAGCTCGGCAAGCGGGGTCTCGGTCGGGATCACGCGCCAGGAGGAATCCCCTGCGTCCGCGGCGGTATCGAAGGGCGGTTGCTCGGGAAGGTGCACGCCGGCGGTCGTGACAAACGCCACCCGGGCCTCGGAAACTGGCACCCGCAATGGGGTGTAGGGCGAGAATCGGTCGAAGGGATGCCAGTCAAACGCGGCATAGACCCGCGATCGCACGTGATCTCGCTCGATCTGCGCGAAGTTCGCGCCTCGACTCTCCAGCACAGGAGTCCCTCTTTCTGCCGTGACTGTCAGGCCGCGGCAGGGGCCGGCGGCGTTTCGGCCGCGACGTCGGCCCTGGCGCGACGTGGTAGACCGCTGGACAGCGGTTCGAGATAGCGGGGGAAGGCGCGGCCGCGACCCTCGCCATCCCCCGCCGCAGAGGCGACCTGGGGTGAGACAGCGACGCACTGACGTGCCGCATCCCCGCATCTAAAGGTAGCCGTCGCATGAGCAGGGTGCCGTAAGCCCGCGTACGGCTGCACTCCTGGCGGCGGTGGTGCGGATCCATCCCATCACGGAAGCCACCGTACGGCCGCCTCGTCACTGCAGGCGTACAATACGGTGGGTGTCGGGAGCGCGTTCCGACCCAAGGTGCTCGGATTCGTCGCGGAGGTTCGTCTCGCATGGTTCGCCAACTCGCACTGCCGGTGGTATTCGCGACCGCTTTGATGCTGCCCCTGCCGCAGGCCGCAGGAGCTATGGCTCAGGAATTCCCGTCTGCCTGCGCCAGCACCGTCTGGCTGGAACCGCTCGCAGCGGCAGAAACCGCCGAGACCGGCGCTCCGACCCCCGCGAACGCGTCCACCTGGCTGACCGCCGAGCTGACAGATGCCTGCTCCGGCGAGACCTTCGCCCTGGCCGACTTCACCGGCAAGACGATCTACATCGAGGCGATGGCGACCTGGTGTCCGCCCTGTCGCGATCAGTTGGCGCGAGTGAAGGAAGCGGCCGCGCTGATCCCGGAGGCGGAGCGTGCGGAGATCGTGTTCGTTGCCCTCAGCAGTGAAGTCGATCTGCCGCGCGAGACCCTGGCCGAGTATGCCGCCGCCAATGACTTCCCCTTCATCTTCACGGTCCTGCCGGCCGAGATGCTGCAGACGATGGCCGAGGACCTCGGCCAGGAGATCGCCGTGCCGCCGGCCACGCCGCACCTGATCGTCGCCCCGGACGGCACGATCGGCGAGGTGCATACGGGCGGCATCTCGCCTGAGGATCTTCTCGCGCTTCTCGCGGAGGCCCGGGAGACTGCGGCATCGTGAGCGTTTACCTCGGTGCGTTCTTGCTCGGGAATGCCGCCATCCTCGGCAATGTCTGCATGCTCCCGCTCTACCCTGGGTTGATCGCGTTCCTGGCCGGGAACATGCAGCACGGCCGCATCCGCCAGGGCGGGGTACTGCTCGGCGCGTCGGTCCTCGCTGGCGTGCTGGCGACGATGATTGCGCTCGGGTTCGTGCTGTTCGCCCTCGGGCAGTCGTTCAGCCGAATTCTGCCGTGGCTGCTGCCGCTGATCTACGGCATCGTCATCATCCTCGGTATCGCCATGATTGTAGGGAAGAACCCGTGCGCGCGGCTGGCGACCGCGTGCACGCCGATGCTGGCCAACCCGTATGCCGCCTCGTTCGCCTACGGCGGGCTGCTGGCGCCGATGACGCTGCCCTGCACCGGGCCGGTCATCATCAGCGCGTTTGTGCTGGGGGTGGGCAGCGCCACGGCGCTGGGGGAGAGTCTGCTCTATTTCCTCGCCTTCGGTCTCGGGTTCGGCTGGCCGCTGCTGGTGCTGCCACTGGTCGCGATGCCGGTGCAACGCGGCATTACGCGCTGGCTGGCCGGGAACTCGCTGGTGCTCGGCCGTCTGGCCGGCGTGCTGTTGCTGGCGATTGCCGCCTTCGGCATCTGGATTGACG
>JACCXM010000413.1 GCA_013697005.1 Chloroflexia bacterium | reverse complement strand
CAACACGACCGCCCAGGAGATCTGGAAGATCATCGTCGACAACGTGTTCAGCATCGGCACGGTCGGCGTCTCACCAGCCGTCATGGGCATCCGCATCGTCAAGAACACGATGGGCAACATCCCGGCGCGCCAGGTCAACATGCAGCACGCCCGCACGCCGCAGAGCTCGCACCCGGCGACGTTCTACTTCAAGGGGTGATGGGGACACGGTTCTCATCCGTTCTCCCTATCACCCTAACACCCCATCACCCAACGAGGCGTCCATGCTCAGCTACCTGATCCGCCGCGTTCTGCTCGCCCTGTTCACCTGCTGGGCTATTTCCGTGCTGGCCTTCATCATCATTCAACTGCCGCCCGGGGACTTCGTCGACGCCTACATCTCGAATCTCTCCGCCTCGGGCAGCGGCATCTCAAACGAGCAGGCACAGCAACTGCGCGCCGAGTACGCGCTCGATGAGCCAATTTACGTCCAGTACTGGCGCTGGATGCGTCTGATGGCGCGCGGCGATCTCGGTATGGCGATGGAGTGGCAGCGCCCGGTGACCGAGGTCATCGGCGACCGGCTGTGGCTGACGATGGTCGTCTCCCTCGCCGCGGTGGCGTTGACCTGGCTGGTGGCGCTGCCGATCGGTATCTACTCCGCGGTGCGGCCGTATTCGCCGCTGGACTACCTCTTTACCCTGCTTGGCTTCCTGGGGCTGGCGATCCCCAGCTTCCTGCTCGGGCTGCTGGTGCTCTATTTCGGGTTCGTCTACTTCAATGCCAATATCGGGGGGCTCTTCTCGCCGCAGTACATCGATGCCGCCTGGAGCGGGGCGAAAGTCGTCGATCTGCTGAAACATTTGCCGGTGCCGGCAGTGATTCTGGGAATCGCCAGCATGGCCCAGGCGATCCGCATCATGCGCGCCAATCTGCTCGACGAGCTGCGGAAGCCGTACGTCGTGACCGCCCGCGCCAAGGGGCTCTCCGAGTGGCGGGCGATCTGGAAATACCCGGTGCGGGTGGCGCTCAATCCGTTCGCCAGCACCATCGGCTACACGTTGCCATACGTCGTCTCCGGCAGCATCATCGTTTCGCTGGTGCTCGGTCTGCCCACGGTCGGGCCACTCCTGTTGCGGGCCTTGATCGCCCAGGACATGTTCTTGGCCGGGGCCATCGTCTTGCTGCTCGGGATCATGACCGTCATCGGCACGCTCCTTTCCGATCTGCTGCTGATGTGGATCGACCCGCGTATCCGGGTGGACGACTGACCGTGGCCGACACCGTTCCCGTCTACGACCCCAAAACGACGACCGTCGCGCCGTCGCCGCAGTCGCTCGAACCGGAAGAAACCTCCGGACCGACCGCGCCCGCCGTATCCGCTCCCGGCGCACTGGCCCCCGCTCCCGCGCCGGGCGAGCCGTTGCTCACCACCGAGGCCGAGGAGCGGGTGGCGGTCGCCACCCAATGGCAGTTGATGTGGCGGCGTTTTCGCAAACACCGCCTGGCGATGGTCGGCGCCGTCGCCGTGATCCTCTTCTACCTGATCGTGCTGCTGGCCGACTTCCTCGCCTACGCCAACCCGGAAGCCTCCGACGCCAACCGCGGGCTGATCGCCCCGCGCGGCGTGCAGCTCTTCCAGGATGGGCAGTTCCGCCCCCACGTCTACGCGCTGGTCGGGGAGCGCGATCCGGCGACGTTCAAGCGGGTCTACACCGTCGATCCCACCCAGATCATCCCGTTGACGTTTTTCGCGCCAGGATTCGACTACACGCTGTTCGGTTTCATCCCGACGAACCGGCATCTGATCGGCGTCGAGGGCGGCAATCCGGGGGAGACGCTTTTCCTGCTCGGTACCGATCTGGAGGGGCGCGACATGTGGTCGCGGGTCGTGTATGCCACCCGCACGTCGCTTACGATCGGGCTGATCGCCGTGGTGGTCAGTCTGGTGCTGGGGGTGATTCTGGGCGGTATCTCCGGATTCTATGGGGGATTTGCCGACACGGTCATCCAACGCATCATCGAGATTCTGCGCTCGATCCCGACGATCCCGCTCTGGATGGGTCTGGCGGCGGCGATGCCGAAGACCTGGTCGATCACCCAGGTCTATTTCACGATCACGATCATCATCTCCCTGATCGGCTGGACCGAGCTGGCGCGGGTCGTGCGCGGGCGGTTTCTCTCGTTACGGGAGGAGGATTTCGTCACCGCCGCCGATCTGGTGGGGGCCGGGCAGGGACGGATCATCTTCGTCCACATGGTGCCGCTTTTCCTCAGCCACATCATCGCCGCGACGACGTTGGCGCTGCCGGCGATGGTCATCAGCGAGACGGCGCTGAGCTTCCTCGGGCTCGGGCTGCGCCCGCCGGCGATCAGTTGGGGGGTGCTGTTGCAACAGGCGCAGAATGTCCAGACCGTGGCCCTCTCGCCCTGGCTGCTGCTGCCGGCTGTCCCGGTGATCCTGGTCATCCTGGCCTTCAACTTCCTCGGCGACGGGCTGCGCGACGCCGCCGATCCGTACTCGTAGGGTGATGGAGTGATGGGTGATAGGGTGATAGGGGAGAACGAAGAGCCCCTCTCCCGGCTCGACGGGAGAGGGGTTGGGGTGAGGGCAGACGCCGCGACTCTCGACTCACCCCTCCTCTCCGTCCGCGACCTGAAAACGTACTTCTTCCAGGACGACGGGCTCGTCAAAGCCGTCGACGGCGCCACCTTCGACGTGTTCGCGGGCAAGACGCTGGGGATCGTCGGCGAGAGCGGCTGTGGCAAGAGCGTCACCGCCCGCTCGATCATGCGGATCGTCGATCGGCCGGGGAAGATCGTCGGCGGCGAGATTCTGCTGCGGCGCTCGACGGCGAGGCGGGAGGCGGGAGGCGGGAGGCGGGAGGGAGCGACGGCGAAGCAGCAGGACGGCATAAACGTTGTGGATGTGGCGAAGGTCAAGGCCGACGGGGCCGAGATGCGGGCGATAAATGGCGGCGAGATCGGGCTCATCTTTCAGGAGCCGATGACGTCGTTCAGCCCGGTGCACACCGTCGGCAACCAGATCGTGGAGGCCATCCGGCTCCATCAGGCGATGAGCAAGCGGGAGGCGCGGGAGCGGGCGATCGCGTTGCTGAAGTTGGTCGGGGTGCCGCGTGCCGAGGGACGGGTCGACGAATACGCGTTTCAGCTCAGCGGCGGTCTGCGCCAGCGGGCGATGATCGCGATGGCACTGGCCGCCGATCCGAAGCTGCTCATCGCCGATGAGCCGACGACCGCACTCGACGTGACGACCCAGGCCCAGATTCTCAACTTGCTTCTCGACCTTCAGGAACGCAACGGCATGGCGATCATGCTCATCACCCACGATCTGGGGGTGATCGCCGAGATGGCCGACGACGTGGTAGTGATGTACCTGGGCCGTGTCGTCGAGGAAGGACCGGTCGACGACATCTTTCACGCCCCCAAGCATCCCTACACCCGCGCCCTGCTGCGCTCGATCCCCAGTGTCGAGTCGCCGCCGCGGCGCAAGCTGCCGACAATCAGCGGTTCAATTCCCCACCCCTACAACCGGCCTCCTGGCTGTCCCTTCCACACCCGCTGCCCCGACTTCATGCCGGGTCTGTGCAACGA
>JACCXM010000407.1 GCA_013697005.1 Chloroflexia bacterium | reverse complement strand
CCGATACCGGCGTTCAGCCGGCCGTACCTGGCGACATCAATCGTTGAGGCGATCTTGGCGTAGAGGGCCGGATTCCGGTAACCGTTGCAGCCGACCATCTGCCCAATGCGCACCCGTTTCGTGTCGCGCGCCAGGGTGGCGGTGATCGTCCAGCATTCGAATGTCGTCTCCAACGTCGGTTCCGGCACCGTGTGAAAGTGATCGTAGACCCAGATCGAATCAATGTTCGGCTCGGTATCGGCGGCTTGCGCGGCCGCGGTCATTGCCGCGTACTTGGCGACCGGGTCATCGATCTCGACCAGATCCATTTTCCAGCCTTGTGGCAAAAATACCCCAAACCGCGCTGCCATGGTTTCCCTCCGATTGTGAGTCGTCGCTTGTCGTGGTGCGACACGACGCATGCGTCATGCCTTGCCCCGAAGAAGGTGTCATTCTGAGCCCGTCGGCGAAGAATCTCAAATGTCGCGGACAGACGCGGCCCGCGGCCGAGATTCCTCGTTCCTCGGAATGACACGATTGTGTGGACGGGCGACGCAGCATGACACATGCCGCGTGTCGCGAGAGGCCCGTGCGCGGGGGAGGCAGGCGTCGTACAGTACCAACCATGAGCACTTCATCTGTTGTCCCGGCTGCCGATCTCTTTACCCACGCCCAGGGCGTGTTGGCGGGGGGAGTCTCCGCCTCGATGCGGCTCAATCCGTATCTGGGGAGACCGCTCTATGTGGATCGGGGGGAAGGACCGTATCTGTACGGGCTGGATGGAAAGCGCTACATCGATTTCAACATGTCGAACGGCGCGGCGCTGCTCGGGCACGATCACCCCGCGGTCAAGGAAGCCGTGCTGCACGGTGTCGCGCTGGGAATTATCTGCGCCGCCGAGACGCCATTTCACGAGCGGCTGGCGGCGCGCCTGGTCGAGATCATCCCCGCCGCGGAACGCGTTCGCTTCTCCAGTGTCGGTAGCGAAGTGACGCTCGTCGCGCTGCGGATCGCCCGCCACGCGACGGGCTGCACGAAGTACCTGAAGTTCGACGGCCATTTCCATGGATTGACGGAGCCCTGGCTCTATCGCCGCGATGATCCGCTCCACGAGACGAGCGCGATTGTCCCCTCGTCCGGTGGCGTACCCGCCTCCGGCGCCGGCGATCTGGTGATCGTTCCCTGGAATGACGTCGCGGCGTTCGAGCGGGCCATCGCCGGGCATGGCGACGAGCTGGCCGCGGTCTTTTGCGAGCCGATTCACTACAACGCCGGGTGCATCCCAGCAGAACCGGGATTCCTGGAGCTGCTGCGGGGGCGCTGCACGGAGCGCGGTATCGTCTTCGTTATGGACGAGGTGCTCTCCGGGTTTCGCACCCATCTCGGCGGGGTGCAGGCGCAGTCCGGCGTCACTCCCGATTTGACCACGCACGCCAAGGCGCTGGCCAACGGGCTTCCACTCGCCTCCGTCTCAGGCCGGGAGGACCTGATGCTGAATCTGGCCCCGACCGGACCAGTCGTGCACAGTGGGACCTACTCCGGTCACCTCCTGAGTGTGCTGGCCGCGCTGGCCACTCTCGAGGAACTGAGCCAACCCGGTGTTTTCGACCGCATCAACGCCACCGCCGAAACGTTTTATCGCGATCTGCAAGCCGTGTTCGATCGGGCGGGAGTCCCGGCGCGGGTACAGGGGATGGGCGCCCGCTTCGGTATCTACTTTGGCATCACCGAGCGGGTGCGGACCTGGTCCGATGCGCTCGGTCACGACCACGACTTGAACCGCCGCTTCACCGCCGGCTGCTTCGATCGGGGTGTCTATTTCCATGCCTACACCCGGCAAGGTCCTCCCGGTCACTCCGGATTCTCCCTGGCCCATTCCGATGCGGATTTCGCCGAGACGCTTTCGGTGGTCGAAACCGTCGCGCGGGGTCTACTGGCTGCTTGAGCGCATAGCCACTGGGGTCGCGCTCGCCGGCGTCGCCCACGTCACAATGTCGCCGAGAACGTCACAGCGCGTTGAGATGCTGCCGCGGCGGGGGCGCTACCGTGCGGACAGCGACGCAATTTGCACCTCTACCCCTGAGAAACCCTCACCCCAACCCCTCTCCCAGTGCGCAGGGCGAGGGGAACGCGGGCGACGCCTGCGTCGCCCCTATATCCGACGTCTACCGCCCGCTGCCCGCCTCCCGCC
>JACCXM010000208.1 GCA_013697005.1 Chloroflexia bacterium | reverse complement strand
GACACCGGGTCGCGAGGGGTCGGTGCAGACTTGCTGCAAGCGGGGCGCAGCGCGGCCGCGCCCGACGCCGAGAACTGACATCGCGCTCACCGCGATACCAGCACCACCGCTGCGAACCGCGGCACGGCGAGAAATGCGACTGGCTAACGTTCGAGCAAGAGTGTCAAACCGGTGGGCATCCACAATTGGACCTCCGCTTTATTCCGGGCATGTCAACACGTGGCGCGACGACATGTCGCGAATCACCAAACGCTCCAGTCAGGCGTAAGGATTCGTCAACAATACCCGGCGTTACGGGATGGGCGCCTCCGCGCTGTCGCCAATGGTCCAGCCGCCGTCGACGAACGTCACCGCCCCGGTCATGAACGAGGCGCGGTCGGAGGCGAGAAAAGCGACGACTTCGGCTACCTCTACCGGAAGGCCAAAGCGGCCTAGCAGCGTTCGCCCCACGACCCCTGAGTAGATCGAGAGCGCAAACGCGTCCTCCGCTGTGAGGTCGGGGCTATCCGCGCTAACGCCGCGTGCGTTGAGCGCCTCGCCCGTCTGCCGCACCCCGGCGTTCATCTCCGTCGCCACGTACCCCGGCGCTACCGCGTGGACGCGGATGCCGTAGCGCGCCCAGTCCCGCGCCAGCGCCTTGGTGAGTCCGATCATTCCCGCCTTGCTGGCGCAGTAGGCGCTCTCCAGCGGGATCGGCATCACCCCGGCGATGGAGGCGATGTTGACGATGACGCCCTCACCGCGGGCGATCATACCGGGCGCGGCGGCCTTGCTGAGGAGAAACGCGCCCTTGAGATTCGTGTCGAGGATGGCGTCCCAGATCTCCTCGTCGATCTCGTGCGGCTCGGCGCGCAGGGGTGAGATGCCCGCGTTGTTGATGACGATGTCGACGCGGCCAAATGTCTCCAGCGTTCGCTCGACCAGCCGCGCTATGTCACGTGCCTCACGAACATCGCAGGCGACGGCGAACGCATCGCCTCCATTATTCGTGATCTCGGCGGCGACGCGTTCCGCATCCTCGGCGGACCGCGCCGCTACAACTACCTGCACACCATCTCTCGCCAACCGGCGCGCGATCGCCTGCCCGATGCCACGGCTGCCGCCGGTCACGATGGCGGTGCGGCCGGCGAGGGATTCACCTGGTGCGGTATCAAGGGACATGAATGTGTCTCACGAAGCGTGAATCACAGTGGGATGTCATGGTGAGGAACGACGCATCTCGTCTTGATGGCGCACGTTGTTGGACGACGAGATTCTTCGCCTGCGGGCTCAGAATGACACCTACTTTGTGCCGCGACATTCAACACGACACCGGTCGGGTGGCATGCCGTAATGCCTCTTGGCCACGAGGGGTCACTTCACCATCAGATCGGCGTAGGTCTCGCCGATGTTCGGCGGGGGCCGGTAATCGGGTCCGCGCTCCACCAGCCAATAGTCGTGATAGAGATCCAGACAACTCTCGGTGCAATAGATCCTGGTGCCAAGGTCGGAGCTCTCCGCGAGATAGCGTTTGGCGATCATGCGGCCGCAGGTCGTGCAGTGGAGCATCCGTTCCTCGTGCCACTGGGCGTCGTTCTCGCGCCACTCCGCCATCACGCCTCCTCCCCGCCGTCATACCCGTAATGTTCTCTGGCCGCCGCGGCCGAGATAAACCCTTGCCGGATATCCTCTGCGACCAGCTCACGTGGCCGCTCGCGCGGATCGCCCAGCCCACCGCCCCCGGCGGAATCGAGTTGGATGAGGTCGCCTTCGGTCACGGGAACCCGCGTGAATTTGGAATCGGACACGGTCCCGAATGTTTCGGAGAAGCGGCGGAACCCTTCATCGCCCGGACGCTTGATGAAAATGCCGCTACTTGCTCCCTCCCCACCGCCGAAGATACCGGGTCCGTGCGTCCGTGTGCGGTCGAACAGTGCGTTGACGGTGATCTCCGGCGCGGTGACACGGAAAACGCGGGAGCTGGCTAACCCGCCCCGCCAGCGGCCCGCGCCCGCCGAATCGGGCCGCAGCCGGTAGTTCTCGACGATGAACGGGTACTTGGTTTCCAGAATCTCGACCGG
>JACCXM010000014.1 GCA_013697005.1 Chloroflexia bacterium | reverse complement strand
CGGTTGCCGCGGTGGCGGCCGACCCTGGTGTGCGGGCAACGCGCTAGCGCCGTCCCCGCGCATATACTGCGCGTGCGGAACCAGGAGCGGCGATGGTCTATCTTCCCACCCAACGCGAGGAGCGCGACGAGGCAGACAGCGCGGCCACGGTCTGGGCGTTTCTGCTCGTGCTCTTCTGCTTCAAACTAGCCACGGTCGGACTCATCTTCTGGCACATGCGCACCTTCGAGAGCGGCATCGTGCTCGGGTCCACACTGTGGTACTGGTTCCCCCCATTGCTCCTGCTGGGCGCCGGACCGGTGGTGTTCTACTACCGGCTGCGCAAGGTACGCGCCCGCCGCGACGCGTTACAACGGTCGGAGTGGATGGTCGGCGACGGCCAGGACGTCGACTCCACCGCCGTCCGCCGCCGCTGATCCGCCCCACCCGCGCTCGTGATGCAACGCTTATAATGCCGCCTGCCGGGATGGGTTCGGCGCGCCCGATGGGATGGTGCGCAAGGCATTCAGGGGGGACGGCTGCATGGGTGGGTTAGCGCGGGCGGTCCTGCGGCCCTTGTTCGTGTTTCTCCTGGCGGCAATCGTCGTCGCGGCGCTCATCGTCGGCATCGGCACCCTGCTCTTGCGCCTCCACCCGGAAGAAATCGTCAGCGAAATTACCCGTCCCGATCTGCTGGCCGCGCTAGGTCTCTCGATCGTCGTGCTTGCGGCAGGCGCGGTGCTTTCGCGACCGCCACGTGCGGCGGGCAAACTCGACGCCCCGGTAGCCATCGGCGAGACACCATTCTTCGCCCCGGTGGCACCGCTGCCCACGGACGAAGAAGCGACCCGGCGCGGTTCTGAAGGCACTTGGGCGGATATTCTGCCAGGCTATATCCTCTACGCGCGCAATGGCGCGTTGGCGAAAGTCGTCGCCCTCCTGCCCGCGGAAGAGGAGTACGGCAAGACCCGCCGCGGTGTGTTGTACGCCAGCGGTCTGTATGGCGCGAACGACGAGATGTGGATTCCGATCGAAGCGGTCTACGTGGTCTACCCCGAAACCCAATCGGCGTTTCTGGCGGCGAAGGGCGACGAGATCGAGCACTTCGGCTGGAATCTGCCGCCGCAGAGTTTCCGCCGCGGCCCGGGGATCCATGCGCCACTTTCGTCTTTCTAGGGTGATGGGGTGATGGGGTGATAGGGAGTTGGACGGTCGGCTTTTGATTCGACCTCTGCCCTTCGCTGGCAACTCATGACCTCCCTATCACCCTAACACCCCATGACCCTATCACCCTCTAGCGCGAGCAACGCTTGCTTGCGTTCGGCGCCCCAGCGGTAGCCGCCGGTCTCACCATCGGCGCGCACGACGCGGTGACAGGGGATGACGATCGCGACGGAATTAGCGGCGCAGGCGCTCGCTACGGCCCGTGCCGCATCCGGTTTGCCAAGACTTGCCGCCACCTCGCCATAGGTGCGCCGCTCACCGGCCGGGATGGCTTGCAATGCGTTCCAGACCTGCCGTTGGAACGGCGTCCCCGGTGCGTCAAGGGGCAATGTGGGGAGGAGCGTTCGGTTCTGGAGCGAGGCCAGGACCGAGTCGAGCCAGGGACGTATGGCATCGTCGTCGCGCCGGATCGTCGCTTGGGGAAACTCGGCGGTCAGCGATGACTGGAGTGCGGCATCATCCTCGCCGATGCTGACGGCACAGATTCCGCGCGCCGTCGCCGCGACGAGCACGCGGCCAATGGCGGACTCCGCGGTCGCAAAGCCAATGGTCATCCCCGCTCCTCCTCTTCGGTAGGATGAGGGTGTCATCCCCAGCATGTTTCGGGTTTGGGCGTAGAAGCGGCTGCTGGAGCCGTACCCGGCGGCGTAGATCGCGGTGGTCACGTCGTCCCCATGGCGCAGCCGGGATTTCGCTCCCTGCAGCCGCCGCGCCGCCACGTATTGGCGGGGCGAGACACCGGTCACCTCGGTAAAGGTGCGTTGGAGATGGCCTGGGCTCACCCCGACCGCCTGGGCGAGGCGCGCGAGCGTGACCCGTTCTTCCAGATGCGCATCGAGCCAGGCGGTGGCCCTGGCAATCATCGCTTCGCGCGGCGCGAGCGGCGAGCGCGGTGTGCAGCGGCGACAGGCGCGAAACCCCGCCTGTTCGGCGGCGTCCGCATCGGCAAAAAAGCTGACATTTTCACGGTTCGGCATGCGTGCCGGGCAGGAAGGGCGGCAGTAGATGCCCGTCGTTCGTACCGCCAGCACGAACTGGCCATCGCGACGGCGGTCCCGCTGCTGCACGGCCCGCCAGCGATCGTCGTCCGGCAACATTCCCTGATTTGGTTTTACAGACCCACTCACGGTATTCATTTCGTCTACCTCCTGCGACAAGCGTAAGCGGAAGGGGAGTAAGCGCCATGTCGAATCGTGCGCTCCAATTGCGATTTGGCGGCCATATACTGCACCAACCAGCAACGGCGGTCACATCCTCATTCAGGTAGACACAGGAGCCGAGCATGGACAACGCCCGCTTCGATCGCCTGGTCCGACTGGCGGCTTCCGGAAACCGGCGCGATGTTTTGCGGGCGCTGCTCGTCGCGGCAATGGCCGCGCCGCTGGCGCCGGCACGGGCAGTCCGCGCACATCTTCTTCGTCAGGGCGTCGTCGTGGTCGGGGCCGCGTGCGCGACGACCGCGGAATGCCGGCAGGTCGATATGCAACGCGGCGCCATCTGCGCCGACAACGGCTTCGACTCGGACGGCGCACTCAACTGCTGCCTCGAGCGAGGCTGCTGCCAATCCGACGCCGACTGCTGTGGCGAGTACCGCTGCGCCCCGACCGGCGACGTCTGCAACGTCTGCGCCCGGCCTCCGTTCCCGACCCGGGGCATTGGCCAGGTCTGTGTCGCAAACGATGACTGTGTCGCCTCGGTTGTCTGCGACGTTGCCTGCATCGAGACGCGCTGCAATTGCATCGAGGATGGCGCTTGGCGTCCTCCCGCCGAGGGTCCGCTGCTTCCGGCCATCCCCGACCGGGACGCCGCCCTCATCGTCGCCGAGCAGCTTTCCCAGCTGGAGATCGACGGGCGATTCGACGCGCTCTACGCCCGGATGCACCCCGACGCGCAGCGGCTGATTCCGTCCGAAGCGGTGATCGGTTGGTATGAATCGGACTTCGTGCTTGCCGGAACCGAGACCGTGCAAGCGATGAAGGTCCGCTTCATCCCCTGGACCTGGGGCGTGACCGGTGAGACCTACCCGGAGACGGCGGAAGTCGCCTACCGCCAGACCGACGCCGGTGGCACAACAGTCCGCGGCGAAATCCGGCTCGTCAAGGATGGCTACGGCAACTGGAGCTGGTTCTTCGGCCGCGACCGCGCCTTCGTTGAGGAGCAGATCGCGCGGTTCGACGGGGAAGGATAGGAGAAGCGCTCAGAAATGAAGCGTGGGCGACGCAGGCGTCGCCCCTACTTCCGCCTCCCGACTCACCGTGATCACCCCTCGATCAGGAGCGTCTCCGTGTCCTCGATCATCTGCTTGATCTTGACCAGGTATTGCACCGCCGTCGCGCCGTCGATGACGCGGTGGTCGTAGGAGACGGCCAGATTCATCATCGGCCGGATCACGACCTCGCCGTCCCGCGCCACTGGGCGCTCCAGGATGGCGTGCATGCCCAGA
This sequence comes from Chloroflexia bacterium, assembly GCA_013697005.1. Classification (GTDB taxonomy): domain Bacteria; phylum Chloroflexota; class Chloroflexia; order Thermomicrobiales; family UBA6265; genus JACCXM01. The sequence goes on along the minus strand of JACCXM010000014.1, from coordinate 560 downwards.
ATGCCGACCTGTGGCACATTGAGAATCGGGGTCGAGTTGAGTGAGCCGTAGATACCGCCGTTGGTGATGGTGAACGTGCCACCCTGGATTTCGGCAAGGGCCAGTTTCCCCTCGCGTGCCTTGGTCGCCAGGGAGGCGATCTCCTGCTCGATCTCGGCGAAGGTCTTGCGGTCAGCATCGCGGACCACCGGCACCACCAGCCCCTCCTCGGTGCTGACCGCGACCCCGATGTCGTAGTACTTCTTCAAGACCAACTCGTCGCCTTGCAACTCGGAGTTCATCTCGGGGAACGTCTTCAGCGCCCCGACCACCGCCTTGGTGAAAAAGGACATGTAGCCGAGATTGACCCCGTGGCGCTCCTTGAAGGCGTCTTTGCGCCGCGCGCGGAGGTCCATCACCGCCCGCATGTCCGCCTCGTTGAAGGTGGTGAGCATGGCGGCCGTCTGCTGCGCCTCGACCAGCCGGTTGGCGATCGTCTGGCGGCGCCGCGAGAAACGCTTGCGCTCTTCGCGGCCGTCCACGGAAAGCGTGGCACTCGGCGCCGGCGCGGGACCGGGCGC
>JACCXM010000386.1 GCA_013697005.1 Chloroflexia bacterium | reverse complement strand
GACATGGCGAAGAAGGGGTGGTCCGGTTCGAGATACTTGGACAAGTAGACGAAGCGTTTGCCGCCATAGTCGTCTGGTGACATGAAGTTCGTGTGCTCGATGACCCCGGTGAAGGGAAGATCGTCGTCGGCGACATTGAGCCAGTAGATGTCCGAGAGTGGCCTGTCGAGTTGAAGGAGGGCGACAACCGCCGCTTCGTACTCGAGACCGCTCAACGTTTCGCGATAGGGCGGGGGCAGAGCGGGGACTAAACGGGCCAGCACCGGGGACGGCGTGGTGACGACGACAGCGTCGACCGCGATCGATTCGTCGTCGAAAACGATTTCCCACCCGCTGCGCTCGGCGGCGCGCAGCTCGTTCGGCCCCTTGCCGGTTACGACCGTGACTCCCGCAGAGCGCGCCGCCGCCGCCAACGCGTCGATCAGCACGTTGAAGCTGCCGCGAAAATACCCCAGGCGTTCGCCTTCCAGCGGCGACCGGCGAGAGGTTGTGCGCAGCCAGATTTTGCCCCAGAACCAGACAATGGCAACGCGGTCATGATAGCGCCCGAACTTGGCGCGGAGCTGGGCGCCAAAGGTCCGGTCGTAGGCCCGGTTCCCAAGCGCGCGCCGCAGCCACGACGCGGCGGTGACATGCTCGAAGCGTTTCCAGTTGCGGACGCGCTGAAGATAGGCGGTGACCAGTCCGACCCGGATGCGATCCTGGATTGGAATGAACCCCAGTCGCATGAGGTCGAGCGCGCCGTTCAACGGCCAAATGCGCCCGTCGGCGAAGTACCCGACGTTCGAGGGCAGCCACAGGAGCCGATCGCCGATTCCAATCTCCACGGCCAGGGCGACAATTTCACGGTCGCTCTGGAAGAGATGATGATAAAACCGTTCGATCGCGGTCCCGGCAACTGGAAAGGCATTCGCCTGACCGCCGAGCAGCTCGCCCCGTTCCCAGAGTGTGACCTGAAACCCTTTTTGCGCCAATCGGTAGGCGGCGGTGAGCCCGGTGATGCCACCGCCGATGACGGCGACGTGTATGTCGTGGGTCGTGAGTCGTGAGTCGTGAGTGAAAGCACGTGTGCTGGCATTTGGATCCGACTTCCACCCAATCGGTTCCGCGCCGTCTTCTCGACTCACGACTTACGACTCACGACCCACGACCCACGACTCGTCAAATGAACAGCGATGCCATAACCAGCGTGATCGTAGCCATGAGCTTGATCAGTACGTGTATGGATGGTCCGGCGGTGTCCTTCCAGGGATCGCCAACCGTGTCACCGACCACCGAGGCGGCGTGTTCATCCGTGCCCTTGCCGAGCACGTTACCGCTGGCATCGTGCAGATGCCCGGCTTCGATCATTTTCTTGGCGTTGTCCCAGGCGCCGCCGCCGTTGTTCAGCACATTGGCCAACAGAATGCCGGCGATAGTGCCGATCATCAGCATGCCGGCGGCGCCCTCCCAGCGGAGGATCAACCCCACCAGAATTGGGACGGTGACCGCCAGGATGCCAGGGGCGATCATCTCTCGCAGCGAGGCGCGCACGGCGATATCCACGCAGGAGGTGTAGTCGGGTGTCGAGGTGCCAGCCATGATGCCGGGATCGTTGCGGAACTGGCGGCGTACTTCCTCGATCATGGCCGAGGCGGCGCGGCCGACGGCGCGCATCGCGAGTGACGCGAAGACGAAGACGAGCGCGGCCCCGATCAATCCGCCGACGAAGACGCGCGGGTTGGCGAGATCGACGACCTGGGATTGCAGCGCCCCGCCACCGAAACGAGCGACTTCCTGAAGATAGGCGGAAAAAAGCAGGAACGCCGCCAACGCCGCGGTGCCGATGGCATAGCCCTTGGTGAGAGCCTTGGTCGTGTTACCGGCGGAGTCGAGCGCGTCGGTCGTGTCGCGCACGCTTTCCGGCTGGTCGCTCATCTCGACGATGCCGCCCGCATTGTCGGTGATTGGGCCGAAGGTGTCCATCGCCAGGATGTACGCCGCCGACATCAGCATGCCCATCGTGGCCACGGCGGTGCCATAGATACCGGAGGAACGGAGAAATCCGGTATCGACCGGGAACGCACCCTGGACGCGATCGCCGACGAAGTAGGAGGAGAGCAGCGCGGCGGAAATGACGATCGCCGCGGCGCCGGTAGTTTCGAATCCAACTGAGATGCCCGAGATGATGTTCGTCGCGGGGCCGGTGCGCGATGCCTCCATGATGTCTTTGACCGGCCGGTAGCGGCCGCTGGTGTAGTACTGCGTGACCTGGACGAAGGCAAAGGAGGTCACGATCCCGATGACTCCACAGATCAGATATTCCAGCTTGCCGTAGGGAAGCATCCAGAATGCGGCGATGATCAGCGCGAAGAAGGACAGCACCGCTGTGACGTAGAACCCCTTGTTCAACTCGTCCATGGGATCCTTCGGCGTGGCCGGCGGGCGCACGGAGAGGATGCCGACGATGGACGCGATGGCGCCGAGCGCGCCGAGCACGAGCGGGAAGAAGACATAGCTGATGCTCTGGGCGTTGTCCGCGCCCTGGGCGGCGGTAAACAGGGTCGCGCCCAGGATCATCGCGCCGATGATCTCGGCCACCGACGATTCGAAAATGTCGGCGCCGCGGCCGGCGCAGTCACCGACGTTGTCGCCGACGAGATCGGCGATCACCGCCGGGTTCCGCGGGTCGTCCTCGGGGATGCCCGCTTCGATCTTGCCGACAAGGTCGGCTCCCACGTCGGCGGCTTTGGTGTAAATACCGCCACCGAGCTGGGCGAAGAGAGCGACGAACGATGCGCCAAAGGCAAAACCAACGATCCAGAAGGGCGTCTCGGCTTCTGCCGGCAACGTGCTCTGGACGAGGGGATAGACCACCCAGTACATGACGAGCACACCGAGCAGACCGAGGGCGACGACGAGAAAGCCGGAAACCGCGCCTCCGCGCAAGGCGACAGTCAGCGCCTCGCCTAGACTGCGGCGGGCGGCGGATGCGGTGCGGCTATTTGAGCGGACCGCGATGTACATCCCGATGTACCCGGAAATTCCGGAGAGGAGTGCGCCGAACAGGAACGCGAAGGAGGTGATCAACCCACGCGTCATCTGATACTCGGTCTCGAAGAAACCGACGACGACGCCGATGAGGATCGCGACGACAATCGCGAGAATGGCGATGGTCGAGTATTGGCGGCGCAAGAATGCCACCGCCCCGATGTAGATGCGATTCGCGATGTCCTGCATCGCGGGAGTGCCGGAATCTCGAGAGAGGACATCCCTGGCGAGCCAGCTCGAGAACAGAATGGCCGCTACGCCGCAGATGAGCACTGGCAGCGAATAAAGCTCTCGAGGTTCCAAGTCCCCCTCCTCGAATTGTCCCCGCCCAATGGCGGGAAACATGTTGATCGTTCGCTGACCGACCCAGCGAGGCGTGTTTGCAATCACACGAACGTTGCAGCCGGAAACCAGAGGCGCCAGCGCCGTCGTCGCCGAGCCCGCGCACCGTCACCGCGACCCTGAGTTACACGCGAGTATCGAGTTTACCACGAGGTCGAGTGCCGAGATATTGGCGAACGTGCAGCTCAGGCTTCGGGCATCGCGGCGCCAGGTCTGGTGCGCGACAACCGGCCAAACAGGCGTTGAATCTCGCCGTTTTCCCAGGCGACCAGCAGTTGGCTGGCGTTGAAGATCGAGGAGTACGTGCCGCTGACGACTCCCAGCAGCAAGGCCAGAACGAACAACCGGGTCGAGCCGCCGCCGAAGAGCACCAGTGCCAACAATGTGAAGACCACTGTCAACGACGTGTTGAGAGACCGCACGATCGTTTGCGCGAGCGAATAGTCGACGATCTCTTCGAACGACTCCTCGGGATGCTTGCCGAGATTCTCCCGGATGCGGTCAAACACGACGATGGTGTCGTGAACGCTGAAACCGATGACGGTCAGCAGGGCGGTGATGAAGAGGGCATCGATCTGAACGTTGAACAAGAACCCGAGAATCGAGAATATGCCGATGACGACGAGGACGTCGTGCAGCATCGCCACCAGGGCTGCGCTGCCATAGAGCAGTGGGTTCTGGGTATTGCGGAAGGCGTAGGCCATGTAGAGCAAGATGCCAATGGACGCGATTGCCACCGCCAGAATGGCGCGGTTGCGAATCTGAGAGGAGAGCGCCCCACCTACCGTCGAGTACTCAAGCTCCGTGAAAGGTCCCAAATCCGAATGAAGGGCCTCTTCCAATTCCGCTTTCTCCGCGGAGCCTTCGGCAATCTCGGGCATACGGATCAAGAATGTTTCGTCGCTGGCCGGACCAGAGCGCTGAACGATGACGCTATCCAGACCCTCGTCGCGGAGAGCGGCCTCCACATCGGCCGCCGCGGCTGGTTGCGCGAATCGTATTTCCCACAACGTCCCGCCGGTAAAGTCGATGCCCAGCTTGAGTCCAGAGAAGACCAACGAGATCAACCCCGGAATAATGACGAGGAGCGAAATCGTAAACCACAGCTTGCGCTTGCTGGCAAGCCGCGTCATCGGGTCGAGACTCCTGAAAGGCTTTTCATGGCGCCGCCGGGGCAGCGAGCACAGGGGGAGCGGTCTTCGCGCCGAACCACCAACGGTCGCCGACGACGCCCAAGATCACCAGCAGCTGCAGCAGCGTCCTGGTGACGGTAATAGCGGTGAACATGCTCACGACGACACCGATAAACAGGGTCAGCGCAAATCCGGTGATGATCGAGGTGCCGGTGTAATTCCCGAACAAGTACAGAATAAAGGTCGTGATCATGGTGGTGATGTTCGAATCGCGGATCGACGGCCAGGCATGGGAAAACCCGGATTCGATGGCCTGCCGCAGCGGCCGGCCCTGCCGCACTTCTTCCTTGATGCGGGCAAAGATGAGCACGTTCGCGTCGACGGCCATCCCGATGGAGAGAATGAAACCCGCGATCCCGGCCAGCGTCAGGGTGACGGGTACGAGTTTGAAGATGGCGAAGACGATCGCGGTGTAAACCAGGAGCGCGATCACCGAGACAATGCCGGGTACGCGATAGTAGAGAATCATGAAGAGCCCGACGATGCCAAGCCCGATCACCCCGGCGAGAATGCTCCGGTCGATGGAGTCCTGACCGAGCGAGGGGCCAACGGTACGGCTCTGGATGACATCGAGGGGCACGGCGAGAGCGCCGGCCTTGAGCTGGATGACGAGATCGTCAACCTCGGTCGGGGGAACTCCCTCGATGATGCCTTGGGTCGAGATCGCGCCGTTGATCGTCGGCGACGAGACGACCTGTTTGTCGATCACGATCGACATCGGTTGTCCAAGATGGCTGCTGGTGTACTGGAAGAAGCGGCTCGAAGCGTCGCCTTGCAGCTCGAATCCGACGACCTGATTCATGCCCGTGTTTCCGGTAGTCACATAGGCATCTTTGAGATCGGCGCCACTGATGATCGTCTCAAAGACTGGTCCGGCAGGGGGCGGCGCCTCAGCAATTGGTGTTGCCGCGATTGTGGAACCGCTGGGAGTGACCTCCGGCGTTCCCACCTGAGACGCGCCGGGCATGTCGTTTGCCAGTCCTAACGTGGTATCGACGATGGTTCCCGGCGGCAGATACTGACCTAAGGGATCGACGATTTCGAGCAGCGCCGTCTGCTGCAGGATGCCGATCGCCTCCTGCGGGTCATCGACACCGGGCAATTCCACGATGATCTGATCGGCGCCGCGGGTCTGGATCAACGGCTCACTGACCCCGAGTCCGTTGACGCGCCGCTCGAGCGTCTGCCGGGTCCCTTCGAGCGTTTCGCCATCGAGCGACTGTCCGGCCACGGGGCGCGCCTGCAGGACGACTTGGAGACCACCCTGGAGATCGAGACCCTGGCGAATGGGATGCCCGGCGCGAAAGCCCCTGACGTCGAGGTCGGAGCCCGGAAGCGAAACCCAGCCGGAAAACAGGGCGAGCACGATAATGAACGCCAAGGTGAGCCAGGTTCGATTCCGCAAGCGACGATCTCCCAGGACACCAGCGACGAATCACTCAACGCCGCGCTGACCGACATAATGTTTCACCGGCGGCGCGACGGCGCGGAGTATAAGAGGGGAGCCGCGCCGGGTCAATTGGCTACCAGATGCGGACCCGCTCCGACGGCGCCAAATACATGGGGTCGCCCTCGACAATTTCGAATGCATTGAAGAATGCATCGACATTTCGCAGCGGTTGGCTGGCGCGAACCTCCGGCGGGGCATGCACGCCGCTGCGCACCCGCGTGATCAGCGCCTCCTCCCGGATTTCGCCGCGCCAGACCGTCGCGGCGGCGACGAAGAAGCGCTGCTCCGGTGTGAACTCCCCGTACGTCGCGCCTGCGGGCTCTTCGGCCAACACGGCCTGCAACGCATCATAAGCCGTCTCGACGCCACCCAGATCGGCGACATTCTCGGTCACGGTAATCTGTCCATTGACGAAGAGGTCCGGGAGTACCTCGATGGCGTCATATTGGGCCACGAGGTCCTGATTGAGTGCCTCGAACCGCTCCCGGTCGGCGGCAGTCCACCACTCGGCCAGGTTCCCCTCCTCGTCGAAGCGCGATCCCTGAAGATCGAAGCCGTGGGTGATCTCATGTCCGATGATGAACCCAATGGCGCCATAGTTCGAGGCCGGATCGGCCCGGTAATCGAAAAATGGGGATTGCAGTATTGCCGCTGGAAAAACGATTTCGTTGTTCAGCGGACTGTAGTAAGCATTGGCCGTCTGGGCGTTCATTCCCCACTCTTCACGATCGACCGGTAGCCCCGCCTCGGCCAGCGACTCCCGCAGGGACGCATTAGCCGCGCTGATAACAGAGTCGGCATACGATTCGCCGATTTCCACGTCTTCGTACGTTTCCCATTCGTCTGGGTAGCCCACCTTTACGCGGAGTGTCGCCAGCTTCGCCAGTGCTTTTTCGCGCGTTTCCGGCGTCATCCATTCGTTGCGTTCGAGCCGATTGCCAAACGCCGAGACGATGTTGGCGACGAGATTCTCCATCTCCGCTTTTGCCTGGGGCGGGAAATGCTCGGCGACATAGAGCTTGCCCAGGGCGTCTCCCATCAGGCCGCTGGTCTGACCGAGTGCGCGTTCATCGATCGGCGGCATGTCGGGCTGTCCGCCGAGCGACTGCAAGAAGACGAACGCGGTTTCTTCGAGCTCCAGATCGAGGTTGTTGTGGAAGTTCCAGAGAAGCTGCAAGCGCAAATAATCACGAAGGGTTTCGATCGGCGTTTGCTCGAGAATCCCTGCGAGCTGATCGAGATAATCGATCTGGGTCGCGATAAGCCGCTCGGTTCCGGAGATTTCGAGCTCATCGAGATAGGATTGCCAGTCCATTTCTGGAAACCGGGTTTGCAGCTCGGTGATCGTCAGTGGATTGTATGAAAGCTCGGGGTCCTGTTCCTCTTCCCGGGTCAGCGTCGTAGCGGCAAACGCGGCTTCGAGATCGTAGACCGCCTGGGCGGCATCGCGCGCGGTTGCGGGGTCAGTGCCCAATCGCTCGAGGAACTTCGCGTTTGTGGCGATATATGACTCCTGAACGGCTGCGTTGCCTTCTTCGAGATAATAGTCCCGGTTGGGCAGTCCAAGCCAGGGTCCACCCAAGTACACGGCATTCGTTCCGCTGTCACGCAGATCGGGCCCGACTCCGATGGGAAGGGAGCCTGACAAGCCGAGAAACATGGCGCCATGCTGAAACTCGTGGTATGCCGGGAGGTCGGCAATGGCGGCGATTTCCGCGAGGAACGGTTCGATCGGCGTCAACCCCAATGCATTCCGCGCCTCGACGTCCACTCCCTGTTGCCACATGCGGACCGCTTTCGCTTCGTCGGAGTCCGGCGCGAGCGCGCGGTCGCCGGTGACCGCCTCGTCCAGAATGGTGAGAAGTTGCTCGAGAGTGATGTCATACAGCTCGGTAAACGTGCCATAGGAGGACTTGTCTTCAGGAATTTCTGTCTTTTCGAGCCAGCCGCCATTGGCGAACCGATAGAAGTCCGCACGGGGACTGACCCCTAGATCCATGTTGGCAAGGTCGATGCCGTAGGTCTTGTTCTGAGCTACGGTGGCGGCCGTGGAAACCCCAGGCGCGATGAGCAATAGCGCGGCCATGGCGGCCGGCCATAGGATTCTGAACATCGACGAGACTCCGATCAGGGGCAGGAAGCCCGGTGAGACACGGGGTTCCCAGGGGAGGGGCGGAACTCTCCGGGGGCGCCACCCGGCGCGATGGCGTTGGTTATAGCATAGCGCCACGCCTTGGGCGATTGGGTGATAGGGTGATGGGGTGATGAGCGCATTGAAGGGCGTACTGACCATTCGTGGATCGTGTTTCGAGGGTTGAGGGAAGTACGAGGGGGCAATCGATGATCGAGATACGTGAAGCGGATTCCGCGGAGCTGACCGCTGAGGCTCTGAAGCATTGCATCTTTCCCTTGGCACTGGCGGAGGATGTGCAGCTTGACGGCCTGAACATCTACACGCAAGGTGACGGCGTTCGCTTGACGGCGAGCGACGGCCGGGAATATCTCGACATGATGAGCTCGCATACGCGAGCCAACACGCTCGGCTACGGAAACGCGGAAGTTGCCGCCGCGGTGGGCGAGCAGCTCACGCGGCTACATTACGTGGGAACGGTGACCAATCTGGCGCCACCGACGATTGCCCTGGCCAGTACTATCGCCCGACTGGCGCCGGACGGACTGAGCAAGGTGCTCTTTGTCACCGGGGGCTCGGAGGCGGTCGAAGCGGCGATCAAGATTGCCAAGCAGTATCACGCGCACACCGGCAAACCCCGGGCGAACAAGATCATCTCGCGTTGGAATGCCTACCACGGGGCGACGATGGGCGCGATTGGCGCGACCGACTGGCTCGGCACGAGGCACATCGCGGAGCCTGGGGTGCCGGGTTACTCGCTGATCCCCGGTCCCAGCCGCTATCGCAATCCGTTCGACATGGAGGAAGAGGCGTACTTTTCGTTCTGCGCCGATTATCTCGAGCGCCAGATTCAGCATGAGGGACCGGAGAATGTCGCGGCATTCATCGCCGAGCCGATCATGCAGGCACATGGGGTCCAGACCGCGTCCACCGAGTATTTCGGGCGGGTTCGCGATATCTGCGACCGCTATGACGTATTGCTGATCGTCGACGAGGTCATAACGGGGTTTGGACGAACCGGCGCCTGGTTCGCTAGCGAGCACTACGGCATCACTCCCGACATCATGACGATGGCCAAGGCGCTGACGGCTGGCTACGTGCCGATGGGTGCGGTCATCGCGCGCCCGGAGTTGATCGACGCCTTGCCGGTATTCCGCCACGTGCATACCTTCAGCGGCCATGCGGGCGCGGCGGCAGCGGCCAACGCGACGATTGCCATCAAAGAGCGCGACGATCTGATCGCGAAGTCACGGGACAATGGCGCCTACATCCTCGATGCGCTCCAGGAGTATCTCGATCCGCACCCGATTGTGGGACAGGTGCGGGGCAAAGGCATGTGGCTCGCGGTCGATTTCACGAAAGACAAGGCAACCCGCGAACCGTTTGCGGACGATACGGTGCGGGCCGTGGTCCGCCGCATGTACGAGCATGGCGTGATTGCCAGTCCGATCGGCACCGCGTTTGAAATTGCGCCGCCGTTGATTTCGACAAAGTCCGATCTGGATGAAGCGGTGCGGGTGGCGGCACAGTCGATTGACGAGATCGCCAGGGAGCGAAAGTTGATCTGAATGACTAGCGTGCAGGGATGAGCGTCCCGTTGTCTGCACGGTCCAGATAAAGATGGTGCTCGCGGATGTAGTTCGCTACGGAGTCGGGTACCAGCCCGTACAGGGATTTCGCGTCTCTGACCCGCTCCCTGATCTCGGAAGAAGAAACGGCGAGCTCCGTCGTGGGAATAACCCTCACGCGGCCGCGCACCACGGGGAACTGGGCGGCGATGGATTCGATGTCGATGTCGATTCCGGGTCTCGCGGCCACCGCCAACTCCGCGGCCCGGATGATGCGATCGGGATCGCGCCAGGTCGGAAAATCGCGCAGCGAATCTTCACCCATGAGGAAGACGAGCGTTGCAGGCGCCATCGTGTCGTGAAGTAACTCGAGCATGTCGGCGGTATAGGAAGGTCCCGACCGGTCGATGTCGACCGAGCTGATCTCATCCCCAAGTGACTCCCGCAACGCTAGGCGCAGCATTTGGAGCCGGTCTCGATCGCTACTCACAATCTGGCCTGTCTTGTGTGGCGGACGGCCGGCCGGAACCCAGAAAATGCGGTCGAGCCCAAGCGCCTCCCGCAGTTCCCGCGCTACATGCAGGTGGCCATTGTGGACGGGGTCGAATGTCCCCCCGAACACCCCAACCCGCGGCGACGGCGTTCCCCCGGTCACGATGCCGGAACCGCAGACACGGTGGCCACCGTAGCCCCAGGGAACAGCGATCGCAGGCGCGTGATAACCTGATCGTCCACCTTGTTTCCAAGATCGTGCTCGACCGTAACCTGGATGTTTGTCCCATCCGGACTCGATGCCATGAGAGCGACGATTGGCGAACGAGCGGAGAGATGCGGCATTCCCGCCAGCGATCGGCGGACCGCGTTTTCGATGTCGGAGATGGGGAGTTCGATGCCGCTGACCGCGTAGTGCTGCCGATCCTGCTGTCCGTTGGCTGAGCTCTCGATAATGCTCGAGAAGACCACGGTATTGGGAACGATGATCCGGTCGCCAGCGGGTGTGCGGAGCACGGTCAAGCGCACTCCCACTTCCTCGACGCGTCCCTCGGCGGACCCAACGCGCACGCGGTCGCCGATGCGAAACGGCCGCTCGATGAGAATGTAGATGCCATTGACGAAACCGCGACCGACATCCTGCAAGGCGAGACTGATGCCGAGTGTGGTGGCGCCGACAATGGCCGCAATTGCGGTCCAGGTGGCACCGAGAACCGCTAGGGCAACGGTCGTACCCAAGCCGTAGGTGGCCACGGTGGCCGCCTGGCTGAGCAGCGTCGCCACTTCAGCGCTGAGGCGTCCGCCTGTCGCGCGACGCCGGAACTTTTCCCGCACCCAACGAGCAATCCAGAGTGTAAGCAGCACGACGATGAGAAGCTGGAGTGCCTTGGCAATAGTTTTCGCGGCATGCACTTCGTCGAGACCGAGGAATGCCTTGATTTCATCCCCGAAGGTTGCGAAGTCCACCTGCAATTATCCCCCGTAGCAGTTCTAGCGAAGAAGTCGGATTGTAACAACGCGCGAACGCGGTCTCATTTCCCCGCTTCTCTGCACACGATCGAAGGTTGCTATAGTGCCCGGCGCGCGGCACGTCGAAGAAGAAGGGCAGTCAGCAGTGTTCGACTACCACGTTCATAGCACCTTTTCGGTCGATTGCGTTATCCCGATCGAGGAATCGTGCCGGGCGGCGATTGCGGCCGGCGTAACAGAAATCGCTTTCACCGATCACGTCGACCACGTGCCTGCTGACCCTGGCTACGGTTACTACCGACCAGACGCGTATTTGCTGGAGATTGAACGCGCCCAGGACCGGTTTGCCGGAGCGCTCACGGTGCTCAAAGGCGCTGAGGTTGACTTCAATCAGGGCACGACCGATGTCGTAGCGTCGTTCATAGGCGAGTATGGCGCCGCGTACGACTTTGTCATCGGCTCCGTTCATTATGCCCCTAACGGGACCATGATCTTTCCCGACTATTTTGCCGATCGCACTGAAGATGACGTGTTTCTGCCGTATCTCGATCAAATCCAGCAGGCAGTGGAATCTGGCTGGTTCGACACGATCGGGCATCTCGATCTGCCGAAACGGTATGCGCCGAAGTCGCACCGGAACTACGATCCGGCGCGCTATCGGGAGCGGCTCGAACCCATTTTTGACGCGATGATCGAGCGCGGCGTGGCGTTTGAGATCAATACCTCAGGACTGCGTCAAACACCGAAAACCAGCATGCCGGGCCCGGCGGTGGTGCGCTGGTACGTCGAGCGCGGGGGGCGGATAATCACGACCGGAACCGATTCGCACGCCGCGCAGACCGTTGGCTCAGGTTTGGCCAAGACGCTTGACATGCTCACCTTGTGCGGTATCGATACCGTAGCGTCATTTCGGGCGCGACGAGCGCAACACGTTCCCATCGCCGATCTTCAGATGCGGGGTAGCTGACCGTTGGGCGCTCCTGTGTGAGCACGCCACGCGACCGAAGCGACGAACCGCGTCGCGCCAGTCCCGGACTAGCGCGGCAAGCCGTTGCTTCGGCAGGACCGCACCGGAGTGTCCGAGCTGCCGTCAATCGCGCCGCGGCGCGCGTCGCCCCCACGTTTCTGGCTGCTGCCGTGGCGCTCGCGGGAGCCATCGACTCGGTATCGCTGCCGACGGGCGCGACGCCAGTGCGGATCGGTGTCGTGGTGCTGGTTCTGGCCATCGGCATCGGGCTGACAGTGGTGATGGATAGACCGGGAGTGCGGCCGTACTGGCAGATGGCGCTGCTGGTGACACTCATTCTGATGCCAGTTGTCACATTGCAAGCGTCCGCATCACGGGTGCCATTCGTGGCGATCTCTCGCGGCTCGGCGGGGCCGCTCCTGTGGCTCACACTGGCGACGTGCGTCACCCTATTCGGGTTATGGTTGTTTGCGGCCCATCAATCGAACGAAACGCCGCAAGATGGCGCGTTGCTGTTTTTGTCGGCCGCTTTCCTGGTTCCCGCCATTCTCGGTGCTCCAGGGTCGCTGGATGAAACGTCGGCACTCTCCATGCTGGGCGAAGCATTTCTGTTGGCGGGTGCGGTCACGTTCATTGGGCTCCTCATTCCGGTTAGTAGGCGCCCCATCACCGGCGCCATCGCCCTGGGGGCGCAGTTCGTCCTGCTCTGGGTGCTGGACCGGGGACCGACCATCGCCCCCGATGCGGGCCGGGTAGCGCCACTCAGCGCAGCGGTCCTGCTGACGATGACGGTCTTGCTGACCGTTCTCACACCCTTGGGCGCGTTGTTCAGCCGGAGATTCACCCAAACCGTCGAAGAACAATCCGGGGTGCTCCGGCCATCGCGAGCCCCAGCGCGAGGTTCTCGCCGGAACGATGAGATGTAGGGCGCCATTGGAGCCTACCAGCATCTCAGGAGAGCGTCGATACGTCGCCGTGTCCATTGAGCGGAGGTAGGCTGGGATCTGGGTCTTCGCTGGTCTGATCGGCGATCGTCATGGTCGCGACCATTTCGCCGGGAACGAGCTTCATCAACGTCACGCCTTGCGTCTGCCGCCCAATCGTGGGGATCTGGGAGACCGGGAGACGGATGACTTTGCCGGAGGTGCTCATCAGCATCAAGGTGTGATCGTCGTTCACCATGCCGGCTCCGACGATCTGACCGGTGCGGGCAGTGAGTTTCATCGCCGCGACTCCCTTGCCGGCACGGCCCTTCGTCATGAAGTGATCGGTACGGGTTCGCTTGCCCAGTCCGGTTTGCGCCACGACGAGCAGATCTTTGCCCGCGACAACCGCCTCGGAAGCGATGACCCGGTCTCCCTTTGCCATACGAATGCCAATCACGCCGGCCGCCGGCCGGCCCATCGGCCGCACCACTTCTTCCCGGAAGCGGATCGCTTGCCCGCCTTGACTGACGAGCATCACGTCGTCCTCGCCACTCGTCATCCGCACCCAGGCGAGCTCATCCTCATCATCGAGGCCTATGGCAATCAACCCGGATGAGCGTACGGACCGGAACTGATCGAGGGTAGTGCGCTTGACGCGGCCGAGTCTCGTCGTGAAGAACAAATAAAGACCCGTTGCGTAGTCGCGGACTTTCATCAGGGTGGTGACAGTTTCATCAGGCTGCATGTTGACGAGATTGATGATCGGCATACCTTTGGCGGTGCGCCCGGCGTCCGGGAGCTCATGGACCTTGAGTTGGTAGACCTTGCCCCGGTTCGTGAACACCAGGAGCCAGTCGTGGCTATTGGCGGCGAGGATGTGTTGCACCTCGTCCTCGTCCCGCATCGTCACGCCGGTAACACCGCGCCCCCCGCGGTGCTGAGTCCGGAACACATCGCCGACGCTGCGCTTGGCGTACCCGCGGTTAGTCAGCGTAACCAGGACATCGACTTCCGGGATGAGATCTTCTTCTGACAAGGCGCCGGAGATGTCCTGAATCCTGGTGCGCCGCTCGTCCCCGTATTTCTCCTTGAGCGCGGCCATGTCGCTTCGAATGACGCCAAGGATCAGCTTTGGGTCACCGAGCAGGGTTTCCAGCCTGACGATTTCGGCACGAACGTCTTTCAGCTCGTCTTCGATCTTCTTGCGCTCCAGCCCCGCCAGACGCGCGAGCCGCATATCGAGAATGGCCGACGATTGGACCTCGGTGAGGGTGAATTTCTTCATCAGGTTCGCGCGCGCGGTTTCCGTTGTACGCGACGCCCGAATCGTGGTAATCACCTCGTCGATGTTGTCGAGCGCGATCTTGAGTCCTTCGAGCACATGAGCGCGGCGACGAGCGCGCTCCAGCTCGAACTCCGTACGCCGGGTGACGACCTCCTGACGATGGGAGATGTATTCCTGCAGCGCCCGCTTCAACGTGAGCGTGCGCGGCTGGGTGCCGCGATCGACCAGGGCGACCATGTTTACGCCGAAACTTGATTGCAGCTGTGAATGCTTGAAGAGGTTGTTGAGCACCTTCATCGGCTGCGCATCGCGCTTCAGCTCGATAATGGCGCGCATCCCGGAGCGGTCAGATTCGTCCCGGAGGTCGCTGATGCCGTCGAGCTTGCCCTCCCGGACCTGATCGGCGATCCGCTCCAGGAGATGGGCTTTGTTGACCTGGTATGGCAACTCGGAGACGACAATCTGATAACGACCACCGCGGGGAGACTCTTCGACGAATGCTTTGGCGCGGACCACGATGCGGCCGCGCCCGGTGGCATAGGCCGCCTTGATTCCTTCGCGGCCGAGAATCGTGCCCCCGGTCGGAAAATCGGGTCCGGTCACGACCTCCAGCAGATCTTCGACCGTGGCGTCGGGATTCTCGATTAGCAGCGAAATCGCATCGCACACTTCGTTGAGATTGTGTGGGGGAATGTTGGTCGCCATCCCGACCGCAATGCCGGTGCTCCCGTTCAGGAGGAGGTTCGGCAGGCGAGCCGGCAGAACCTTGGGCTCTTCGCTGGAAGCATCGTAGTTTGGTTGGAAATCGACCGTGTTCTTGTCCAGGTCGGCGAGCAGCTCGTCGGAGATCGCGGTGAGGCGGGCCTCGGTGTAGCGCATCGCCGCGGCGCCGTCCCCATCCACGGATCCGAAGTTGCCCTGTCCGTCAACCAGGGGATAGCGGAGGTTGAATTCCTGCGCCATGCGAACCAGGGTGTCATAAACCGATTGGTCGCCGTGGGGGTGATAGCTCTTCAGCACCTCGCCGACGATACCGGCACTCTTGCGATAGCGCGTATTGGAGCGAAGTCCCATCTCCGACATCGCAAAGAGAACCCGCCGGTGGACCGGTTTGAGTCCATCGCGAGCGTCTGGCAGGGCACGTTGCACGATGACGCTGACGGCATAATCGAGAAACGATTGCCGCATTTCGGTTTCGACGCTGGCCAACCGTACGTTGCCGATTTCCACGAGTCGATTCCCCTAACCTGGAAAGCAAACCCAGCATCGCTAATCGAACATAAGTTTACCACAATTTCAGCGCATCAAATCGAGATAGCCGCGTACGGACGCGGAATAGTTCTATTTTTTACTTCGCCTTGCGGGACGATCGACATCGTGAGAATCGCCGACGCTGGAGGCGCTGCTGTCCAGCCCCGCGAGACTCGCCGTCAGCGATCCTCCGCTGCCGGGCCCGGCCACTTCGAGCGTTCCGCTTGTGACATCGCCTGACGGCGCGGGGGTTGCCGCCGCCAACGCAGGACGCGTGACCGCTCCAGGGCTTGACTCGATCGCCGGGTACTCAAGCCCCGGAACCGGCGGCGGAAACTGAATCGCCAAGATGGTTGCGGTCGGGCGCGGCTGAGCCTCGACAGTGTGAGAACTGGCGGGACCAAGCATCCCCATCATGAAAGCGGCCGCGATGAGGCACGCGACCAGGAATGCGCACCGCGGACCAATCGGGCCGCGCATCTGTGCTATTCGTCGAGCGCGGCATTGTCGCCACCGCCAGTTGCGGCGCCGACGGAGGAACCGCCGCCGATGATGACCCCGATTCCGGTTTCGTTGACCACTTCACCGCCGCTGATCGTCACCCCAGGTGCGATCACGACAAACTCGCCGCCGGCGACTTCGTCGGTTCCGCCGCCGATTGTGATCGTGGAACCGAGTTCCTCTTGCGCGAAGGCACCGCCAGTTCCAGTACCGAGCGCCGCGATGGCGAGCGCCAACGCGCCCGCGGTGCGCAGTCGACTCATGTTGGTCATTTTGCCCCCTGTCCCGAGAACACTTCTCGATATCGTAACCGGTTTTACGCGATGATGCAGCCCGATGTTCCGATTACTCGGTTTGCAGCGAGCGGCCGCAGTTCGGACAGAATCGGGATCCCACCGGTGCCTGGGCGTGGCAGTGCGGGCACTCGATCGTTCCTGTTTTTTCAAGATGCGCCGGCTCACTGACCGTTTCGCGCACGGGAAATTGGATGATCTCACCGCCGGTTTCACCGGAGCCAAGCTCCAGCCCAACGTTGCCTGGGGCAAGCGCAGCTGACTCCTCACCGGCTCCTACCGGCTCCAGACTGGCGCCCGGCCGATCCACCTCCTGAACGCCGAGCACCGCCATCCCGGTCCGCTCATCGATGCGCCGCTGCACCTCGTCAGGCGGCGTGATGGCCACGATCTGAAAACTGGTGAGGTCCAGCCCCAACCGCCGAAAATCGTCCCCCAGCGCGTTCCGCATGGCCGCCGCCAGTTCACTCGTCTGTCCGGGCAAGTCGAGGAGTGAGGTGTGCACGGCGCCGAGCAGGTCATTGAACTCGTTGACAATCAGCCCGCGCAAATGGTCCTCGATCAGCCCGGTGGTATAGGCGCCGCGTGAACCGACGACCTGCTGGATGAAGAGTTGGGGATCGGCGACTCGCGCCGAAAACGTGCCGAAGCCGCGCAGCCGGACCATGCCGAATTGCTCGTCCCGGAAAACGATAGGCTGCACCGTTCCCCATTTGAAATCGGTCAATTCGCGCATCGAAACGAAATAGACCTCGGCGGTAAATGGTGAGTTGCCACCGAAAGCGATGCCCATCAGCCCCGAGAGCAGGGGCAGGTTACCCGTGCTCACCGTGTGGCGGCCGGGGCCGAACGTATCCAGCGACTTGCCATCACGGAAAAAGACCGCCGCCTGGCCCTCGCGCACGATCAACTGGGAGCCAAATGGAAACTCGCCGGCGCCCTGCTGTGGCACGCGAAAGACGATCTCGTCCGAGCGTTCACTCGGATGCTGGATGATGTCAATGATGGCCATGCGGCTCTCTAAGAGTTCTGGCTAGTTTCCGGCCGTCAGACTGGGTGACCCACCCGCCCCAAGCGAACGCTTGAGTTCGGCAAGCTCGTCCTCGACGTCGGATTCGGCCTCCAACGCCTGGAACTGACTCTCGAAGCTCTCCTCACCAACCTCCAATGCGGCCATTGCGTACGCTTCTTCGCCACGAATCTTGCGCTCCATCCGATCCAACTCGGACGAAGGATCGAGCGGGGTCACGACGACGATGGCCTCGGCGACTTGCCGTTGCGACCGCGCCCGGCGCTGGCGCGCGACCAACGAATCGCGCGCGCCCAGCGTGGTTTGGTACTTCGCCTCGATTTGCCGCAATTGCTCCTTTAACTTGGTCACGGCTTGAGTTTGCACGCCAAGCTGCTCGCCGTAGATTTTGGAGTTTTCCTCATTGTCTCGTTTGCGACGCAGCGCCTCGCGGGCCAGATCGTCCTTCCCGGCGGTGACGGCGCGCTCGGCCTTGCGGCCCCATTCCCCGGCGAGTTTGCTGGTTTCGGCGGCCTCCAGCTCGAGCTCCTTCTCCTGCGCGATCATGGATGCGACCTGGGCCCGCGCCATGACGATGCTCTCGTTCATCTCCCGCAGAATCTGATCGATCATCTTCTCGGGATCTTCTGCCTGATCGATCATGTCGTTGACATTGGCACGGATGAGACGTGCCAAGCGGTCCATTATTCCAGCCATGAACACCCTCCCATTTCATCCGTCCCGCCCCGTGGCGAAACGCTAGTGCGCGGGGTCAGCCCGCCGGAACACCTCGACATCTATCGGCTCGATGCGACGGCCAACGAACGCCTGGCGCACGCCGTCCCAATCGAGAATCAGCCCGAATCGCTCCGGGTCGTCCGGGTCATCGAGCAGAGCGTACCGCACGGCGCGCAAACCACTCGGTTCGCGATCGCTCACGACCTCGCCATCGCCGGTGCCCGCCGATTGCTGACGCAGACTATCGCCCGGTATTGTCGTACCGCTTTCCGGTGCGTCAACCGGGCTCATGCGAACATTCGGCTGCGACGGCTCACGGCCAACCATGAGCCATTCTTCGGGATCGCGCGCGATGCGGAACACGCGAAACGAATGCGGACGGCCGTCGACGTCGATCATCGCATCGACGAGGAAATCGTCGCCCAAAATGGAAATGGCATCTCCCGGCCGGGCCGAAAACGCCTCGGCTGGGATGAGCTCTGCCATCGGCTGCAGAAGTGCCAGCACATTCTCCCGGCTGAGAGCGATTCCGGTGTCGATGACTTCATGGCGGCGGTCGAATCTCGCGAGCTGGGTTTCGATTGTTGCCGCCGCTTCGCTGGCGCCCGGTGCAAGTGGGTTGCCGGCGGCGAAGTCTTTTTCGAGGCGGTCGATCGACGGCCGCAGCTCATCCACCCCCAAGAGCAATCCTTCGTCAAAGAGCCGAAGCTGATCCAACGCCACGCCATCGATGTCACGGTCGCCAAAGAGACCGCCGTAGCCAGGAGTCGCGGCGCGGACGCGATCGATGTAGTGACGAATGCTCTGGCTGGCGCGCTCCACCGCGGAGATTTCGCCAAGACGCCGGTCGTTCGCCAGGTCGCGGCCAATCCTCTCGACGCGCGTCAGCTCGACCGCATAGGCGTCGGCTACTGCCGCGCGGACGCGCCGGTCGGCGTCGCGGCGCTCCTCTTTGAGGCGGTACCCGCGGTAGCCGGGTATCCGGTCCAACGTCTGGCGAACTTTCCGTTCCAGATACTCCTCTGGCTTTTGACTCACTGGGCGCGACCTCCCGCCGGCAGCGCCTCAGCTTCCGCAAGTGGCAGTGCTCGCGTACCGGCTGAACCGAGGAAGATTTCGGCGCCACAGTATGGGCATTTGATCAGACCCTTGCCTGCTAATGTGAGCTCGCCGCCGCAGTTGGGGCACGTCTGCCGCCCCTCGAGTTGCACGGCCTCGACCGAATGCAGCACGCCTTTTCGCCAATCGACGTACCCCGTGAAAAGACCGAGTCCCACGAGATCGTAGAGGTCGCTTTCGATCTGGTCCCGCGTCATGCCGAGCTCCAGCGCGACGTCCACAATCGAGAGCTGTCCACGTGTTGTCACCATGTCAAGTAACCGGCGCTGACCGCGAACGCGCTCGGTCGCTTTCTCCTCGGCGCGGCCCCGGGTGAGAAAGAAGATGCCCCCGCCCACCAGCGGCGCCACCAGAATCAGGACCACGAACAGGAGCCCGAAGAGTGCGCCAGAACCCTGGACATTCCCTTCGCGCATGCCAGACAGAAGCCACGCGCCAGCAATGCCGGCGATGATGACCCCCGCGGCGATCAAGATCAGACCAATGACGCGGCCGGATGAAGACACGAAACGTCATTCTCCATGGCACTTTCAGGAGACCAGTCGTAGAGAGTTTACGCCAGGGCACAAGTCGGCGAAATGTCGCTCAGCGACCCTTGAGCGCTTCGGGTTTGTCTACGAGCGCGAACATGATGTCGCCGCGGCAGGCCAGCTCGCCATCAACGGTGGCAGTACCGGACCCCATCCCGATGCCACGCCGAATTTGCTGGAGCGCGACTTCGATCCGCATCGTATCGCCGGGTTTGACCTGCCGCTTGAAACGAACATTGTCGATACCGGCGAAGAGGGCCAGTTTGTCCCGGTACTCATTGTCGGACAGGACTGCCACCCCACCGACCTGCGCCATGGCCTCGACGATAAGCACACCCGGCATGACTGGGTAACCGGGAAAATGTCCCTGGAAAAACGGCTCGTTCACCGTAACCTGTTTGATGCCGACAGCGTGGCGTGGCGGTGATAGCTCGACAATACGGTCGACGAGGAGAAACGGATAGCGGTGGGGCAAGATCTTCTGGATGCCCTCGGCATCGATCATCCCCGATGGGTCCGTAACAGCCATGGCGGACTCCTTCTCGTTCTCCTCCGCGGCCAGGGTACGTTGCCAAAATGGACCGCGGTTAGATTCGGACCCCGGTGACGAGCGCCCGCGGCGGTGCGGAAAGCGGCACGATCTGTTCCCGGTCTGGTCCAACCCCGACGAGCGAAACCTGGACCCCGACCTGCTGCGCGATGAAACTCAGATAGTCGTGGGCGGGGCGAGGAATATCGGCTGCCTGACGTGCGGAAACCGTCGACTCCTGCCACCCTCGAATCTCCTCATATACGGGGCGAGCCCGCGCAAGCCGATCCGCCCGGGCAGGGACGGTCGTGATGATCTCACCGTCGAGGTCATAGGCGACGCATACCCGGAGCGTCTCGAACGGATCGAAGACATCGAGCAGCGTGATCGCGATATCCGTGAGGCCATTGAGTCTGGCCACATAGCGCGCCGCGACCGCGTCGAACCAGCCGGTTCTTCGTGGCCGGCCGGTGGTCGTGCCGTACTCGCGGCCACGCTCGCGAATGAGATCCCCGGTCATGTCCACGAGCTCTGTCGGCAGGGGACCAGCGCCCACTCGTGTCGAATAAGCCTTGAACACCCCGAGAACCCGCTCGACTTGGGTCGGTGGTACGCCGGCTCCCTGGCAGGCGCCCGCCGCCGTGGTCGACGAAGACGTGACGAACGGATAGGTGCCGTAGTCGATGTCAAGCATGGCCCCTTGGGCGCATTCGATGATGATCTGTTTCTCGTTCTCGAGGGCATCGGCAATGAGTGGCTCGGTGTCGGCCACGAATGGCCGCAGCCGCTCTCCGTAGCTGTTGAGCTCCTCGAACAGGATGTCCAAATCGATCGGATCAGCGGCATAGACATTGCTTAGAATGCGGTTCCAGCGTGGCAACTCATGGCTCAACCGATGGCGCAGGGCGCCGGAATCAATGAGGTCGCCAACGCGAACTCCACGTCGTGAGACCTTGTCACTGTAGGCCGGGCCATTCCCGCGCAGGGTCGTGCCGATCGAACCCTCGAGCCGCTCCGCCTCTTCGAGGCCATCGAGAATTGGGTGGTAGGGAAGAACGACGTGGGCTCGTTCGGAGATGCGGAGTCGTTCCAGCGACACCTCGCGCGTCGCCAGCTGATCCATTTCCTCGAGCATGAGCTTGGGATCGATGACGACTCCCGCGCCGACGACGGAGAGACAGCGCGGATTCAAGATCCCGGACGGAATGAGGTGAAGCTTGAACACTCCCTGATCGGTCTGGACCGTGTGACCGGCGTTGGCGCCGCCGTTAGCCCGGATGACGATGTCGGCCGAAGCGGCTAAGGTATCGGTGAGTTTGCCCTTGCCCTCATCACCCCATTGACCGCCCATGATGATTGTGGCGGGCATCTCGCATCGTCTCCTGTCAATCCAGCGCGACCACCGGCGTCATGCGGCGATCCCGCCTCTAGTTCAGCGAATGTTCTGATCGCGGAGCATTTCCATCTCGCGTTGCAAGGCAATCACCTGATGGCGAAGATGCAGGACCGCCGCGACACCAGCAAGATTGACGCCAAGATCGTCAACGAGGCGCCGGATGCGTAGCACATGCTCGATATCCGCCTCCGAGTAGAGGCGCCGTTGCCCGGAGCGCACAGGCTCAAGTAATCCCCATTCCTCGTAGCGGCGTAAGGTGCCAATCCGCACCCCGCAGCGTGCTGCGGCAATTGAGATGGCAAACCGAGGCTCGTCACTGGCGCCATCTTTGACAATCCAATCGCTCACCGTGACGCTCATCATCGTGGTCTTGCGAGGGTGTCCCATCAGGAGGATCGCTCCTCCCGCAACTCGCGAAGCTCCTGGAACAGCTCGCGCTCGCGATCCGAAAGTGCCGTCGGGGTCACGATACGCGCCCGCGCCAGCAGATCGCCACGTTCGCCACCGCGGTGCCTCAGCTTGGGCATGCCTTGGCCGCGCAGCCGAAAGCTGCGGCCACTCTGCGTCTCCGGTGGAACAGTCAGCGCCACCATCCCCGACGGGGTGCTGACTTCGACTTCGCCCCCGAGTACCGCGGTCGTGACAGGAACGTCGACGTCGGTGCGGAGATTGTCGCCATCGCGCTCGAAGCGGCGGTCGGGGCGGACCGTGATGATCAGGTTGACGTCGCCGGCAGGTCCGCCATTGAGCCCCGGTCCACCTTGACCCGCCATGCGCACGCGTTTGCCCGAGTCGATGCCAGGGGGAATCGCGACCTCCAGGGTCTTGGTGCGGCGCACGGACCCGGTACCGTCGCAGGTGGGGCATTCCTGACCACGCGCCTCGCCGGTGCCGCCGCAGGTCGGACATGGTTCCGACACCTGCAACTGGATCTGGCGCGAAGCCCCCCGGAAGGCCTCGTCAAATGAGACCTCGACCGGTACTTGGGCGTCCTCGCCACGGCGCGGTCTGGCGGGCGTCGCTTGTGAGCGGGGGCGCGCCCGGCTCGAAGAAAACCCCCCGCCGAAACCGCTGAAGCGGTCAAACGGCGATCCGCGTTGCCCGAACAAGGTTTCGAAAAAGTCCGAGTGTGACTCGTCGGTTTCGTTCGGTGCGTAGAAGGTGTAATCACCGGAGCCGTCGCCTTGCGACGAGTACCACTGGGTAAAGTCGTTGGGATCGAACGTGGCGCCGCGGCCAGCCCGGGACGCGGCGCCGCCACCCGCCCCAGGAGTGGCAGTCCGCTCGTCTCCGGTAAAACCGGCATCTCGATAGCGCTGCCAATCTTCGCCAAATCGATCGAACAGCTTCCGCTTGTCCGGGTCGATGAGTACCTCGTGTGCCTCATTGACCTCTTTGAATCGCTCTTCGGCTCCCTTGTCACCGGGATTGAGATCGGGATGGTGCTGTCGCGCCAGCTTGCGATACGCCGCGCGGATTTCCTTTTCGCTCGCGGTGCGCGGCACGCCAAGCGTCTCATAGTAATTCTTGACCTGAACGCTGGGCATGCCTGTCTCTGAACCTCTTTACCGGAAATTGCGCCGCGGAAGCGCCAGTCCGCTGGTTTCGATTATGGGTATGTACCCCGTGTTCGCAAAGTGCGAACCCGACGCATGAGAAGAATAGAGGAAATGGCGAAGCAGGGGAGGACCAGAATGACGAGAATCGGCAAAAAGATAGCGACGGTGGAGGCGATGATAGCAACGGCATCTTCGGCAATGCTCACTAGCGGATTGAACACCCCGGCGGTTCCCAGCGTCACCGCCGGGCGGGTCGTGACTTTGGCGACGTTGACGGAACCGGCGAGCACCAGACCGAGGAGAACCATGATTGCGGGATGGATGGCCGCCACGCCGCCGGTCGCGGCCAGAGCCGCGATGGCTCCCGCGGCAGGACGAATGAATGACTGGACGATATCGTTGAGATGGTCCACGCCGGGGATCTTGTCGACGGTCACTTCGATGGTGAGCAGAATCACCAGAATCGCGATACCCACGTTCGAGGAGAGCGCGTCATACGGTGCGCCAAGGGTCACGCGAGACGTCGCTCGGTCCGCGAGGGCGAGAGCCAGCAGTGGAATGTACGCGTTCAGTCCCGCTGGCGCGGCGAGTCCAAGTCCGGTGAGTATCGCGGTTTCCACGAGCACCCCTCCGGAACTGATTGACCGCCGCTAGTCGATCGAACGGACCACGCCGACGAGCCGTCCCTGAATCTCCACATTCTCGGCGGGAGTGTAGATCGGATCCATTGTCACGTTGGCCGGCTGCAGTCGTACGTGGTCACCCTCCAGATAGAACCGCTTGAGGGTGGTTTCGCGTTGCTCTTTCAGCCACACCGCCACGGTTTCGCCGTTTTCACAGGTCTCCTGCTGCCTGAGCACGACGACATCGCCGTCGTTGATCAGGGCATCGACCATCGAATGACCCTTGACCCGCAAGGCGAAAAGCCCCTGCCCACTGTTCGACATCAAGTCGGACCCGAGCTCGACGGTCTCGGTCACATCCGAACCTTCGAGATCGCCGGGGACCGGAATCGGTTGACCGGCAGCGATCTGGCCGATGACCGGAATAGTCACCATGTTCCGGCGGCTGGAACCGCGGCTTGCCAATTCGATGCCGCGTGAAATCTTGCTATTGCGGCGAATCAAGCCCCGGGCTTCGAGACCTTTGAGGTTGTAATCGACGACGCTGGTCGATGAGATACCGAGCTCGGTCTGGATATCACGGATCGTCGGAGGGTAATCGTTCGCATCCAGAAAATGCTCGATAAAGTGAAGGATCGATTGCTGGCGGCGGGACAAGTCTTTCATGAGGAAGGCTCCTGCTTTCTCGGCGGCTGCTCGCGGGCCAGGTGCGCCGCTCGGGCCCATTCCGTGGGAATGAACCTCGTCTGGCGTAGAGCATATGAGAGAACACATGTTCGTGTCAACAGGAAGATAACACGCCAAAGGTCTCATTGGCGGCGCTACACTCTGGGAAATGCCGCGCTGCCACCCGAGGAACGACGGTTGTGTATGAACATGTCCTGGCCAAACTCGAATTTCCCGAGATTCTCGAGCGTCTGGCGCGGCTATGCCGGTTCGATGTCGCCGCCGAGCGCGCGCGCGAGCTGGGACCAAGCGGCGATCCAGAGACCGTGCGCTATCTCCTTGATGTCGCGGCGGAGGCCGTTGCTCTCCTGACAGAGTTTCCCGACGTCACCATTGGCGGCGCACGCGACGTCCGCGAAATCGTGGAACGGGCCGCCAAAGGCGGCCGGCTCCAGCCACCCGATCTCCTGCTGGTTTTGGATATGATCGGAGCCGCGCGCAACCTGCGCCGGGCATTCCGGCGGATTCCGGACGGACCGGACCGGTTCCCGCACCTCCTGGAGTTTGTCGACCATCTTGGCGAGTTTCCCGAACTCGAAGCGGACATCAGTCGGTCAATTGGACCGCGCGGCGACGTCCTCGATACGGCAACGCAGGCGCTGGGAAGAATCCGGCGCGATGTGCGTGTCGCCCACAGCCGCCTGATGGACCGGCTCAACGGGCTGGTGAGCGGCGGTAAATACGCCGCCGTGCTCCAGGATTCAATCGTCACCATGCGCGATGGGCGATACGTGGTGCCGGTGCGCGCGGATTCGCGCGCGGCGCTCCCGGGTGTAGTCCATGACACCTCGGCCAGTGGTCAGACGATATTTATCGAGCCGCTCGAAATCGTCGAGCTGAACAACCGCTGGCGGGAACGTCAACTCGACGAACAGCACGAGATCGATCGCATCCTAGACGATTTGAGCGACAAAACTGGGACCCACGCGGAGCCAATTTCCCGTGCGGTTGAGGCAACCGCCGCCATCGACCTCGCCATGGCCAAAGCGCGGCTCGCATTCGACATGCGCGCGTTTCGTCCCACGCTCTGGACGGGTGCCCCGGGCTCCGCGGACGGTCATCCCACGCGGCGGCTTTCGCTGCGCCGGGCACGGCATCCGCTGCTCGATCAGGCAACTGTCGTTCCCATCGACGTCGAGCTTGGCGAAGACTTTCGCGTGTTGCTCATCACCGGACCGAACACGGGCGGGAAAACCGTCGCCTTGAAAACGATTGGGCTGCTGGCGCTTATGGCGCAGACGGGGCTCTTTATCCCCGCCGACGAAACTTCAGTCGTGTCGGTGTTTCCCGCGGTATTCATCGATATTGGTGACGAGCAAAGCATCGCCCAGAGTCTGTCGACATTCTCCGGACATATCCGAACGGTCATCGCCATGTTGCGGGAGGTGACCGCCGGCGATCTGGTGCTTCTCGATGAGCTCGGCGCGGGGACCGATCCGCAGGAGGGCTCGGCGCTGGCGCGGGCAATCGTGAGTCGTTTGCTCGAGCTTGGGCCGTTAGTCATTGCCACGACGCATTATCCAGAAGTCAAAGCGTATGCATTCGCGACCCCAGGTGTAGAAAATGCCAGCGTCGAATTCGATCAAGAGACGCTGGCGCCGGCGTACCGGCTGCTGATCGGTGTCCCCGGCCGCTCGAACGCACTGGCCATCGCGGGCCGGCTTGGTATGCCCCCGGGCATCCTCACCGCCGCCAGCGGGATGCTCGATCCTGACGAGCATCGCGTCGATAGTCTCCTGCAGGACATTCGCCGCCGGCGGGATGAGGCAGACGCTTCATTGGAACGGGCCCGCGCCGCGGAAGAGCAGGCGCAGGTGCTTCGGGGATCCGTCGAGCAAGAACTACAGGTGGCTGAGGGCGAGCGGCGAAACGCGCGCGGTGAGGCGCTGGCGGAAGCGGAGTCCGACCTCGAAGCGGCCCGCGAGACGCTGAAGCGACTGCAACGCGACCGCGATTCGCTGCAGATTGCGAGGGAGCAACTTGACGAACGGCGCCGCGACGTCGACCGCGCCGCGGAGAACGTTCGCAAGTTTCGGCGCGAAAAAATCCGAAATCCTCCGGCGGCAGCGGGAGCCACGCCGATCGCGGCGGGAGATCGCGTGCGCGTCGTGTCGTTGGATCAGGAAGGCGAAGTCATCGCCGTCGACGGTGGCATGGCCGACATTATGTTGGGTGCACTCAAGACCCGTCAGCCAGTCAGCGCGCTCGATCGGCTCGGCCGGGTACGTACGGAGGAGACAGCGCGTCCCATTGTGATGCCGCCGCCGAGCGGACCGGTCAACCTGGAGCTCGACCTACGTGGCTACCGAGCCGCGGAAATCGAGGAAATGCTCGATCAGTATCTCGAACACGCATACCGCGCGGGAATGCCATTCGTACGCATCATCCATGGCAAGGGAACCGGGGTGTTGCGCAACGTGGTCAAAGAGGTCCTCTCCGTGCACCCTGCAGTGGCGAGCCACGAGATGGCGCCGGCCAACCAGGGCGGGGACGGGGCCACGGTGGCGCTGCTGCGCGGCGCATCCTGATCCCGAACAAGCTCGCGACTCTCCGCTGCACAGCTCCATGTTAGGCTTCGCGGTTGACTTGACCCGAGCCGGACTGGCGGCTCGTCCCGTGCCGGGAGCCACGGGGACTACTCGGGAGGAGAGATTCCATTGCACGTGCAGACAACGACACCTGCGGCCGCGACCTTGATCATGCCATACGGTGGCCGTCTGGTCGATCTGATGGTTCCCCAGTCGGAGCTCGCGGAGGCCCGCGCCTACGCCAGCACGCTGCCGTCGCTGCAGATTTCGCCGCGTGCCGTATGTGATCTGGAGATGCTCGCCTCCGGCGCCTTCTCGCCGCTCGACCGCTTCATGGGCGAAGCAGATTTTCGGCGCGTGCTGGCCGAAATGCGACTCGCCGGCGGCACGCTCTTTCCCATGCCCATTACCCTGCCGGTGGCGGCCGACGCCGGATTCCAGGAAGGCACCGATATCGCCTTGCGCGATGCGATGAATGATCTGCTTGCGATCATGACGATCGAAGAGCTGTATCCATGGGATCCAGCCGATCTCGCCGAGCGCGTGATCGGTTCGCACGATACGAAGCATCCGTTGGTCCACGAGATGGAGCGCTGGGGGCGTCTCAACGCGTCGGGACCAATTCGCATGCTCCAATTGCCGCGTCACTACGATTTTCAGGACCTGCGGCAGACACCAGCCGGGACACGGGAGATTCTGGCCAAGACCGGTCGCCAGAATGTCGTCGCGTTTCAGACCCGGAATCCACTCCATCGGGCCCACGAAGAACTGACGAAACGGGCGACCATCTCCGTCGATGGCGTGCTGTTGCTGCACCCCGTCGTCGGCATGACCAAACCGGGCGACGTCGATCACTACACCCGGGTTCGTACCTATAAAGCATTGGCAGACAATCACTACGACCCGGACCGTATCGTGTTGTCCCTGTTGCCATTGGCGATGCGCATGGCAGGCCCGAGAGAAGCCCTCTGGCATGCCATCATCCGGCGCAATTACGGGGCGAACCATTTCATCGTCGGCCGGGACCATGCCGGGCCCGGCAAGGATTCAGCCGGAAAGCCGTTCTTCGGCCCCTATGACTCGCAAGAGCTCGTCAAAGAGTACGAGGACGAAATCGGCGTCCAGATGGTCCCCTTCTCCGAGATGCTCTATCTGCCCGATGAGGATCGCTACGAAGAAGCCTCGCACATCGCGGACGGCGCGCAAACTGCAACGATTTCCGGAACGCAGGTTCGCGAGGACTTTCTCGCCAAGGGGCGGTTGCTTCCCGCGTGGTTCACCCGCCCCGAGACCGCCGAAATCCTGGCCGAGGCGTATCCGCCACGGCACCGGCAGGGGCTGTGCATCTGGCTAACCGGATTGAGCGGCTCAGGGAAGTCGACAACCGCGGCGGTGCTCTCAGTGCTACTCCTGGAAGCCGGTCGCCAGGTCACCGAGCTCGACGGCGACGTGGTGCGGACGCATCTCTCGAAGGGTCTGGGTTTCTCACGGGAGGACCGCGACACGAACATTCTGCGCATTGGCTATGTCGCGAGCGAAATCGTTCGCCATGGGGGCACGGTAATGTGCGCCGCGGTATCACCGTATCGCGGTACGCGCGATGCCGTGCGGGCGATGATGGATGAGGACCAATTCATCGAAGTCTTCGTTGATACTCCGCTCTCCGTCTGCGAGCAGCGCGACGTCAAAGGGATGTATGCAAAGGCGCGGCGAGGTGAGATCAAGGAGTTCACCGGAATCAGCGATCCTTATGAGACGCCGCTGAACCCCGAGATCACGCTCGAGACGGTCGCTCATTCGCCGGAAACCAACGCCCGCCGCATCATGGCCGATCTGGCCGCGCGCGGATTTGTACGCTGGGATCCGCCGAAAGACGCCTGACGCGGAGTTCGAAGTTCAGTCCGCTATCGCGGTTGTGGGTTCACGGCGAGATTCTTTTTCCGTGTCGATCGACGCAACGGCGTCGAGCACGACGTCAACGGCTTCTTGCCAGGGAACGGTGAGGTCCGGGAGCCGGATGCGGATGGAGTGCGCGGTCAGTTTCACCGCCCGGCCGAGATGTGTAGTCAGACCGCGCTCCAATCCGGCGGTTGGCACCGGCCTGATCACGATCTCGCGCTCGCGTTCGATCAGTGATTCAATGCCGAGCGCCTGGGCACGAATGCGGAGCGCGATGAGCGCCAGCAGATGCTCGACTTCCTCCGGAATCTGACCAAATCGGTCCACGAGCTCGAGTCGTATATCGGCCAGTCCGCCATGGTCGGCAATCGCGGCGATGCGGCGGTAGATGGCGAGCCGCAGCTCGGTGTCAACGATGTAATCAAAGGGAATCAACGCGGTCAGCGGAAGGTCCATGATGACCGGGCCGGTTTCGTGGTGCGGCTCACCCGATCGAATTTCGTCGACCGCTTGTGCCAGGAGCCGGATGTACAGCTCGTAGCCGATCGCGGCGATATGGCCACTTTGCTCCGCGCCCAGGATGTTGCCGGCGCCGCGGATTTCCATGTCGCGCATAGCCAGGCGCAGTCCTGCTCCTAACTCCGTCGCCTCCTGGATCGCGACTAGCCGCTCTTGCGCTTCGGCGGACAGCGACTTGTCGGGTTTGTACAGGAGATACGCGTAGGCGCGGTTCGTGGACCGGCCGACCCGTCCCCGCAATTGGTAAAGCTGGGTGAGACCAAGGGTGTCCGCGTTGTCGATGATGATGGTGTTGACGTTGGGAATATCGACGCCTGATTCGATGATCGTCGTCGAGATCAGCACGTCGAAGTCGCATCGGACGAATCCGAGCACGATCTCCTCGAGCACCTCCTCGTCCATCTGACCGTGGCCGACGCCAAACCGGGCCTCTGGGACGAGATGCCGCAGCCTGTGTGAAACGCGGTCGATATCGTGAACCCGGTTGTGAACGAAATAGACCTGACCGCCACGGTCGATCTCGCGCAAGATGACTTCTCGGATCAATTGATCTTGCGTCGGGGTAACGAAGGTGCGGATCGGGAGGCGCGCTTGTGGGGCGGTGTCGATCATGCTGATGTCGCGAATACCGGCGAGCGCCATGTGAAGCGTTCTCGGGATCGGAGTCGCGCTCATGGTCAGAACATCGACTTCGGTCCGCAGGCGCTTGAGAAACTCTTTCTGACGCACACCGAACCGTTGCTCTTCGTCGATGACGACGAGACCCAGATTCTTGAACTGGACGTCATGCTGAACCAGCCGGTGGGTGCCGATGACGATATCGACTTGTCCGTCCGCGAGACCCGCGAGAACCTTGCGCTGTTCCGCCCGGGAGCGTAGACGGGATAGCATCTCGACCCGAACCGGAAATGCCGCGAGACGCTGGGCAAACGTCGTGTAATGCTGCAGCGCCAGGATTGTTGTTGGCACCAGGACCGCCACTTGCCGGCCGTCGTTGACAGCCCGGAACGCCGAGCGCAGCGCCACCTCCGTCTTGCCAAACCCGACATCACCCACGATCAAGCGGTCCATCGGTTCGGACGAGCGCAGGTCTTTCGTGACGGCCTCGATCGCCGCATGTTGGTCGGGAGTTTCGACGTACGGAAATGATGACGCCAACTCATGATCCCAAACGGTGTCGGGTCCATATGGCTGCGCTCTGGTGGTCTCTCGGCTGGCGTAGAGCTGTATCAGCTCGAATGCCATCTCGCGCACCGCCCGCCTGACGCGGCGCCGCGTTTGCTGCCATTCGCCGCTGCCGAGTCTGGTGAGCGTGGGGTCGATGCCGCCGCCGGAGTACCGGACGACCCGGTCGGTCTGATCCACGGGGACATAGAGCCGATCACCCTTGGCATAGTCGACGTGGAGGTATTCCCGTTCGACCCCACCGGCCTCCAGGCGAACCAGACCGCGGAAGATACCAACGCCGTAGTCCACGTGTACGACGTGGTCCCCCGGTGACAACGAAGCCGCGAGCGGCGCTGCCTCGGCGTGCTGGCGACGATGCGCGCGCCGCGTCTGTTTCCGAAATCCAAAGAGCTCGAGATCGGCCAACAGCAGAAGCTTGGACTCTGGTGCGGACCAGCCACTGTCGAGGTCCGAGGCGCGGATTTCCAGGACGCCGGGCAAGAGCGGTAACGGAGCAGTCTGAGCGTCTCGCCGCAGATCCCGGCGCGGGAAAACATCGCGTTCCTCGAATAGCTCGGTAAGCCGTTCGACCTGATCGGTGGCGATTGCGACCTTCCATCCTTGCGCGAGCCGCTCTCGTACGGCGTCAACCGCATCGCCCAAACGGCCGGCGAAGCGGGGCGGCTCCACCAGTGCAATTTCATGGTCCGCGGCCATGTTGCCTTCCAGGGCGGTACCCAGCGACAGTGTGCGGCGTTCGCTCAGCGTTTGCCTCACCCGTGACCATTCGGCGATCGGACTTCGTAACCCCGCGGGTAATTCGCCGTTGGCGACAAACGCATCCCGAAGCTCAGTGGCCTGTCGTTCCAATTGAGAAGCCACCAGATCGATCGCCGCAGGCTCATCCAGAACAATAAGGGTCTCTTCATCGGCGTAGTCGATGAGGGTGGATGGCCGCGCGATCAGGTACGGTGCAAAGAGATCGATTGAGGCTGGCGTGCGGCCCGACGCCATCGACTCGATCGTCCTCGACCACTCGGCCCTAACTTCGGCCCGGAGCCCGTCGAGATCAAGCGTCGCTAATTGCTGGGACGCGTCCTTCAGCCGGTCCAACGGCAGCTCGGCGGGGGGCAGGATGCGGACCTCCCGAAGGCGATCTCGCGAGCGCTGCGTATGCGGATGAAATGGACGGATGGCGTCGATCTCGTCTCCAAAAAAATCGACGCGAACGGGTTCTTCGGTGCCCGGCGGAAAAATGTCGAGGATGCTGCCGCGCCTGGCGATCTGCCCGGGTTCGGTGACGAGTGGGACCACTTCGAAGCCATGGTCGAGCGCCCAATGCATCAGCTCACCCTGCGAGAGGTGGGTCCCAGCGCGCAGCATGCGGGTGGCAGTTGCCAGGGCTTCGGCCGTCATGACAATCTGCATCAAACCGTGGGCGGGAGTGATGACGATTAACTGGCCGGACGACGCATCGCGTCGTGAAAGCTGATCGAGCAGCGCGGCGCGCTCGGTGGCGGTCTCGAGGTCGAAGGGAAGTTGCTCGTAGGGAAGGGCCTCGGGGGCCGGCCAGGTTAAGACCGTTCTTGGCGGGAGATATTCAGCGATTGCCGTCGCCAATGCTTCAGCGCGGTCCGCTCTCGCCACGACCACGAGCGTCGGCCCGGCGTGGTCAGCAATTACCGCGGCGGCGACCGCGCTGCGCGCCGATAACGGAAGATCCAGAACGGCGACCGACTGTCGCTTCAGCGCCTCGATGGCGGCGGCTACGCTCGGTTCCTCGAGCAATTGGTCGACGAGGTGCGAGAACGCCATGAATGCCTGGCTTGAGAACGTAACCGGTCTTCGAAGGTGTGCCGCGGGGCGCCGCGGGCAACCAAGCCTACCACGATGATCCTGTGCATCCCGAAGCCATCAAGTGGAGTTAGGATACGCCGCAGCGAAACGATGAAGAGCACTCATACACGACGGACTGGACACCGTGAGTCTGACGCGCATTGGATTGACCATCGTGGCGATCGCTGCGGCGATAGTCACCGTGTATGCCCTGTTTCAGGCGTTCGATGACCGGGCCGCGCCACCAATCGTTATTGAAGATGCCACGGCGGACCAACCGGTGGTGATCGACGTGCGGGGTGCGGTGAATACACCTGGTGTCTTTACTCTTCCCAGCGGAGCTCGCGTGCAGGATGCAGTTTCCGCCGCTGGTGGACTTTCCTCGTCAGCAGAACTCTCGACCATCAACCTGGCGCGCCGGGTTCGTGACGGAGAGGCCCTCGTCATTCAGGAGATAGTCGCTCCGGGAACCTTGCCTGCGCCACAGCCATCGAATCAGCCCATTGCGAATGCTGGTCAACTGATGCAGCGTATCAACCTGAACACCGCCGATGTTTCCGAGCTCGAGGTTCTACCGGGAATTGGCGCGATCACCGCGGAGCGAATCGTGCTTTTCCGCGAGGAAAACGGACCATATCGATCCGTCGATGATGTGATCCACGTTCAGGGGATCTCCGATCGCATGGTCGATCAGTTCCGAGACATGGTGAC
>JACCXM010000385.1 GCA_013697005.1 Chloroflexia bacterium | reverse complement strand
GTCTTCTGTCCCAACGAGAGCGAGCCGAGCAGCGACAAGACCCGCACCGACATTACCCCGCGCCTGATCTACGACGTCGATATCGAGGCGGTCGAAAGCTGCAATGTGCTGATCTGTCAGGTGAGTGAGGACTCCGGCACAAACTGGGAATCGGGGTACATGGACTGCCTCTCCCGTCACGTCGATCCGGCCCGCTACTACGGCGTGATCGGTCTGGCGACCGATATCCGGTTGCGAACACCGCCCCATCCCGATCGGCACGGGGTAGAGAATCAGGCGATGTACATCAATGCGCTCGTCGTCGGTGGGTTGCAGGGCTCGCTGGGTATCTACCTCGACGAAAACGCGATGATCGCGCGCCTCGAGGAGATTCGCCGTGAGCGAGAGGGCGGATGATGAGTGAAGCAAGCGCGCCAATCATCAATTTCGCGGGTGAGCTCGTTGCTCTCGGTCCCCTCTGCCGCGACCATCTCGCCCTCTATCTTCGGTGGATCAATGACTTCGGAACGACCCGCATGCTCGGTGTGCCATCGGGGCCGATGACGCTCGAACAGGAGACCGCCTGGTACGAGCGGGCGGCGGTCGACGAGGGCCGGCACAGTTTCACCATTTACGAGCGGACAACCGGGCGCGCCATCGGCAACTGCGGTCTGCATGAGGTCGATCTGGCCAATCGGCGGGCGTTGGTCGGGATCATGATCGGCGAGCCTGACGCGCGAGGCCGCGGCTACGGCACCGAGGCCATGCGGCTCCTGCTCGACTATGTCTTCACCGTGCTTGGTATGCACAGCGTGATGCTGTCCGTCCACGAATACAACGAGGCTGGTAGGCGCTGCTACGCCAAAGTCGGTTTTCGCGAGATCGGCCGGCGTCGACAGAGCCGCTGGTTCAGTGGCCGCTTCTGGGATGAAATCTCGATGGATATTCTGGCCTCCGAGTTCGAAAGCCCGGTTCTTTCGAGGATGTTGGCCCCTGAGCCATCACGGTCCTGAAGTTCTCGGTAAGGTGAAAGCAAAGAAATGGATCGGTCGACGGACCACGATGCCACAGAGTTTTATGCAGAAGCGACCGACCCCGAGCGCATGCGGGAGATTGTCACGCGGTATCTGCTGACAACGGCAGACTCTCCCATCGAGGTCATCGCCTGCAACGTCGCCTTCGCGCGCCGGGGCGAGAATCGCAGCCTGTTCCAGTACGATGTCACCCTCCGCGATCCGGTTGGCGGCGAAACGCGCGAGCACGTGGTGAGCGGAGTCACCTATTCGGGACAGCGCACCCGACGTGCGTGGAGCAGACTCGAGCGCGAGCAGTCACTGTGCCCCACGGAGGGCGCGTGGTTGATCCGTGCGGCTTACGTGCCAGAGCTCGATCTCCTCCTGCAAACGTACCCCTTCGATGCGCAAATGCCGGCGCTGGAGCCGTTGCTCGCCGGACCATGGCCAGCTTTGGTGGCGCAGTTGTTGGGTCAGTTCGGACCGGGTGAATGGCGGCTCGAGGAGTGGCAGGCCGAGACCGTCCGCTACCGCGTCGATCTCCGTGCCTGTGTGCGGCTAGCCATTCGAGCCGAAGAGGTTGGATCTGGAGACACGGTCGAGCGGAGGTTTTACGCCAAGGTCTACGCAAACGCGTCGATGGCGGCACTCGCCTGGGACGTCCAGGAGATCATGGATGCCGCACTCGCGGCCGGAAATGCTCCATTTGCCATCGCGCCCTCGGTCGCCAATCTGGGTGAACACCAGGTACTGGTTCAGGCGGAAGTTGCCGGCACGCCGCTTGGTCACATCCTGCAACGGGAGGACGAGGCCGTCGCGGCGGCGCGCCGCGCCGCGCGCGCCATCGCCGCGCTTCATTGCCTCGACGTGACTGCACCGGCACAGCGAGGCGCGATCGAACGCGTCGGCCCGGACCGGGTGCGCCGCGATGCCGATCGCCTGCGCGCTGTTCGCCCCGATCTCGGAGCGGCGATCTCGGTTGTCGAAGAGGGGATCATCGCCGCGCTCGTCGCCACCGGAGAGCCGCCATCGGTTCCCGTCCACGGCGATCTCAAGCCCGGCCACATGCTGCTCGATGGCGATGGCGTGACCCTGATCGACTTCGACAAGTTCGGCGCCGGGGATCCGTTACTTGACGTAACGAGCATGATGGCGAATCTGCGGCGAAGACCGTTTCCCGAGGTGGCGCCGGCGTTCATTGAGGAATATCTGGCGCATGTGCCAGCCGCCTGGGAGCGGCGATTGCGCCCTGTTTACGCGGCCGCGCTCCTCGGTGAAGCATCAGGCGCGGTCAAGGGAACGCAACGGGGGTCGAATCGCCGCGCCCAACCAGCAGACCGCGCCGGCTCCGTGCTCCAGGAGGCGCAGGCGGTCCTGGCCGGTGGAACCTGGTAAAGCAGCTCGGTGCTAGCTCGCGCAGGCGCGGCTTCTTAAAGCGGCGACCGAAGGTCGGGTCATTCTGAGGCCGCCGCCGAAGAATCTCGTGTCTCGCGAACGTACGCGATCGTTCGACGAGATGCTTCGTTCCTCAGCATGACACGACTTCTGCTCGCTGCTGTTATGGCGGTCGCCGCTCGGGGACCAACGAGCATCGCGGACTGAGTTTACAGTCCGACCGTGCCTTCATAGACGAGGTCGCGACAGCGCATCTCCACCTCGCGCGGGTCGATCGGATTGCGGGCCAGACCGCCGGCAATCGCCGCTTCGGCGACAGCCGCGGCCACGCGCGGCGGCACGCGCAGATCGAGACTGTCCGGGATCAGAAAATCGGTCGAAAGCTCGGAAGCGTCGACCAATGCGGCGATCGCGCGGGCGGCGGCGATCTTCATCTCGTCGTCGATGGCGCGCGCCTTCACGTCGAGCGCGCCGCGGAAGACACCGGGGAAGGCGAGCGAGTTATTGACCTGATTCGGATAGTCGGAGCGGCCGGTGGCCACCGCCAGAGCCCCCGCTTCCCGCGCCAGATCGGGAGTGATTTCCGGTACCGGATTGGCGAGAGCGAAGACGAGCGGATTTGGCGCCATCTGACGCACCATGTCCGGAGTTAGAGCGCCGCCCGCCGAGAGCCCGATGAAGACATCCGACCCGGTGATGACCTCGCCCAGCGTTCCCGTGCGCCGTTCCCGGTTCGTTAATCGCGCGATCTCCTCTTTGGAAGAGTTCATGTGTTCGGCGCGACCGTCGTAGATTGCGCCCAGGCGGTCGCAGAGCACCACGTCGCCGATACCCAGACCGAGGAGCAGCTTGGTCACGGCGATTCCCGCGGCCCCGGCGCCGTTGATGGTGATCCGCAGGTCTTCCATGCGCCCGCCGCGGATTGTGCAGCCGTTGATGAGAGCCGCGGCAACGACGATGGCGGTGCCATGCTGATCGTCGTGAAATACCGGCATGTCGAGCGTCTCGCGCAGCTTGCGCTCGATCTCGAAGCAGCGCGGGGCACTGATGTCCTCGAGATTGATCCCGCCGAAATTTGGGGCGATGTTCTGTACGATGCGGACGATCTCGTCGACGTCGCGCGCGGCGAGGCAGATCGGAAACGCCTCCACCCCGGCCAGGGTTTGCAGCAGAACCGCTTTGCCTTCCATCACGGGCAAGGCGGCCTGTGGGCCAATATCACCCAGTCCCAGCACCGCCGAGCCATCGGTGACGATGGCGACGAGATTCCCCTTGGCGGTGATCTCGTCGACCTTGGCGGGATCGTCGCGGATGACATGCGCGGGGGAGAGCGCCGCCGGCGGGACATAGAGCATATTGAGAATGTGCTGATCCCGAATCGGAATCTTGGAACGAATCTCCAGCACCCCGCCGTGCCGCAGGCGGAGATCGATCGCCTCCTCACGGAACGTCTTGTGCGCGCCGCGGGCTGAAGGTTTCGCCGGCAGGAGACGCCCCTCGTAGACATAGCGGCGGGTACGCTCGCTGACCAGCTCGGGGGCGATGTCGCGTCCGGCCTCGCCCGCTTCGTTCGCCGCGCGCACGACCGCGGCCGCGATCGCCGGGGCGACCTGAAAGTCGAAGATGCGGGGCACGATGTAGTC
Organism: Chloroflexia bacterium; assembly: GCA_013697005.1. GTDB lineage: Bacteria > Chloroflexota > Chloroflexia > Thermomicrobiales > UBA6265 > JACCXM01. The sequence goes on along the minus strand of JACCXM010000385.1, from coordinate 1,281 downwards.
GGCGTGCAGCTCGCCGGGGGGAATGACGCCGGCGAGCGCCCGCGCGGCATAGAGCAATGTGCGGAGACGGATGTTGCGGGCACGCGAATCGAGCAGCCCGCGGAAGACGCCGGGAAACACGAGCGAGACGTCCATCGTGTTCGGAAAGTCGGAGCGTCCAGTAGCAACGACCTTTGCTCCGGCAGCGCGCGCCGCGGCGGGCGAAATCTCCGGATCGGGCACCGCGAGGGCGAAAACGATCGGCGCCGGCGCCATCGAGCGGATCATCTCCTCGCTGACGATGTCGCCCGTGGAAAGCCCGATGAAGACGTCGGCGCCGGTCAGCATCTCGGCCAACGTGCCGCGCCGGCCCGCGAGGTTCGTTTCCTTCGCCAGATACGCCTTCGCCCAGTTCATCCGCTCCGGACGATATTTATGCAGCGCCCCCGCGCGGTCACAGACGACAAGATCGCGCACCCCGGCGCGCGTGAGCAGGCGCGCCACGCCGATCCCGGCCACCCCGGCGCCAGAGATGACGACCTTGACGTCTTCGAGTTGCTTGCCGACGACTTGCAAGGCGTTGTAAAGCCCACCGAGAACCAGAATCGAGGTGCCGTGGTGCTGATTCGAGAAGACCGGAATATCGGCGCCGTTCTCGAGATTGTCGGCAATCGTGAACGCCCGTGGGGCCGAGATGTCGTCGAGACAGATCGCGCCGAAAGTCGCTGAGAGCGCGAGCCCGGTTTCGACGATGCGATCGGGGTCCGTGGTCGCCAACGACAAGGGAAAGGCATCGACTCCGGCAAAGGTCTTGAAAATGACGCTCTTGGCTTCTTCCAGCGGAATGGCCGCTTCCGGGGGACCGCCTTGGCGGCCGAAGATATCGGAGCCATCGGTCAGAATTGCCACGGTGTTGCCGCGACAGGTCAGATCGAACGACGCCATCGGATCCGCGGCAATAGCTAGACACGCTTCGGCGACACCAGGGGTGTAGACGAGGGAGAGGATGGCGCGGTCGCGGATCGGAATCTTCGATCCGATCCCGATCAGCCCCTGATAACGCCGCCGGTAATCGAGACCTTCCTGCTCGAGCGCGGTGAGGGGCGGGGCTGTCGCCACGGGCTCGAGCGCGGGCGGCATACCCTTGAACCGCCCGTTGCCGGGGCCGATCGATTCCGGGGAGCTGGCTTTCCGCGTTCTGGTCATTGGCGCATTTTACGCCGGACCTCGCTGGGGACGCCGTAGCGCCCAAGGAGTATCGCTTCGTTCAAGGGTGTTTGATTTACCTCAGTGGGCGAAGAG
>JACCXM010000365.1 GCA_013697005.1 Chloroflexia bacterium | reverse complement strand
CGGCCAGCCTCGGCGGCGACCGCGGCCCCGGCCAGACCGCCAAACAGCAGCCGCCCCGCGAACGATCCCGGACTGAGCCGGCTCGGTGTCATCGGCAGCTTGTCCCCGACGAACTCGCCAATGGCGGCCAGTCCTAGCACGCGCCGCGCGACAGGCTCACCCAGGAGCCGCAACGGCGCGTGCGCTCCGACGTTGAAGTAGCCGCGTCCCGCCGCCAGGGCGAGCAGCGCCAGCGGAAGCTGCGACCGCAACCCGGCCACGACGCCGAGCCCGGCGGCGCGGATAGAGACAGCGTTGGAACTGGAATCGTGCTTCACGCGATGCTCCTTGACCAAATCACAGATACGTTTCTCCGACACGCAGCAGGATTCGGGCCGGATCACGGCTACGCGCCGGATTGCCGCTTCTCAGAAGACCTGCTCGGTTTTCTCCAGGATCGCAGCCCAATCGGGCCGTAGCGGCACGATACGGAACTCCACGATCAGCATGCGGATGACGGCGGCAAGTGAGACACGGCCCGTCGCCAGGTGGAGTTTGTCGAGGTCCATCGATCGCCGGTCGACCGCGTTGATCTGGGCGCTGAGTGCGGCCGAGACGTGAAGATGGGGGTGGTCCAGTCCCAGATACGCCTCTCCCGGTTGCCAGTGATAGACCAGCAACTCCCGCTCATCACGATCGAGAAGGCGATACTCGTACATGTGCGTGGTCACGCGCCAGAGTGGATGTCCTCGTTCAGTTTCCGCTGCGACGATGGCGAAGTGGAGTTCCGCGTCAAAGAGTAGGCCGCTCGGGCCGCCTGCTGGGGCGCGGAGAGAAACCGGTGGGCCAGGAAAGACGAGCTTGTATCGCTCGTTCGGGACAACGTAACTCGTGGGCACGATGAGACGCTGGGTTGTCACGCACCGTGTAACCGACCCTATAGCCTCGAGATACTGCCGTGCCGCCGATTCAGGCCTCGATGCGCCGAACAAATGAGATCAGTGTGTCCATCCGTCCGAGCTTGCGGCCCTCCGGAGTATCGGGAATTGGTCCGTACTCGCCGCGATCCCAGCGCCGGAGAAACTCCTCGCCGGAGATGCCGAAAAGCCGTTTGGCCTCCCGATCGAAGAGCGCGCGTCCCTCTTCCGGAGTCACGAAGTGAATGCCTTCGATCTCGTCCGGATCGAAATGCGCGGCACGCTCCTGAAGGCGGTCTTTTCGAATAGCCATCCTGTGCCTCCTTTCCGCGTGCCGAACCGACCGCACCTAGACAAAATCAACAGTACCACGTACCCGATCACCGAGTGATCGCAACGAGGATTTCGCCTTTACGCTGCCTTCCAGCCAAACTTCTCCTCGGCCAGCCGCACGATGTGGCGGCCGATGGGGATCGCCGAGGTGGCCGCTGGCGAAGGGGCGTTCAGGACGTGGATGGTGCGCGCTGTCTCGCCGATGAGAAAGTCGTGCACCATCGTGCCATCGGCGAGCACCGCCTGGGCGCGGACCCCGGATCGATATGGGGAAAGATCGGCGAGATTCAGCTCCGGGCAGTAGCGCCGGCAGAGCGCGAGGTAGCGCGACTTCAGCAGCGAATTGGCCATCTCGATCATCCCCGACTTGAGATTGTCGCGGATGACCTTACGAAACCCGGGGAACGCGATCATCTCGCGCAGATCGCCCGCATCGACCGTACCGAAACCGTATCCCTCGCGAGCGAAGGCCAGCACCGCGTTCGGTCCGACCGTGACATAGCCACCGATCATGCGGGTCAGATGCACCCCCAGAAACGGTAGCGCGGGGTCCGGGATGGGGTAGATGAGATGGTTGACGATGTCGTCCTTGTCGGCCCCGAGGCGGTAATACTCCCCCCGGAACGGCACGATCCGGAAATCGACGTCGACCCCGCACAACCGGGCGATGCGGTCCGCCTGCAACCCGGCGGCGGCAATCACCTGTCGCGCCCGGATGCGATCCTTGCCTACCTCAAGCAGCACCCCCGCAGGTGATTCCTCGATATGGGCGACCTCGCTCGAGGTGAGTATGGCGCCGCCCCGTTCGCTGACGACATCGGCCATCGTGCGCGCGACCTGGGCGTAATCGACGATCCCGGTGGTTTTCACCAGGAGCCCGCCCAGACCGCGGATGTGCGGCTCCCGCCGGGCGACCTCCGCCTGATCCAGCCGCTCGACGTCGATCCCATTCTCACGCGCGCGGTCGTAGAGGGCCGCCATGCGCGGCAGCTCATCCGGTTCGGTGGCGACGAGGAGCTTGCCGCATTGCGCGAATGGAATATCGTGCTCGCGACAGAATCCGATCGTGGCCGCAACGCCCTCGCGGCAGAACTGAGCTTTCAGACTCCCCGGCTGGTAATAGACCCCGGCATGAATGACCCCACTGTTACGCCCGGTCTGGTGTCGCGCCAGGGCCGGTTCTTTCTCCAGCACCGCCACCGATAATCCCGGGAGCCGCTCCGTCATCTGCATCGCCGTCGCCAACCCGACGATACCGCCGCCAATCACCGCCAGATCGAAATCCGTCATTCCCCCACCAGTCTCCGCTGCCCGATGCGGTTGTTCGGTGCAGTAGTATGGCGCTCACTCACGTCCACGATGCGGCGCTGGCTGACCTTTGCACAAGGCAATGGGGCGTCCCCCATGACTTGTCGCCGATCAGCAACAGCATGGAGGGGCTCATGCCAGCAGCGGACAGGGAACCGAGTGACACCGACAAGGTCATGGTGACGGCGGGCGACGGCACGTCCATCGCCTGCTGGCGCAGCGGCGAGGGACCGCCGCTGCTTCTCTTCCACGGTATCTCCGCCGATCACCGCCGCTGGGACCCGGTGCTCCCGGCGCTGGCGGAGCGCTTCACCGTCTACAACGTCGACCGTCGTGGCCGGGGCGGTAGCGACGACAGCGACGGTTACGCATTCGAACGCGAGTTCGCCGACACGACCGCGGCCATCGACGCCATTGGTGGCCCGGTCGACGTCATCGGTCACTCGTATGGCGCGATGTGCGCGCTCGAGGCCGCTCTGCTTACAACGAACATTCGGCGGTTGGTCCTGTACGAACCGCCATACCGCATGAGCGACCGACCCGTCTCGCCTCCAGACGTCGTCGACCGTCTCGAAACGCACCTCGCCGCGGGGGACCGGGACGAAGTCATCGCCGTCATGATGGGCGAGTTGGTCGGCGTGCCGCCCGAGGCGATGGCGGAAATGCGGACGCGGCCGGCCTGGGCGGCACGGGTCGCGGCCGCGCACACCATCCCGCGTGAATTACGGGCTCTGGAAACCTACCGCTTCGCACCCGAGCGATTTCGGAACGTGACGATTCCGACGTTGCTCTTGCTGGGCGGCACGAGTCCGGACTCCATGGGGCAAGCCACGCGCGCCGTCGCGGAGGTGCTCCCGAACGCGCAGACCGTCGTCCTGCCGGGGCAAGGGCACGTGGCGATGGATACCGCGCCCGGTCTCTTCACGACGGAAGTGCTGCGTTTCCTGAGCGTTGCCTAAGCAATGGTTCGAGCGACCGCGCCAGCGGAGCGCTGTGCCAATACGGCGGTCTGCTGGGCTAAATGTATTCGGCGGTGACGCTAGTCAGCTCCTCGATGCGGGCGATGTCCTGGGATGGCAGATTGGCGCCATTCTGGGCCAAGGCATGTCCGACCATCTCCAGCAGGCGACCGGTCTCGGCCGGCAGATCGCGCGAGTTCTGCCGCTCTTCGCCCCGGATCTTGGCGAGCTTGGCCCGCCACGCGGCAAGGGTCTGCTCGGTGATTTTCGTCTCGATGTGCTCGTCAGTCATGGTACGGTCCTTCTTCCGGGCGCCCGATCCCGAAACGGATACGAGCGCTCACTGCCGCTCTATCACTCTATGTTGTAGTCCAGAACGTCGCTGAGACTACCCGCTCACGCTCACGCTCGCGGTATCGCGGCCGCGGGTCACGGCGCGGCCTTCCGGGTCACGGCCAGGGACCGCTTCCCCCGGATGCCGGTCGGCGCGGGCCCGGTGCGTGGCCGTGGCGAGAGCATCGTCGACGGGTTCGAGGGCGATGTCGTCCGAGCAGATGCGGAAGAGTTCTCCCAGCTTGCGGATTTGCGGCACCTGGGGCACCCGCCGCCCGCTTTCCCACAGGTAAACGGCCTGGGGTTGAACTCCCACCCGCAGCGCGAGCTCGAACTGGGTCCACCCCTGTTCCCGCCGCAACTGCCGAATGGTCTTCATGGGCGCCCTTTCTCGTCCTTGAGAACTCTAACAGAACCACTAGTGATAGACAACTGATGCATGGGGCATGCCGGGAGTACGTTGCGCTTCCGCTGCGAATTCAGATTACCGTTGGCAATCGGGGACGGTAGAATCCGCGGGAAGGAATTCCCATTCACCCGTCGCTCGGGAGACGATGATGGCGCAGAACAACAACCAGTTGCGTGACCGCGAGATTCTTTCCCGGCTGCTGTCGCGGCGCAGCATCGTGCGCATCGGGACACAGGCGGCGCTCGTCGCGGCGCCGGTGGTGCTTGGCGCGCCGAACCGCGCGGAGACGCTGGCGCAAACCCCGGCTGGCGCCGAGTCCGAATCTGATGAAAGCACCGCGTATCGGCCCGCGACCCCAGTCGGGACGGCGGTGCCGGCGTCGACCGGCTCCAGCGCCACACCGGTCGGTCCGGTTCCGGAGGAGGCCAGTCCGGTCGCTGAAGTCCCGATCGCGACGTTCATGGATCTCTCACTGGCGTTGGTCGGCGGCGGACGTCTGGACGACAAACGCGGCGCACAGCTCCTGGCACTGATCGCGGCTGACCCCGTGCGACGTTCCGCGCTCGATGCGCTGCTGGCGATCCGGAGCGGCGATGCGGCCACGACACCGATCGCCACCCCGGTGACCGCGCTCTCCGCCGCCGATCGCGAATTGGTCGAGCAAATCCTGCGCTTCTGGTATCTCGGCACGTATGACGGCCAACCGGTCGCCGACCGCGCCGGCTTCTGGTTCGGTCTCAGCGCCTGGCAGGCGGTCGGATACACCTACGCGCCGAGTGTCTGTCGTGCGTTCGGACTCTGGGCGCAACCGCCGCCGTCCTGATCGAGACCAGGGTCACAACGAGTTTCCACGGGTTGGAGGCAGAGGTACTCATGCAAGATGCGACACCGACAGCGGAACCGTACGACGTCGTGATCGCCGGCGCCGGTGTCGCCGGTGGGCTGATCGCCGCCCGGCTGGCGCAGGCTGGTGCGCGCGTGGCGATTCTCGAATCCGGGCCGCGGGTCGACCGCGATGAGGCGGTCAATCTCTACCGGGCCGCGATCGCCAAGACCCCGGAGGCCCCCTACCCCGGCACCGATTGGGCGCCACGGCCGGACACGCTCGATCTCGATCACTATTATGTCCAAAGCGGTCCCGAGAAATTCAAGAGCACCTACGAGCGCCGTGTCGGCGGCACCACCTGGCATTGGCTCGGCACGACAGTGCGGCTCTTGCCGAGCGACTTCGCGATGCAGACCCGCTATGGCGTGGGGGTGGACTGGCCCATCTCCTACGAGGAACTGGAGCCCTGGTATGGCGAGGCCGAGCGGGAGCTGGGGGTCGCCGGGGAAAGCAGCCGCGACCTCGGCTCACCACGCAGCGGTGATTACCCGATGCCGGCGATCCCCATCTCCTTCGGCGACCAGCTCTGGGTGAAAGCGGCGGCGACGCTTGGCTGGACGGTCGAGCCCTCGCCCCAGGCACGCAATTCCGTCGAGTATCAGGGGCGCCCGGCCTGCTGCGGCAATGCGATGTGCATTCCGATCTGCCCGATTCAGGCCAAGTACGACGCCAGCTACCACATCCAGCTCGCCGAAGATGCCGGCGCTCGTCTGTTCGAGAACGCGGTCGCCTATCGCATCGAGGTCAATAACGAGGGTGCGGTCACGGCGGTCAGGTACAAGACGCCGGACGGCGCGGAGCAGACCATTACCGGCAGCATCTATGTCGGGGCGGCCAACGCCATCGAGACAGCCAAGCTGCTGTTGCTGTCGACGAGCGAGGCGACCCCAAATGGTGTTGCCAACTCCAGCGATCAGGTCGGCCGCAATCTCTCCGATCATCCCATTCAGCTTTCGATCGCGGCCTCCATCGAGCCGTACTATCCCTACCGGGGACCGCTCTCCGTGGCCGGGATCGAGCAGTTGCGCGAAGGCGACTTCCGGCGCGACCGCGCCGCGCTGCGGATCGAGCTGGGCAACGATGGCTGGTCGTGGCCCGGGTTCGATCCGCTCGGGGTGGCCCAGCAACTGATCGCGCAGGGATACGCCGGCGAGGAGCTTTTTCAGACCGTCGGCGCGCGCATCCCCCACCAGGTGCGGCTGGCCAGCTTGACCGAGCAACTCCCAAATCCGGAGAACCGGATCGTTCCGGATGAGACGAACCGGGATGCCATCCGCATCCCCCGGCCCAAGCTGTCCTACCGCTACGACGCCTACACGAGCGGCGGCATCCAAGCCGCCCAGCAGGCCCACGATGCCCTCTTCGACGCCCTCGGCGTGAGCTTCCGCGAGCACGTGGCAGGCGTCCAGGGGGCGGGGCACCTGATGGGAACGTACCGCATGGGCGCGGACCCGCGAACCTCCGTGACCGACGCCGACGGGCGCGCCCACGACCACCCCAATCTCTTCCTGGCGGGGGCGGGACTCTTTCCGACGACCGGGACCGCCAATCCCACCTTGACCCTAGCCGCGCTGGCTCTGCGCACTGCCGCCACGATCGAGGCAGACCTGGCCACGATGGGGGGAACACCGGCCGCCTCGCCATAGTGTTCTCAACCCCCTCCGCGGCAATCCCCGCGGAGTGTCGGACCGTCCTTCCGGGCGGTCCTTTTTTTCAGGAGATACACCAGCGAACGGCCCGGCTCCGGTCGCGTGGGCCACATAGCATCGCGCACCCTCCCTATCCCTTAACAGCGTATTGATCCACTCCCGGTTTGCGATCCATACGATGAATCCGGTTCGGATGATCGAACGGGGTTTCGTCGACTTGGTCCGGCCGTAACGTGCAGGCCGGAGGAAGAGGGATCGTGTGACCATTCATTTGCCCATCCAGCAAGAGCTCCAGCGGCGGCGGCTCGGCAGGCGGCGGCTGCTCGGTCTTGCCGGGGGCACCGTGGCCGCGACCGTGTTCGGTCCCTGGGGGCTCACCGGCGCCGCGAGCGTTCAGCACCCCGGCACGCACATGTACCCCAAATTCAACCAGACGGCGGGCTTCGGCACCCTCGTCCCCGATCCCAAGGGGCGGCTCGCCCTGCCGCCCGGATTCCAGTACCGCGAACTCTCTCCCGAAGGAGGCACGCTGAGCAACGGCGACATCGTGCCCAGCTGGCACGACGGGATGGCCGCCTACGCCGGTCCCAATGGGACGACGATCCTGGTGCGCAACCACGAGCTCGTCCAGGATTCGAATGACTATCCCGCCATCAAACCCGTGATCGGCAAGAATCCTTACGGAGCGGACGTCTTCGGCGGTACGACCGCCATCATCGTCGGTCCGGACCGGAGCGAGTTGCAAAGCTTCGTCTCGTCTTCCGGCACCGTGAACAACTGCGCGGGCGGCGCCACCCCCTGGGGCACCTGGCTCACCTGCGAGGAAGCGACCTCGCAGGGGCTCCAGGATGAAGACGGCATCACCACCCTGCAACCCCACGGCTACGTCTTCGAAGTCGATCCCAACGATCCGGAAAACGAGCTGTCGCGAACCCCGATCAAGGAGATGGGGGTCTTTTCGCACGAGGCCATGGGCTACGATCCCGACACCGGGATCGTCTATCTGACCGAGGATGGCGAGACCGAAACCGATCCGCTGGACCCGCGCAACGACAGCGGTGGCAGCGTTCTCTTCCGCTTCATTCCGGCTGACCTGACCCGCCGCCCCGGCGCCCTGCAAAAAGGCGGTACCCTGCAGGCGCTGAAAGCCGTTGCGCTGCCGGCCGCCAACGATGCCGATCTCTACGACCCGGGACAGCGCTTCGGCACGACCTGGATCGACGTCGATCCCGAAGGGCCAGCCGAAGACGCGCTCGCCAAGGACGCCCTGCACTTCAACCGGCTCGAGGGGGCCCACTTCGCGGGCGGCGCGCTCTGGTTCTGCGATACCAACGGCGGCGAGCAGCGTTTGGGTCAGATTTTCCGCTACATTCCGGCCACCAACACGCTGGAGCTCTTCTATGAAGGCGACGACGGCGCCGGTGTGCCGGAGCCGGAAAGCGACGTTGGGCGGGACTTCGCCCGTCTGGACAACCCGGACAATATCGTCATCGCCCCCTGGGGCGACGTCATCGTGGCCGAAGACGGCGGCGGCGTGAACCGGTTGATCGGGTTCACCCCGGATGGGGAGCATTACGTCCTCGCCCAGCACGTGATCCCGCCGCAGAATCACGAGGAGGAAGAGCTGCCGGAGAACCTCCACTCCGAGCTTGCTGGCCCTACCTTTTCTCCGGATGGTCAGACGCTCTTCTTCAATGTCCAGGCGCCGGGGGTCACGTTTGCCGTCTGGGGACCGTTCCAGCGCATGAATACAGCCCGCCGCCGCCAGATGAGTGTTGCCGCTCCTCCCCCCTCGCTCGCGCCCTATCTTTCCGGTGAGCTGCGGGAGGCGGCCGATCGTCACCACCTGAGCGCGCTCGAGGCGGCCGCCTTTCACCGGCTCGGGGTGCCCATTCTGTAGCGGTCCGCGCGCACACGCCTGCGATCGGGTGTTGCGGAGAATGAGCGGAAGAGCCACGAAATCCACTGTGCAATACTGGACGCCATCAGCTCGGGATGGTGGCTCAGCGCGATCGTGCAGAGGAGCGTGGCGATGTTTCGCGCATTACTTCTGGGCGCTGTTGCCGGCGCCGCCGGCAACGTGGCACTCGAAGTTGTAACCTACGGCGACATGCTTGTGCGCGGCCGCGGCGCGAGCGATGTGCCGGCGAAGATGGCGGGCGCTCTCGCCGACGCGCTCGGTATCGATCCGCTGTTGACCAGGAAGACCGGCAAAACGGCGGAGAACCGCCGCGGCGCCACCGGCGCTCTTCTCGGCTACGGATTGGGTGTCGGGCTCGGCGGCGTCTATGGACTCCTGCGGCCCGTCTTGGGCCGGGCGCCAACCCCATTGACGGGGCTCGCCGTTGGTCTGGTGGCGATGACCGTATCCGACGCCTCCTATGCCTTGACCGGCGCATCCGACCCGACGACCTGGACGACGACGGATTGGCTGGCCGACCTGGTGCCCCACGTGATCTACGGTCTGGTCACGGTCGCCACGTACGAGTTGGTAAGTCGGTAAGTCGACAGTCGACAGTGAAACGGCGAGTCGGTCGCAAAACGCCGCGTATGCGTCACCTAGTACCGCGGTCTGGACTGTCGACTGTCGACTGTCGACTGATGACCCATGACCCACGACCCACGACTCACGACTTCGTGTACGATGCCCCCATCATGCTCAACCGCATCCGCGACCACTACGCAAGCAGCGCCTGGGCGACGACCCGTATTCTCGATACCGCTGAACGGCTCGACCCGGAGCAGTTTCTGGCTGAGCATGCCGGCGCCGGATCGATCCGGGACATCCTCGTCCATACTGCCTCTGCCCAAGCGGTGTGGTTGGGGCGGTGGCGGGGAGACGCGCCGTCCAAAGCCTGGGATCCAACGGCGTTCCCCGACATCGCCACCCTGCGCGCGGCGTGGTCGACGCTCAATGACGCCACCGCGGAATACCTTGCCGGGATACGTGACGCTGACCTCGACCAGAGCGTCAGCTACGTCAACTCCGCGGGCGAAACGTGGTCGTATCCGCGCTGGCAGATGCTTCTGCAT
>JACCXM010000353.1 GCA_013697005.1 Chloroflexia bacterium | reverse complement strand
GGCGCTCGCCGCGTAATGCCGGTCTCTGTGTCATTGCGAGCGCCCTGAGGGAAATTGTGTCATTCCGAGCGCCCGAGGAATCTCGTCGTCTTCGCATATCGACGCACCATATGACGAGGTGACTCGTTCCTTGGCATCTCATCTTCGGTGTTTCATGACGGTCAGGTCGTCAAGTGGTTGACAACGACGGTCTTGAACGGGTCTTAGCCCCCGATCGCGAGACGTGGCGGGCATGGCTCGCGGAGCACGGCGAGGCGGCCCCCGCGGTCTGGCTGGTCTATTTCAAGAAGGGCAGCGGTCAGCCCAGCATCACCTGGGATGAAGCGGTCGAGGAAGCGCTCTGCTTTGGCTGGATCGACAGCAAGGCGAAACCGATCGACGATCGTCAATACATGCAGTATTTCTCGCCGCGCAAACCGAAGAGCGTCTGGTCGAAGATCAACAAGGCACGTCTGGAGCGCCTCTCCGCCGCCGGGCTGATGCGCGAGCCCGGTCTGCGCGCGATCGCGACCGCCAAGGGAAACGGCTCCTGGAGCGCCCTCGACGACGTGGAGGCGCTCATTATTCCGGACGATCTCGCGGCCGCATTCTCGGCATCGCCAGGCGCCCGCGACGGGTTCGCCGCGCTCAGCCGCACCAACCGGCGTAACACCCTGCAATGGATCGCCACCGCCAAACGCCCCACCACCCGCGCTAATCGCATCGCCGCCACAATTACGAGGGTGATAGGGTCATAGGGTGTTAGGGTGATAGGAGGGGCGCTGATGCGGAAGATCTGCTGGATGTCCCTGCTTCATCGTCCCCATCACCCCATCACCCCGTGCTATGCTTCCTCGCTGGCCGGTAAGGGACCGGCAGTGAGTTATGTGAGCCTTTCTGCTTCGTGAGCCGGGTGAGCGCGCAACCTCACGCCACGGCCAACGGGGCAAGCCCACAGGAAGGAGGCCATGTTGCGCGAGCAGGAACGCGCGCCCCGCAAATACGAGCTGATGACTATTCTCCATCCCGAGGTGGCGGAGGAGTCGCTTCCCGGCGAGCTCGAGCGCATCTCGGGGTTCATCACCGGCGCCGGTGGCGAGATGATCGAAACGCTCCAGGATTCACCCTGGGGCCGCCGCCGTCTCGCCTATGCCATCCGCTCCGGCAGCCGCGATGTGCGCGACGGGTACTACACCGTCTGGCACTTTACCCTCGGTCCCGATCGGGTCAATGATCTCGAGCGGGAGCTGAAACTCGATACCCAGCTTATCCGCTACATCGTCGTCTCCTGGGAACCCGTCCCGATCGATCCCAAGGCGGTCGAGGCCGCGGAGATCGCCGCCGAGGATGCGGCCGCTGCCGCGTACGTCGCCGCCCAGGCTGCGGACGCCGCGGCCGAAGACGATGCCGCCGCGGCATACGCCGCCTCTCAGGTCGAGGCCACCGCCCCCGTCACCGCGGACGAATCCACGACGGAAACGGACGTGGCGGCCGAGGAGACGCGCGCTGGCGAACTGACCGCGGAAGCGGAAGCCCTCGAGGCGACCGGCGCCGAGTTGGCCATCGAACCAGTGGCGGCGGTCGAGGAGCGCGAAGAGCTCGAAGCCGATGCCGCTGCCGCGCTGGAGACCATGGCCGCCGCGATTGTCGCGGAACCAGCGGCAGCCGAGGCGGCAACCGAGGCGGCGGCAGCCGAGGCGGCAACCGAGGCGGCAGAGGACGATGATGTCCCCGAGGGCGCGGTGCGCGGCGATGGGACCGGGGATTGCCCGGAGGATTATCCGATCAAGGGCAACGCCACCTCGAAACTCTTCCACAGCCCCGGATCACCATCCTACAAGCGGACCGTACCGGAGTTCTGCTTTGCCTCGACGGCGGCCGCGGAAGCCGCCGGGTTCAACCCTACGAAATACGAAGCCGCGCACGAGGAAGGAAACTAGCCCTCGGGCACGGTCGGTAGCCGCGCAGCGAAGGAGATCACAATGGCTGGCATCGCGAAGATCACCCTCGTCGGCAACCTGGGCCGCGATCCGGAAACGCGCTACACGCCGAACGGCAAGATGAATGTCCGGTTCACGATGGCGGTGAGCCGGCGTTTCAACGATCAATCCGGTCAGCAGCAGGAGCGAACGAACTGGTACTCAGTGACCGCGTGGGGCGGATTGGCGGAAACGCTCGACCGCATGGCCCAGAATGGCTACCTGTCCAAGGGCAAGCAGGTCTACGTGGACGGCCGCTTCGAAACGCGTGAGTACCAGGATCAGCAGGGACAAACGCGCACATCCCTCGATGTGACCGCCAACGAGCTCCAGCTCCTCGGCTCCCGCGCGGATAGTGAGGGGGGCTTCGGTGGGGGAGGCTATGGCGCGGAAGCGGGAGCTGCCGCCGGAGCCGGCGCCGCGGCGAGCCGCTCCCAGGACCGCCCCGACCAGGAAGATCAGCCTGGCACGATCGAGGAAGTCCCCTGGGACGATGGCGAACCACCCTTTTAGCGGGTGCTAGGGTGATGGGGTGATGGGGAAATACGGTTCAACTCCTATCACCCTATCACCCATCACCCCCGGCAGTGACACCTATGAGAGGACAACATGAACGATAACGAACCACGAGATAGAGGTGAAGAGGGTCGCCCCGATGGCGATGCCGCGCGCACGCGTTTCGGCGCCGGCGCCCAGGGCGAACGCCCTGGTGGCGATCGCTTCGGCAATGACCGCCCTGGTGGCGGT
>JACCXM010000197.1 GCA_013697005.1 Chloroflexia bacterium | reverse complement strand
ATCCAAGGTCGCTCCATTTCTTCATTGATCCGTCTGTCGTTTGGCAATCAGAAACGTTCATGATTGCGGCAGTGGCAAGGTGGACAGCGTCCGGTGGTGTCAGTTTTCTCCCTATTTCGATGGATCTGCGCAGTAGACCTCGCGCGTCGCGGGCAATTACCTGATCAAACTCGACGAGTTGTACTGCCGAACGGTCGCCCCATAGGGCATCCATGCCCGCGACAACGGCAGGATCGAGCGCCTTCCCCGATTTTTCGGCTTTCGCGTACGCGACTTCCACGATCGAGAGGGTCGATGTCACAATGACGAGACTGCCCGCCCTGCTCGCCTCATCAATCAACGCGTCCAGGATCGACATCCACTCTGGGGTGCCTTCGATGTCGTGCAAGAACACGCTGGAGTCCCAGTAAATCATTCTTGGAATGTCAGGCATCGCGCAGACGCCGTATCGCAACCTCGGGGGATGGTTCGTTGGGGCCAGCTGGTGCGATACCCCTCGCCCGACGATACGATCCGCGTTCGACTTCTGGCACGATCTCAATGGACTGCACGGGATTGATCGACACCGGTCGGCCGCTTACCGGGTCACGCCTCACCCATCCCCGCACAACGGCACGATGACCCCATGCTTCCCGAACCGAATCAGCTTGATCAGGAGCCAGATGACAACGGATGGCTCGATCGTGGAGAAAATCGTACAGCGTAAAACCCAGCCAGCTTCGGTGGGTGAGCGTTTCGATGCGGCCTTCAAGGGAGCCGAACGCGCCAATCACTCCGGCAGCCTGCTCGACCGAGACGCCAGCAGTCACGGTTGCAACGTCACTCCCAGCTTCAAACTGGATCGACGTGATTTTACCGTTGAGCACTTTGGTAATGTTTTCCGCGGCGCGAGCAATCGACGGCCCATAGGGAATGGGCTTTCCCTCCTCTAGCGACTGACCGATGATGGTATAAGCCCGGCCGACTCGTTCGACTACGCCGGGATCCGTGGCGTCACCGCGGATCGTGATGACGGCACTCCCGGCGGACAGCTCATCGACAGTCCACGTGATGCCTACACCTTCGCCCATCTCCTTCGAGAGCAACTCAATAAGATGCTGAAAATGCCCGATGGTTTGGGAAAATAGGTCAAGTGGGACTTCACCACCCAAGGCGAGGGTTAGCGTATTCACGGTCATAGTAGCGCTCCGCTGGACATCCTCAACTCCCCCGGGCCAGGTCTCAACTGACACCCCAGGTACCCCAAAATCCAAGGCAGATTAGAACGCATGTTCCCTTCGTGTCAATCTTGGCGTCGATCGGTCGAACTCAGGTGGCCTCAAGGTCAGCGGAGGATATCCTCCACTGCCGCATTCAGCAACTGATTATGATCACATCACCCTCCTCTCGCGTTCCAGCAATGCAAACGGCAGCACCGCGAAAACCTTCGCCAGCGCTAGGGTCGCTTCACCGTCAGCCGCTGAGGCGTCAATAATCAACCCGCTGAACACATCGCGGTAGCGCGTGCCCGGTTCAACCCCAGGAACGATCAGGCGTGTGTCCTCCCAAACATCGGGGCCGATCGGATCGACGAGCTTCTTTCCGGTCAGGCCGGCGACGAGACGCGGCACGGCCACGATGATCTCGTCATCCCCGCCACGACGGGCAAAGGCGACGGAGTGCTCGGCGGCGGCTCCCTCCGCACCGAGGGGGAGGTAGTCCCCATCCGCGAAGAGGGCGGCATGTGTCGCCCGGAAGGCCAGGGTGCGGGAGGTGAGATAGAGCTTGATCCGGCCGTCCACCTTGGCTTCCAGCAGCTCGGCAGCCAGCCGCCGGCTGGGACGGCGCCGGCGCAGCTCGCGCAGCAATCGGACGCGCCGTGCGTAGT
Source organism: Chloroflexia bacterium (assembly GCA_013697005.1). Classification (GTDB taxonomy): domain Bacteria; phylum Chloroflexota; class Chloroflexia; order Thermomicrobiales; family UBA6265; genus JACCXM01. The sequence goes on along the minus strand of JACCXM010000197.1, from coordinate 709 downwards.
CGACCGGGCGACGATTGTCCGGGTCGACCAGACTCTGGTTCCACAGCTCGGTGCCCTGATAGATGTCCGGCACCCCAGGGGCGGTCAGTTTCAGCAGTTGCTGGGCGAGGGCGTTGACCGCGCCAACGTGCGCGACCAGATCGCGCAGCGTAGCGATGTCCTCCAGAAACGGATTCGGCCGCGCGGTGTCGAGCGCGGCGCGCACGAACCCCCGCAGCGCATCTTCATAGCCAGCATCGGGATTGACCCAGCTCGTGTGCGTCTGCGCTTCGCGCCCAGCCTTGACCATGAAGGCCTCGAGGCGCTCGACAAATTCATGGTCCGGGGTTTCGACATCCCACGGCCAGGCCCCGAGCAGGGTCTGATACAAGAGGTACTCGTCGTTGCGGTCTGGGGCCGCGGCGCCCTCGACTCGGGTCTTGCGACAGCGGTTGAGACGGGTCCAGCGATTGACTGCGGCGCGCCATTCGCGCGGCACTTCGGAGAGCACGGCGATGCGGGCGCGCATATCCTCGCTGCGTTTGGTGTCATGGGTGGATGAGGTCAGCAGCTCCCACGGCCAGCGGCGGGCGCGTTCGGCATTCTGGCGGTGGAACTCGGCGATGCTCGTGCCGAAGACCGAAGGGTCGCCACCGACCTCGTTCAGCGCCATCAGCCGGTTGTAGCGGTAGAAGGCGGTGTCCTCTACCCCCTTCGCCATCACCGGCCC
>JACCXM010000298.1 GCA_013697005.1 Chloroflexia bacterium | reverse complement strand
CTGCTGATGCGTGCGGCGTGTTCCGCTTCCAGCGGCGAAGTGAGCATGATGACGGTGCGCGTGTCGGCAGGCGACTCGGCCTCGCTCATGATGGATAGGCCAGCGTGTGCAGCGCGCGGGTGAGCACCTCGGTGCCCGCGGCCGCGTCCTCGGTCGTCGTGAACTCATCCGGGCTGTGACTGATACCGCCCGCCGAGCGGACGAAAACCATCGCGATCCTGGCGATTTCGGCCATCTGCATCGCGTCGTGCACCGCGCCCGAAGTCATGGTCATCGCCGGCACACCGGCCGCGGTCGCCGCCTGCGCGATTGTCTCGACCAATGCCGGGTCGCACATCACGGGTTGGCGGTCACTGTCCACGCGCAAAGACAGTTTCAGGTCACGTCGTTCTGCTACTTCGAACATCAGTGCCTCGTGGCGCGCCAGCAACGTCTCCCGCTGCTCGGGCAGTGGGGATCGCGCATCGACGGTGAACGCGACCTGCTGGGGAATCACCGCGCGCTCGTTCGGCGTGACGATCGCGCGTCCCACGGTGGTGACACAGGGCCGGCCCATCCGAAAGGCGGTATCGATCACCCCGCTGATGATCTCCGCCGCGCCCGCCATCGGGTCGCGCCGCATGTCCATCGGTGTGGTGCCCGCGTGATTCGCCGCGCCCTCCAGCGTCACCAGATACTGCCGGTAGCCGGTGATGCGTTCGACGATTCCCACTGGGAGATTTTCGTGTTCGAGAAAGGGTCCCTGTTCGATGTGCAACTCGATGAAGGTGTCGATATCGTCGCGCTTGGCGTCCTGAACGAGTCCGGGATCGAGCCCCGCATCTCGCATTGCCTCCACCATCGTCACGCCATCGTAACCGCGCAAGCGCTTCGGTTCTTCCGTGCCGATGCGGCCGATAATCGCCCGCGATCCCCAGAAGTTGGCGGCGGGGAAGCGTGATGCCTCTTCCTCGACCAGGGAAACGGCTGCCAGCGTCCGCTCTGGATCCCCGAATCGTTCCCGCAAAACCGCCAGCGCCGTGATTCCGGCCACCACGCCAAGCGCGCCGTCAAACCGGCCACCCGGATTCTGGCTATCGATGTGCGACCCAGTCGCGATGATCGGGAGGTCGCCTTGACGGCCGTCGAGATATCCCCAGACGTTGCCGACCGTATCGCGCTCGACGCGCAATCCACCCTCGGACATCCATGCCGCGACCTGATCCTGCGCCGCAACCCACTCTGGGCTATAGACGAGGCGCGCCACACCGGTCTCGCCGCGCGCCCCATGCTCCGCCAGCGCCGCGATCGCCGACTCGACGCGTTCGGGGTCGATCCAGCGCTCGGGAGTCTCGGTCATCAGGGTGTCGCTCCATATCCGCGCGGCAGGAAATGACCGGACCCGGGCAATGCGGTGATGCGGTCCGCGCCTGGTCTGGCATCGTCAAACAAGGTTTCCCCACGGCGAATCGTGCGCACGACGCGGCCGGTGATCTCCTTGCCCTCGTAAGGGGTCCACTTCTGCTTGTGTAGCGCGTCGTCGACGGTGACAGTCCAGGTCGCCTTGGGATCGAGAAGCGTCAGGTCCGCGTCCGATCCGGCCGCCAACGTTCCCTTGCGCGGGAACAGCCCGAAGATACGCGCCGGGTTGGTCGCGATCATCGCCACGAATCGCTCCGGGGTCATCCCCCGCTTGACGACTGCTTCCGAAAAGAAGGCCGGCAACAGCGTCTGCACCCCGGAGAGACCGAGCGGTGCCTCAAAAATGTTCTCGTGCCCAGCCTCCTTGCTCTCGATCGTGAAGGGACAATGATCGGAGCAGATGAGATCGATCGTACCGTCCCGCACATACTCCCAGATCGCGTCGACCTCCACTTGGTCCCGAAGCGATGGCGCGCAGCGCGCAAACCCGGCCCGCCGGTTGAGATCGTCAGTATTGAGCATCAGATACTGCGGACAGGTCTCGGCCGTCACGCGCACGCGGCGCTGTTTCGCCGCCTTGATCAACGCCAGCGCCCCCGCCGAGGCGACGTGACAGATGTGGACATGACAGCCCGTCTCCGCGGCGAGCAGGAGCGCCGTATTGACGGCAACGGTTTCGACCAGCGGTGGCCGCGATTCGGCGTGGGCAAGCGGATCCTGCCGCCCCTCGCGCTGCATCCGAGCGAGCCCCTCGCTGAGCAGGTGATGATCTTCGGCGTGCAGACCATAGGGAAGATCGAGCCGCGCCGCCTCGCGCATCCCCCACAGCAGTTGCGCGTGATCGACTGCCGGGAACATGGGCGACGACGAGGCCATGAACGATTTCAGGGCCGCCGCACCTTGTGTAGCCATACTCGCCACGTCTGCCGCGGATTGTGCCGGGGGACCGATCACCCCGCCCCACAGCGCCATGTCAACCATGGCATTTTGCGCGACGAGCCCGCGTTTTTCCGCGAAAAGTTCTCCGGTCGTCGTCGTCGGATGGGCCTGGGGCATCTCGACCACCGTGGTCAACCCCCCCGCCGCGGCACCGGCGGAACCGCTCGCGAACCCCTCCAGCAAGCGCGGATCGGGTTCCTCGAAATG
>JACCXM010000286.1 GCA_013697005.1 Chloroflexia bacterium | reverse complement strand
GCGACGGGCGATTCGAATGGCGACGGCGGGTCGTCCAGGGGCGACGCATCTGGCACTGCCGACCGACTCGCTCGAAGAAGATACGCCAGATTGGTCCGTTTATGGCGTGCCCGAGCTCGGCTCCGCTCCCGCCATGCGGACGCTGCCTGATAGCGCAATGATCGAGCGCGCCTCCGCCGAACTGGCCGCGGCGGAGCGCCCCGTTATCGTGGCGGGGGGTGGTGTTCTGACCTCCAACGCCTGGGACGAGCTGACCACTTTGGCGGAAGCACTCAACGTCCCAGTCGCCACGTCAATCAATGGCAAGGGAAGCATTGCGGAAACAAGTGAGGTCGCGATTGGCGTCATTGGCGGCAATGGCGGCAGACCGTACGCGAACGCTTGCCTCAAGGATGCCGATCTCATCCTTTACATCGGGTCACGGACCGAATCGACCACGACGTCTCATTGGACCCTTCCTTCCCAGGAAAACTCCCCGAAGGTCATCCAGATCGACATCGAACCGTACGAAATCGGCAACAACTATCCGTTGGTCGCCGGACTCATGGGAGATGCCAGGCTGACCTTGACCGCTTTGCTCGATGCAATTCCTCGCCCGGCGACGGTTGCCCAGCGCAATCAAGCCCGGATCGACATCCTCAAATCGCAAAGTCTCCACTTTTGGTCTGAGGTGGACCGACAGGCCGCGGTCCGTAGTCATCCCATTAAACCGGCCCAAGTCATCCGCGCGCTGCGTCTCGCGCTCGACGACGACGCGATTATTGTCGCCGATCCAGGCACTCCCACACCATTTCTCAGTGCTCAATTCGCGTTGCGCCGGGCGGGCCGAACGACGGTTATCCCCCGGTCACATGGGGGACTCGGCTATGCCATTCCCGGTGTTGTCGGAGCCTGGTATGGCGGCGCCGGGCGGCGAGTCGTTGGAATGACCGGCGATGGTAGTTTCGGGATGTCGGTCGGCGAACTCGAAACCATCACTCGGCTCGGTCTACCAATCGTGATCATCCAGTGTTCAAACGGCACGTTTGGATGGATCAAGCAACTGCAGCATCTTTACCACAATGACCGCTATTTCGGTGTTGACTTCAATCCGGTCGACTACGCCGCGATCGCCCGCGGATTCGGTTTTCGGGCGCAGCAGGTGACTAACCCAGAGACGGTTGAGCGAGCGATCAATGAAGCGTTAGCCGACGGCGGCCCGTACTTTCTCGACATCGTGACCGAGTCCCCGGTTACCGAGACCCCTCCCGTTGCCGCATGGGTGGATGCTGAAAGATCTCGGTCCGTGGTAAATGGTGTAACGCAATGAGCAATCGAACGTCCTTGATCCTGGACGTTGATACCAGCACCGACGACGCGCTAGCACTCGCTTACGCTGTGGCGTCACCAGCGATCGATCTCGTGGCCGTGACGACGGTTGCCGGAAATGTCGACGTTCTGAAAGCGACTGCAAACACGTTGGCGGTTCTCGAATGGTTAGGGGCAGGCTCGGTACCGGTCCATCGCGGCGCCAGCCGACCCTTGGTGCAACCACACGTCGATGCAGCGTATTTCCACGATGTGGGCGGACTCGGGGGCGCGAGATTGCCGATTTCGAACCGCGAGATCGGTCAAGACCGGGGACCAGCGGCGATCGTTCGATTGGCTCGAGCGCGGCCCGGAGAGTTGACGCTGGTTGCGCTCGGCCCGCTGACAAATCTCGCGATCGCATTGAATGTCGAGCCGCGATTGCCGGAGTTACTGAAATCCGTGGTGGTGATGGGAGGCGCATTCACTGTTCCAGGAAACATGACGCCAGCCGCAGAATTCAATATCCTCGTCGATCCGGAAGCAGCTGACCAGGTGTTCGCCACGCCGTTTCCCAGCCTCACCGCTGTTGGACTCGACGTCACCAACCACGTCGCGTTGTCGAGAAAGGACTGGGACGCCGCGAGCGGAGGCGAGGATCTTGCCCAGTCTGCTTTGCTCCTTGGAGAAGTTGGTCGATTCGCCTTTCTTACGTTGGCTGTTGAACAATTCGCATTGAATGATCCACTCGCGGTCGCCGTTGCCATCGATCCTACGCTCGTACGGCACCAACGATCTGAGGTGGCTGTTGAGGCCTCGGGGCCGGAGCGAGGACGCACGCGATTGATTGGCCCAGGTCAAGTGAAAGTCGCAATCGAGGTCGATCCTGAGCGCGCTGTCATGGACTTCAAGAGGACTGTAGGGCTTCCAACAGGCGCGAAGATTTGAACCTCAGGCACGGGGGATTGACGAAGTATCAATTCGAGCGCATGTTCAGCATGGCCCTTGATGTGGTATGCAAGGCGCAATCGCCCGGTCGCGCCGGGTACGGTCGTTGCTGAAACCCCGTGCGAACGGAGAGGCGAGATGGCCGAACGCGAATCGCTCATCGAGCAGGCGCCAATTCAGGACCGAGATTTGTTGCAGCGCATGAGCCTGTATTTCGACGCTGTAGAGCATCGATTGCGGTTGGGAGAAGGATGGTTCATCTTTAATGCGAGCCACCGCCGGTCTGGGCGAATCGCGAATTTTATTCAACATCGTCTGACCGACCATCACCCGCCGGTGTCGTATTTTTTGATGCCTTGGCGGGATTTTGCGATCAGCGCCTTCGTCACCGAAGTCGGGATGCCAAGCCTTGTACCGATTGTAGCGTCGGATGACCGGGCACGCGCCGAGTTCGATCTTGCCGCGCGAGTAACGTCGTCGACGTGGACACGTATGCTCAGTACCGATCTCCTGGTGGTCGTCGGCTGCAAGCCCGCGCATCGGCATGAGGCAGAATTGCTCGATAGAACGTTGGAGAATCGTCAATCGCATCGGCTCGCGACGATCTTGATGACACCCGATATGCCGGGACAACTTGAAGCAGAGCTCGGGACAGTCGATCCGGACCGACAATACTGGAACAGTATCTTTGGCCGGATGTACGAGACGGGTCTTGTGGCGATGTAGCGCAGGCTGGAAACTACGCTGATCTATCGACGACGAAGTCGGCGACCTCCACGAGCATGTCTTGGGTTTCTTGATCGGTCACTACCCCTGCTTGAGCTTTTGCGCGGTCGGCGAATTTCTCGGCTTCCCGCAAAGACGCGTCGAGGGCACCAGAGTCCCGGATGTCCTGCACAACACGCTCGACTTCGCCTGGTTCGTCACTGTTCCCTGAAACCACGTCCTGCAAACGTGCGTGCGCACTTGACGAATTACTAAGACCCGAGGCGTAGATGATCGTCGGTAATGTCACTGTGCCCTGAGTGAGATCATGTCCGGCGGGTTTGCCGAGCTGTTCGGTGCCCTCGCGAAAATCGAGAACATCGTCGACGATTTGAAATGCCATCCCGACGTCGGTTCCATACTTGCGGAGCGCCTGAACTTCGGTCTCAGATGCGTTGCCGATGATGGCTCCCATTTCTGCGGAGCCGGCGAATAGCGACGCTGTTTTGCCAAAAATCCGGCGCTCGTAATCCTCGAGGGACTGGTCGAGCCGGTGAGCAACAAACATTTCACGCAGCTGGCCGTCACAGATATCGGCCAGGGTCGATGCGAAAATGCCAACAACGAGAGGACTCTTGGTAGCGGCGGCAAGCATCGCCGATTGCGCAAAGAGATAGTCACCGAGGAGAATGACTGCTCCTGACGGGAGCATGCTGTTCAAGGTGGGCCTGCCGCGACGGAGTGCGGCCCGATCGACAGTATCGTCATGGACAAGTGATGCCGTGTGGAGCAGCTCTACGCCAGCGGCGGCGGTCAACAACGTGTCGTGGTCGAAGTCATGAGTGCGCCCACTGAGCAGAAGAATGATCGGACGTAAGCGCTTGCCGCCGGCGCGAACGAGTCCCAGAATGAGGTCGGAGACAAAGGGAAAGTCAACTTTTGCAGATTGCTCCAGACGTTCCTCGACTTGCAAAAGGTCAGACCGCATGAAGGCGAAGACATCGCGCGTCTGGATATCTACCATCGCCCACCCTGGAACCAGCGCCGCGGCGCCCGATGTCCTGGCATATACATATGTTCTCCACATCCGATTATAGAGTTGGCCCCAGTGGGCAACCAACGCGCGCAAAGATGCCGCGGACGGTATGCTACACTCCCGCCGCATGACTCCCGCTTTACATCATGCTCCTGATCGACCAACATTGGGTAAGCTTCCGCCTGAGCATCTTGAATCGACAAGACTCCGATATTTCCGCCAAGGCAGCAGAATGCAGTCGAGACAATCGGCCGTCCGCTTTGGCCGCACCTCTAATCAAGCAATGAGCCGTGCTGCGGTTATACCTAGGTCTCCCGCTCGGTCTTTCAGATCTCCGAATTCCGCTCGGCTCACCTGGCCGTTGAGCATCGCATTGTTCACCGTGCCAATGGTGCTCGCTTTGGCTACGATCGCGTTGCCACGCTTATCAACTCCGCCCGAGATTACGCTGCGCGTCGTTGACCGATACACCGGCCAGCAAATCTCCGGGGCCGAGATCGTCCTTGGCGACGCCGTAGCCAAAACGGACACCGATGGCTCGGTCGCCTTGCAGTCCACGGCAGAAAATTCCTCAGTCCTTATTCGATCGGACGGATATGACGACATATCGACGACCCTACCTCGTGACGGGGCTCGAGAGTGGCAGGTTGCGCTACGGCCCGCAAAATTGCGCGGGACGCTGATTGATGCCTCCAGCTCCCGCGGCATTTCGGGGGCGATTGTCGCACTTACCGCGCCTGATGGAACGGAAGAGATTACTGAAACGGATGACCTGGGCAACTACGCGTTCAGTTCTGTTCCGCAGGACGCCGTGGTGCGGTTCGCGTCTGGGGACCACGGTGTCGTGGAAGAAGAGGTCGGAGAGCGAACGGTAATCGATATTGCCCTCCGCCCAACGTTCGTCACTGGACGGGTGACTGACAACACTGAGTCACCAATAGCAAACGCGCGCATCACGGCGGGAAACGGAACCGCGGAAACGTTTACCAGCAAGGATGGATCATTTCGATTGACGGGCAGCGATTCCAGTGATGAGGTGCGAATTTCGGCGCCAGGCTTCGCCGAACAAACTTTGAGCGTCAGTGAGAATCGGCAGGTTGTCGCCGCACTCGAACAAGAAGTGATCAGGGCTGTATATGCGAATCTTGGGGTTTTGGGTGACCCCGAACGATGGAATCGACTGCTCGAAATTGCGGACACGACTGAAATCAATGCGATCGTGATCGACGTTAAACAAGACACGATTTACTACGATACGGCAGTCCCATTCTTTCGTGAGATCGATGGGATGGTGACCCCGGTACTTGACCTGAAGGCGATCCTCTCCGAGCTTGACGCGCATGGCATATATTCGATTGCGAGAATGGTGGTCTTCAAGGATCCAGTCGTTGCGCAAGGGAGACCCGACCTCGCGGTCCGTGATGAAGTCACCGGTGGTCTTTGGTTTGATATGAACGGCGCCCCCTGGGTCAATGCCTTCAACGAGGAATTGTGGGTCGCAAACGCCGAGTTGGGTGCAGAGCTTGGCGCACTCGGATTTGACGAGATTCAATATGACTACATACGATTTCCGTCCGATGGCGATCTGAGCACGGCGGATTTTGGCTTGGATTATTCCGAGGCCGGTCGCCGCGCCGCGATTACCGGGGCCGTCGCACTGGGTAGCGAATATGTGAGATCGAGCGGCGCCCAATTTGCAATTGACCTGTTCCCCATCATCGCTTTGCTCGGAGACGATCAAGGAATTGGGCAAACGCTTCAGGATTTGACGCCACTCGCTGACTATGTGTGCCTGATGATCTATCCCTCGCACTTCATCACCGGTAACATCCCCGTAGATGGGCATCCCAACGATTTTCCCGCCGAAACTGTGACTTACACTTTGGAGCAATCCCAGGAATGGGTTCCGGGCACGATGAACAAAATGCGACCGTGGCTGCAGGATTTCACGTATCCGCTCGAAGGCTATTCTTCCTACGGTCCGCTCGAGGTCCGAGCGCAAATCGACGCAGCTGAGGCGATGGGTGTGAGCGGCTGGCTTCTTTGGAACGCAGCAGGTGAATTTGAAGCGGAAGCACTGACTCGGGAGTGACCCTGAACCTCGATCTATTGATTCGATAGGTGGTCATTTCCAGCGTCGTCTTCGTAGTCGCTTGGCGGCAACTGGTGATTCGCGGAATACCCCGTGAGCAATGATTCCATTCATTTCCATCTTGGCCAATTTGGCGAGTTTCTTGCCGTCCTGTTTCGGGCAATGCGACCGGCGCAATGGCTCAAGAATGGACTGGTCTTCGCGGGATTGGTGTTTGGCGGAAAGCTTACCGATCGGGACGCGATCGCGAGCGCGAGTCTGGCAGCAGTGTGGTTTTCGATTCTCAGCAGCGGTTTTTATTTGATTAATGATGTGCGGGACATGCATGTCGACCGATTGCATCCCGAAAAGCGTTTTCGACCAGTTGCCGACGGTAGGATTTCACCGGGGATCGCGGGCTTTTTTGGATGCCTTTTCATTTTTTTAGCGCTGGCTGGCGCTGCGGTGACCAACACGAGCTTTCTTTTAGTCGCGCTGGCGTATGCATTGCTCATCGCCGCCTATAACATCGGCCTGAAGGAGATCGTCATCGTCGATGTTTTCGCAATCGCCATTGGGTTCGTGCTCCGCGCCGTCGGCGGCGCTGTGGCCGTCTCCGTTTCAATTTCGCCTTGGTTGCTCATTTGCACGTTGCTTCTGGCACTGTTGGTCGGGTTTGGAAAGCGTCGTCACGAACTCATGGCGCTCGAGAATGCGGGTCAGCATCGCCAGAATCTCGACACTTACTCTCTTGCCATGCTCGACCAATCCATAGCGGTGACCGCAGCCGGATCATTGATCGCTTATTCGGTGTACACCTTCGACAGTGAATCCGCGCCATCCGATCAACGGATGATGCTGACCATTCCTCTGGTAGCCTATGGGATTTTCCGCTATTTGTATTTGCTCTATCACCGCGGTCAAGGCGGCGCACCCGAAACGATGCTATTAGCGGACCGAGCATTGATGCTCTCAGCAGTGATCTGGGGAGCGGTAAGCGCCGTGCTCTTCTACCTTTGAACAGAGTTTGACTTCAACCAGTCTGATAGCGCGATAGCCTGCCGAGTTGATACGCTCTATAGCAAGATTTCGGATATAGGAGTATAATCCTTAGGGAATTGGATGGCACGACCATTTGTCGCTCCTCGTCGATGAGGTCGATAGGAGTCGGTGGCTAGGAAACGAGTTGGCGCCAAGGAAATTGAAAAGGAACCTATCGTGATCCTGTTTCGCCAGGGGCGGTCGGCGCCATCGATTGATGCAATCTTTGACATCGAGGTTGCCTTCGATCTTGACGACGTCACCGTTCGATCGCCTTATCATCGCTACGCCCCTTGGCGACCCGCGGTCGAGGTTTTTGAAACTGACGCTGATCTGATCATCCGGGCGGAAGTAGGCGGCATAGTTCGCGACGACGTTCATATCCTCGTCGAAGACATCTTCGTCAGAATCCGGGGTGAGCGTCGCGTTTCATCTCCAGGCAAACCAAAGCGCTATCACGAATCGAGGGTTCGGTACGGCCGATTCGAGGCGGCGATCCAACTTCCATTCCCGGTCGACGTTGCGGCGGTTACCGCCGATTACGTGGATGGGTTTCTGACGGTCACGCTCCCGAGGTTGGCCGCGGTTACGATTCCGACTCCGGATGCGGTCGTGGCGAACGAGTCGCGACGAGGAGAGCAATAGATCATGGCCAAAAATGAAGAACGCAAGACTCGCTCGAAAAAAGCGGACAAGGACAAGGTGAAGCAACCGAGCGTTGTGGTAGATGTCAGAAACGACTCAGCCGGCGGATCGGCGCCCATAGATGCGGCGGAAAGAGCGATCGTTATTGCTGACTCCGAAGTTGCTGACATTTTGGAACTCCCCGTCTTGCCGCTCCGAGGGACCGTCGTCTTCCCGCTAACCGTTGTGCCTCTCGCTGCTGCGCAACCGCGGTCATTGCGATTGATTGACGAGGTCATGTCCGGTGATCGCACGGTTGCGCTGCTCATGCAAAAGGATACTGAGCAGGAAGGCGCCGGCCCGGACGACGTCTATCGGGTGGGCACAATTTCGACGATCCACCAGATGATGCGGGTTCCCGATGGAACGGTGCGGCTGGCAGTCCAGGGAAACGAACGAATGCGTGTCCTGGAGTTCCTTCAGGAAGAGCCGTATTTGATTGCCCGGATTCAACGTGCACCGGAAATCGTTGAGGAGTCAGTCGAGGTCGAGGCTTTGACGCGGAACACGCTCGAGCTGTTTCAACGCCTCGTCTCCCTGGTTGCGCACATGCCTGACGAGCTCGTCACCGCCGCCCTCAACGTCGACGATCCTCGCCATCTGGTGTACTTGGTGGCCACCAATTTGCGCATGGATCCGGAGGAGCGCCAGCGACTCCTGGAGCTTGACGCCGTGCGCGAGAAACTCGTTGCGCTCAACACGTTCATTTCCAAGGAACTCGATGTTCTCGAACTTGGCAAGAAGATTCAGAGTGATGTCCAAGAGGAGTTAGGAAAGAATCAACGTGAGTTTTACCTGCGCGAGCAGTTGAAGGCGATCCAGCGGGAACTCGGCGAGGGAACTGAGACCGAAGCCGAGGCGACAGAACTCCGGCAGAAGATCGAAGATTCGGGTATGCCCGAAGAAGCCGCCAAGGAGGCGCGACGCGAGCTTGATCGCTTGAGCAAGCTGCCGCCGGCCGCCGCCGAGTACGGTGTCATCAAGACGTATCTCGACTGGTTGACGACATTGCCATGGAACGCACGAACTGAAGGCGAAATCAACGTCGCTAAAGCGCGACAAATTCTCGACGACGAGCATTACGATCTCGAAAAGATCAAGGATCGAATCCTTGAGTATCTGGCGGTGCGGAAGCTGAAGCAGGACGCGGCCACTGAGGCGGGCGATCCCGAACCACCTCAGTCTCGCGAGCCAATACTTTGTTTTGTCGGACCGCCGGGTGTCGGCAAGACAAGTCTGGCACAATCAGTGGCGCACGCACTGGGTCGTGAGCTAACCCGCATGTCGCTCGGTGGCGTTCGCGACGAGGCGGAGATTCGTGGCCACCGGCGGACGTATGTCGGGGCGATGCCGGGCCGCATCATCCAGGCAATCCGGCGAGCTGGTTCCAGTGACCCGGTGTTCGTTCTTGATGAGGTTGATAAACTCGGGAGTGACTGGCGCGGCGATCCTTCGTCAGCGTTGCTTGAAGTGCTAGACCCCGAGCAAAACAATACGTTCCGCGACCACTATCTCGACGTGGCGTTTGATTTATCACGAGTGATGTTCATTGCCACGGCCAATCTTCTTGATTCGATTCCGGCAGCACTTCGGGATCGCATGGAAATCCTCGAGCTTAGCGGCTACACCGACGAGGAGAAGCAAGCCATAGCCAACAGGTTCTTGATTCCAAAACAGGTCAAGGCGCACGGTCTGAAAAACGAGCCGCTGCAGTGGACCGGCGCGGGATTGACGTTCCTCATTCAGAACTACACGCGAGAGGCGGGGGTGAGGAACCTGGAGCGCGAGATTGCCACTGTCGCGCGGAAGGTCGCGACCCGAAAGGCCGAGGACCGCCCCTATAGCGCGTCAATCGGACCCGAGGAAGTTCGCGAGTATCTCGGCCGGCCGCGCCACTTCTATGAGGAGCGAACGCAGCGAACTGAGCAGGCAGGAGTTGCGATCGGCGTCGGTGTCTCCGGTGTGGGTGGCGACATCATGTTCATCGAAGCGTCGCGCATGCCGGGCAAAGGAGCACTTACCGTTACCGGGCAGCTAGGTGACGTCATGAAAGAATCCGCGTCGGCAGCGATGTCGTTTGTGCGTTCGCGTGCCAAAGATCTCGGGATAGATCAGGATTTTTTCAAAGAGTCGGACATTCATCTCCATGTCCCTGCGGGCGCCATTCCAAAGGATGGACCCTCTGCCGGCACGGCCATGACCACGGCTTTGGTTTCGCTGTTGAGCGGGGTCCCAGTTCGGGACGATGTGGCGATGACCGGTGAGATCACATTGCGCGGCCAGGTGCTCCCAGTCGGCGGCATCAAGATGAAGGCACTTGCGGCACGGCGCGCCGGAGTTGAGACATTTGTCATACCGAAACGAAATGAGGCGGATCTTGACGACCTTCCTGAGGAGTTGCACGCGGAAATGACATTTGTTCTGGCCGAGACGTTGGACGATGTTCTGGCGGCCGTCATGCCGCAACACTTCCTCGATCAGCGTCCCGGCATCGAGGATTCCCTCGAGTACGCGGAGCCGGTCCCGAGTGAGCCCGAGGTTGTGGCGGCAATTGCCTGACTCGTAGCCACAACACCCAAGCGGAGGGCCGGCACTGCCGGCCCCCGTGTTGCCCTCCATGTTGCAACCGGAATAGTCAGACAGTCGCAAGTGCGGGGCGCCTGGCCGCGGCTGCGTCTACGTGTTGAACGAAGGGACGAAGGTGAGCGGCGTCTCGCTCGAACATCAGCTCAGGGTGCCACTGCACTGCGAATACCGATGGGTCCGCGGCATAGGAAACAGC